>CAVLCF010000118.1:0-51867 GCA_963661735.1 bacterium | reverse complement strand
TTCGGTATGCGGAACTTCTCAAATTTCAGAAAAAGAATTCTGTTCTGCCATACATGACCCAATTATTTGCGTTTTGTCTCTACCCCAACTATTGACATAGAGCCTTTTCTGATCGTTGTGCAGGGTAACACGCCACGGGTAGGGGTTGGTCTTGTAGGCGTCCACATCATAGATGTCCCCCTTCGTGGCCCATTTGGAAAATCTGCCGTCTGTGCTGGGGTCGCTGGTCATGCGGAAGCGGAGCGAATCCCCCGCCTCGGGGCGGGTCTCCCCTTCGCTTGCGTTGCTCGGAACGGCGATAAGACGCACGGTGTTATTCAGGTCCGCAACCAGATCATTCGCCACCGTTTCAAACCTGAGGCCGGGGAAGCGCAGGCTCAGCTTGTCGTTGTAGATCTGCGTCAGCACATCTCCGGATCTTGTGCCATGATAAGTTTTGGAAACGGATGTTCCGTCGTCGCTGAGCGTCCAGCCGGGGTTTTTCTCCGCGTCAAACACCGCAATACGGGTGTTTCCGTCCCTGTCCGTATATCGGGGCAGCGGGTCCGTCAGCGTGACCTCGCAGGCATCACGCCAGTCACCAAGATTCGCGCCCTCATACGTACAGCCGTTGACGATAAAGGCGAAATCCACATAGGTAAGGTCATCCAGGTAGGGATTCCCGCCCTCCTCCAGGGGCGTGACGACGACTTCCGCACCATCTACCGCGAACTCCCGATGGCGGTTGGAATTGACGAATTTTTCAATGCCCCATTCCTTATACAGGGGCTTATAAATATTGGGCTCGGTGGTGCTCCCGCCGGAGACCGACGCGGTAACGGGCAGCGCGTAATTATCCGGCACCACATCGTCCAAAAAGCTGAGCACAAAGGGCAGCACCAGCGTCTGGGTCTTGTCGTAGGTCGTAAAGTGGATGCGGGCATAGTAATTTTCGGTGTCCTCCTCCACCGGCAGGATCTCATACTCCGTAGAAGAGGAATTCGTATTGAAGGGCGAAATGTTGATGGAATCCTTTTCAACATACTGTTTAGGGATCGAGAGCGTAACGGTAACATCCATCAGGTCGCTTTCCAGCCCGCTGGGCTCCAGCCTGAGGTAGCCGGACATATTGGTATGGGTATAGTAGCCGACGCCATCGGGGTGCCGGTCCTGGGACTGCTGGTCGCCATACAGCAGGGATGCCGTCAGGCCGCCCTGGGCGGCTTCCTACGCGGTCTCCCCGGCCTAGGCGGCCGCATCCTCTGCCTCTGGATCCGGTGCATCCTCGGGCGGCGCGTCCGTCCCATCGGGAACCGTCTCTGCTTCGTCCGGGGATGCTTCCGTCTCCGAGGGGGCTGCAACTGCCTCTTCGGATGCTCCGGCGGTCTCTTCCGATGGCATCGTTTCCTCCGGTTCTTCCACAGAATAGCACGATTCCGTATGTACGTGTTCTTCCACACCACAGGACAGGGCCCACGTTCCGTAGCAGCGGGGACCGTGGACATGGTCCGGGTCCGCAACGGTACAGGTCAGCGGCAATTCCGGCGTTTCCGGAATCTCACAGACAAGATTCCCCTCCGCGTCGCAGCAGTCCTCCGTATGCGTATGGGTCCGCGCCTCCGGCATCTGCGTATAACACAAATCCGTATGCACATGTTCTTGAATTCCGCAAATCGCTTCACGGGTCAGCGCCGGGCGGATCAGAAGGTATCCCGTCATGGCCGCTACCACAGCAGCCAGGCAGGCCACTGCCCATGCCCGGCGCTTTGTTGTTGTCATATCGTTTTTCTCTTCCATATTTTTACCTGCTTGTAAATACGCAAACTTTCTGCCGGAACGCAAGTCCGGCAGAAAACATTTATTCCGTTTCTTCCGCCGGCACAAAGTCCGGGCCCAGGTCGGCAAGCATTTTGCCGTAGGCCTCCTGGGCGATGTCCACGGCGGTGCGGCCCTGGAAGGTCTCCGGCCGGATCACATCCACCACATGCAGGGGCACGGTGGTTTTCTTCAGACGTTTGGCGTTGTGGAAAACATTCTGGGTATTCTTCACGGTACACAGCACAACGGGCACCTGGGTTTTGGTGGCGATTTTGAAGACGCCGGAACGGAAATGATGGAGCTTCACATCCCGGCTGGTATAGCCCTCAGGGAATACGGCCACGCTGACCTCGTCCTCCCGGATCATCTGGATGCAGCGAATAATGGTCTTCAAAGCCTCCCGGTCGTTCTCCCGGTTGATCATCTGGCACATGAGCCGGTGCATGATTTTGCCGATAAGGAACATATCCGCGTTTTCCCGCTTGGAGATAAAGGCCAGCTGGCACTGAGGGAAGCAGCCCAGCAGGAGCACAGGGTCCAGAATGTTCAGGTGGTTGCAAACCAGCAGAAACCTTCCGTCCTGGGGGAGCTTTTCCAGACCTTCCTTCTGAATGTCCATCCGCAGCAGAGAGAAAATGGCGGGTATGTAAAGCCTCACGAGCCATCGGAAGTATTTGGAGTCATGCTCCTGGGGCTTTGAAATGTCTACCATGGCGCAGGAGACCCAGAGGACCGCGAAAGCTATGAGAAGCAGCCCCAGCCAGTATCCCGCGAAGCACCCCAGGGTGCCGAAAACGACCGCCGCCCCGGTAAAGCTGCCGAGCACGCAGGTAAGCGCCGCGAATACTGCGGCAAGAACGGTAATGGAACCTAAAAGCATGAAAATTCCTCCAGTGGAACGTATTCCAAGGCTTCCCCTGGGGGAAGCTGTCGCGGCCCTTTGGACCGTGACTGATGAGGGGCGGCAAGCAGGACCAATGCGGGCCCAGCTTACGCAGGCACGTCCTTGTTGGCCAGAACATAGTTGCGGAGCACTTGCATTATCGACACCGCGACCCGCCCCTCATCCGCCCCGCCTATCGGCGGGCCACCATCACTTTTTATGGTATAGCTGCCACTGGCAGCTATATTCATCAGATTCGCTGCGCGACGCGCCGCCCCAGGGGAAGGCTTTTTACTGTTCTTAACCCATTTATTATACCCCCATTCTCCTGACTTTACAAGGCATTTACAAGAGAAAATTCTGTCTTTTCGGTCTCCCGGCCGTAGAAATTTTTGGCAGAGGGTAGAAATTCCATAGAAACTATGGTATACTGGGCCTATCTATGCAAAACAGAAAGGAATAACATACGATGGGTTTATCCGCATCCGCACCCTGGCTGAAATATTACGGCGCTACGCCCGCCTCTTTGGAATATCCCCATAAGACCATGTACGAAATGATCGCCTCCGCCGCCAAGCGGAAGCCGGATCATGTGGCCTATGTTTTCATGGGAAAAAAGACCACCTATCCCGAATTCATGAAGCGCATTGAAGCCGCCGCCAAGGGCCTGTACAAAATGGGTATCCGCAAGGGCGACAAGGTGACCATCTGCATGGCCAACACCCCTCAGGCCCTGGACTGCTTTTACGCGCTGAACCGCATCGGGGCCATTTCCAATATGATCCACCCTCTGTCCGCCGCCCAGGAGATCGCCTTTTACCTGAATTTCTCCAAGAGCAAGGCTATTCTGACCCTGGATCAGTTCTATGAGAAGGTGGCCTCCATCCAGCCTCAGCTGGAGAACCCCACAAAGATCCTGATCGCCAAGGTGGCGGACGAGCTGCCCATTCCTCTGAATGTGCTCTACCCCATGACCAAGGCCGCCCGGGCGGTGAAAAAGCTGCCGAAGACCGGCTATACCCTGTGGTACGACATGGTCCGGGCCGGAAAAGACGTAAAGCTGCCCCCCATTGAAAACCGCTATGACGAGTGCGGGGCCATCCTCTATTCCGGCGGCACCACCGGCACCACCAAGGGCATTATGCTCTCCAACCTGAACTTCAACGCCCTGGGCTTACAGACCATCGCCGCCTCCGGCTTCACCATGGACGAGATCTCCGATATGAAGATGCTCTCCGTCATGCCCGTATTCCATGGCTTCGGCATGGGCATCGGCATCCATACGGCGCTGATCGCCGGCGGAACCTGCATCCTCATCCCCCAGTTCAACGTCAAGATCTATGCCGAGACCCTGGTCAAGCAGAAGCCCAACCTGATTCCCGGCGTTCCCACGCTGTTCGAGGCCCTGCTGCGGGCGGAAAATCTGGAGGGCGTGGATCTGAGCTTCCTGAAGGGCATCTTCTCCGGCGGCGACAGCCTGTCCCCTGAGCTGAAGCGGAAGGTAGACGCTTTCCTGAAGGACCACGGCTGCTCTGAACAGATCCGGGAGGGCTACGGCACCACCGAGTGCGTCACCGCCTCCTGCCTGACCCCCAAAGATTACGCCCGTCAGGGCTCCATCGGTGTGCCCTTCCCCGATACCTTCTATAAGATCGTGGAGCCCGGCACCACCAACGAGGTGGAAGCCAACATTGAGGGCGAGATCTGCATCTCCGGCCCCACGGTCATGCTGGGCTATATGGATAACCCCGAGGAGACGAGGCAGACCCTGCGCCGCCATTATGACGGCCGTATCTGGCTGCACACCGGCGACCTGGGCCACATGGATCAGGACGGCTTCGTGTACTTCCGGCAGCGCATCAAGCGCATGATCGTCACCTCCGGCTACAATGTCTACCCCTCTCAGCTGGAAAACATCATCGATGGCCACGAAAAAGTGCTGCTCAGCTGCGTGATCGGCGTGAAGGATCCCTACCGGGTCCAGAAGGTCAAGGCCTACGTGGTGCCCATGCCCGGCGTGGAGCCTACGGAAGAGCTGAAAAAGGAAATTCTGGACTATTGCTCCGGCCGCATCGCCAAGTACGCCATGCCCCGGGAGATCGAGTTCCGCAAGGAGCTGCCCAAGACGCTGGTGGGCAAGGTGGCCTACCGGGTACTGGAAGAGGAAGCCAACGCCGCAGTCGCCGCCAAATGAAAAAACGCGTCTGGGAGCTGGACGCCGCCCGGGGCGCTGCCCTGATCGGCATGATCCTCATTCATCTGCACTACGACGTCGTGGAGCTGTTCGGCCTCTGGGACTGGAATCCAGTGTGGTATCAGCTGTTTAAGAATAACTATGGAGCCATCTTCCTGCTGATCTCCGGCATCAGCGTGACACTGGGGAGTCACCCGGTAAAACGGGGCTTCCAGGTGTTCTGCTGCGGCTTTCTGTGTACCGGTGTGACGGTCGGCATGTATCTTCTGGATTTTGCCGGAAAAGATATCATTATTTACTTCGGCGTTCTCCAGTGCCTTGGCTGCTGCATGATGCTCTGGCCCCTGTTCCGGAGGGCGAAGAACTGGTTGCTGTTCGCTTTGGCCGCCGCAATGATCGGTCTGGGCCTGTGGCTCCGGGGGACCGCCTTCTCCTTCCCCTGGCTGACCGTTCTGGGCTTCGCCCCCTATGGCTTCGCCTCCTCGGACTATTTCCCCCTGTTTCCCAACCTGGGCTATTTTCTGGTGGGCGCGGTTCTGGGCCGGAAGCTCTACGCCGAAGGGGCAAGCCGGTTCCCCAGAGAAAACCCGCCCGCGAAATTCCTGCAATGGATGGGCCGGAACAGTCTGCTCATCTATCTGCTCCACCAGCCGGTCCTTGCCGCGGTGGTGGGCGGAATTGCTATGGTTCGCTGAAAATCAACGCTCTTCACAAGAATGAATTGACAATTGACAGTGAACAATTGACAATTGTGGTGCCCCTTCGGGACAAATCTGAATTTTCAATTCATTTCCGAAGGAAATACCTAAATTGTCAACTGTCAACTGTTCATTGTCAATTGCCTTGCAAATCTCTGATTTGCAAGGCCTAAAGGAGTTTTCCATGAAAAAGGACAAATTTGGATATTATGTCTTTGCCCTGGGCGTGGCCGGGTTTTTTCTGCGGCGGCTGCTGTATGCCGTGGCGGTAGACGACCGGGGGCTGCTGCCGCGGATGCACCCGCTGGAGATTGCGCTGTGGGTGCTGACCCTGGCTGCGGCGGCGCTGACGTTGGCCGCCAGGCCGGTGGTGCGGACGCCCAAGCCCTGGGTAAAGCCTTTGGGCTGTCTCTACACGGCGGTGGGCCTGCTCTTTGCGGCCCAGGACCTGACGAACGGTTTTGCCATTCTGCTGAAGCTCCTGAAGCTGGCCGCCCCCCTGACCGCGGTGCTCCTGATTATAACAGGCGTCCGGACATGGAAGGGGAAAAAGCCCGTCCCCGGGACCTGGGCCGTGGTCTGCTGCGTGCTGGTGCTGCGGCTGGTGGCCGCTTACCAGACCTGGAGCCGGGAACCCCAGATGATGGACTACCTGTTTTCCCTGCTGGCCAGTCTCTGCCTGGCGGGCTGCGCCTATCAGCGCGCTGCCAGGGATGCCGGCATAACTCAAAAGGCCTCCCGTCATTTCCGGCTGGGGCTGCTGGCCGGCTTCTTCTGCCTGACGGCGGGCGCCGGCAGAGCGCCGCTGCCCTTCTACACGCTGATGGCCTGCGGCGTCATGCTGGACGTGCTCTCCGGGGAGGAAGGGCTATGCTGATTCCCAAGGACGTGGGCGCCTGCATGGACCGCCTGGAAAACGCGGGTTTTGAGACTTACTGCGTAGGCGGCTGCGTCCGGGACTGGCTGCTGGGCCGGACGCCCCATGATTTTGACCTTTGCAGCGCCGCCAGGCCCGAACAGCTGGAGGCGCTGTTTTGCGATTCTCCCCTGGTGCTGGCCGGAGAAAAGCACGGCACCGTTGGGGTCGTTACGCCCTCCGGCGTGGTGGAGATTACCACCTTCCGGGCCGAAGGAACTTACGCCGACAACCGTCACCCGGACCGGGTGGATTTTGTTACGGATATCCGCCGGGACTTATCCCGCCGGGATTTTACGGTAAACGCCATGGCCTATTCCCCCGTCCGGGGGCTGGTGGATCCCTTCGGCGGCGCGGAGGACCTGAAAGCGGGTATTCTGCGGACGGTCGGGAATCCGGAGAGCCGGTTCCGGGAGGATGCTCTGCGCATTCTCAGAGGCGTCCGTTTCTCCGTCACCTATGGTCTGACGCCGGAACCGGAAACGCTGGATGCCATGCTTATCTTGACCCCGCTGCTGGACCATCTGGCAAGGGAGCGGGTGTTTTCCGAATTCTGCGGCTTCCTGCCGAAGATCACGGCGGAGGCGCTGAAGCGTTACGCCCCCATTGTCACCCGGGTGATCCCGGAGCTGCGGGACACCGTGGATTTTGACCAGCATTCGCCCCACCACAAATTTGACCTCTATACCCATATCGCCCATGTGGTGGAGGGTGTCCCGGGAGACACGACCCTGCGCTGGGCGGCGCTGCTGCACGATGTGGGCAAGATCCCCACCTTCACCCGGGACGAAACCGGCCGGGGCCATTTCTACGGTCACGCCGGGGTCGGCGCGGAGATGGCGGAAGGGATCCTCCGCCGCCTGAAAGCGCCGAATGCCCTGCGGGAGCAGGCGGTGCTGCTGATCCGGCAGCACATGACCCGGCTGACCCCGGACAAACGGCTGCTGCGCCGGTATATCAGCCGCTGGGGCTATGAAACGGTGGAAAAGCTGCTGTATTTGCAGCAGGCGGACATGGGCAGCAAGGGCGTGCCTGGGGAAGGGACGGGCTACGCCGCCGTCTGGCGGACTCTGCGGGAAATTCAGGCGGAAAACAGCTGTCTGAAGCTGAAGGATCTGGCGGTCCGGGGCTGCGATCTGATAGAGCTGGGTCTCCGGGGGCCTGCCGTTGGCGAATGCCTGCGGGATCTTCTGGAGGCGGTGCTGGACGAGCGGATTCCCAATACGCGGGAGGCGCTGCTGGACTTCGCGCGGCAGGCGGGGCATTGACCTCCCGGTTCAAAGAAATTCGCTTCTTTTGCGGCTTACTTGTTGACATTGCGCATGGGCTGTGGTAGAATATCCGTGAAAGTGAATAGCTGTTTCAGTGCCTCCGAGCCGTCCGGGCTCAGGGGGAGAATAGGGAATCGGGTGAAAATCCCGAGCGGTACCGCCACTGTAAGCGCGGAGGCCCCGGCATCAGGCGAAAGCCAGTCATTGGATTCTTTCCGAGAAGACGCTGCCGTGGGCTGCGGATGCGCAAGCCAGGATACCTGCTGAGGCGGTTTGTGTGTGTCCGGTCCTGCAAGTACGGGGCGTGGGCAGCTTTTGGCGCAGAAAAACGGCTGCGGCAGTGATGTTGACTGCCGCGGTTTTTTCGATCCTTTGGTGCTGTATATGTGGTTTCCCCCTTACCATTTTTGACAGATTGCCCTCCAAAGAATCCCTGCGTGTTCTCGGGGGAGAAGCGATTCTCCCCCGTTTTTCAAAAAGAATCATTGCCGCCGCGGCCACAAAGGACCGCGGCGGCTTTTGTGATAAGGAGACAGCCCCTTTTTATGCAGCGGAAAGGCCGGCTGCCGCGGGGAACGGCGTCAGAGCACGTTCCCGCTGCCACGGCCCTCGGCGGCGGTTTCCAGAGGAAGCCAGTCCAGGGCTTTGAGAATATACCGGTCCCAGAAGTCCCATTCGTGGGAGCCGGGGCCAAGCTCGAAGGTATGGGGAATGTCATATGCCTGGAGCAGCGCGTGGAAGGCCCTGTTCTTTTCCAGCAAAAAGTCCGATTCCCCACAGGCCATATAGATGGCCGGGAACTCCGCTTTTTCCTCTGCCAGTTTTTTCACCAGCCAGGCGGGATTTTTGTCGCTTTCCAGCGCGGCGGCCAGATCCTCCCCATAAAGCCAATGGCGGACGGCCATCCGGTCAATGGGCAGGGTGGAATTTTCCGCCGGGGTCAGAATATCCTGGTCCAGCATGGCCACGGCGGACAGGGCAATGACGGCCCCGAAGATCTCGTGGTATTTCAGCCCGTTGCGCAGCGCCCCGAAGCCGCCCATGGACAATCCGCCGATATAGGTGTCCTCCCGCTTTGAGGACAGCGGGAAGGTCTGTCGGGTGAAGTCCACCAGTTCCCGGCCGATGAATTCTCCAAAGGCCGCGGCAGGGTTATCCAGGTACATGCTGTTCTCCCCGCTGGGCATAACCACCGCCAGGTTCCGGGCCTCGGCCCACCGGCGGATCCGGGTGCCGCAGAGCCAATCCCCGCAGCTGCCGTAGACCCCATGCAGCAGATACAGGGTCTTATAGGGCAGATCCCGGGGCCGGGGCTGCTGGCCGGGCATGGGCTGCTTGTCCGTGGGCAGAATCACGGTCATGGGCACGGTCCGGCCCAGGCATTGGGAGGAAAAGGTCACTTCCAGCAACGCCATAGCTTATACCTCCGGATTGAAAACGTACTTGTCCATCCGCCGGAAAGCCTCCTGTACCCGGGTCAGGGGCAGGGCCAGATTCATGCGGATATGGCATTTTCCATGGAACATCCGACCGTCCTGAACGGCTACGCCTACATCCCAGCAGGCTTTCTCCACGTCCTCAATGGTCTTTCCGTGTCTGGCGCACCATTCGGTGCAGTCTACGAAGAGCATATAGGTCCCCTGGGGTTTGCTGACGGCGACACCGTCGAAACGGTCCCGGATATAATTCACGGCGAAGTCAATGTTCCCGGTCAGCACCCGGCACAGCGCGTCCGTCCAGGCCTGGCCCTCGGGCCTGTAAGCCCCGATCAGGGCGTGCATGGACAGCACGTTCATGGAGTTGTAGTGACACAGGGAGCTTTCCTTTTCCAGCCTGTCCCGCCACCAATTGTTGTAGCAGATATGGTAGCTGCCGATAAGGCCCGCCAGATTGAATGTCTTGCTGGGGGCATAGAAAGCGCAGACCCGGTTCCGGGCGTCCTCGCTGACGGATTGGGTGGGGGTGTGTCGATTGCCCTCCAGAATGAGATCGGACCATATCTCATCGGAAATGACGTAAACATCGTATTTCCGGAACAGCTCCATGGCCTTTTCCAGCTCCCATTTCTCCCAGACCCTGCCGCAGGGGTTGTGGGGATTACAGAGGATGGCGGCGTGGATGCGCTCTTCCCGGAGCCGGCGTTCCATGTCCTCGAAGTCCATGCGCCATATGTTCTGCTCGTCCAGAACCAGGGGCGAATGGACCAGCTTGTAGCCGTTGTTTTCCAGGCTGAAGGTAAAGCCGATATAGGTGGGGCTGTGGACCAGAACCTTATCGCCCCGGGAGCACACGCAGTTCAGAGCGCTGATGACGCCGCCAAGAACGCCGTTTTCGTAGCCGATGTGCTCCTTGGCCAGGCCCTGGACGCCGTTTCGGGTACTCTGCCAGCGGATAATGGAATCGTAGTATTCCTCTGTGGGGTCGAAATAGCCGAAAGCCGGGTGCCGGGTCCGGGCAATGATGGCCTCCTGGATGGTGGGGCAGGTTGGAAAATTCATGTCCGCCACCCACATGGGGATCACATCAAAGCCCGCCTTGGGCGCGCCGGGGGCCCCGGGATGGCCCACGCCGTCTACGGCGATGGCGTCCTTCCCGCGGCGGTCCATGATGGAAGTAAAATCAAAATCCATGGCAATCCTCCGCTTTACGCTTTCCGCGCCAGGTCACAGAACAGGTCGATCTGCCTGGCAATGATATCCAGAGCGCCCCGCCAGAAGTTCTTGTCGGTCAGGTCAATGCCCGCCACCTTGGCGGTGTCCTCGGCGGAGGCAACGGTGGTGGTGTAGAGCAGCTTCTTGTACTTGGGCACAAAGGCGGCTCCTTCCTTCTCGTACTGGGCGTACAGGCCCCGGGCGAAGAGGGCGCCGAAGGCATAGGGGAAGTTATAATAGGTGGAACCGTAGTAGTGGCTCTTGCAGACCCACATATAGGGGTGCAGGATATTTTCATCCAGGCCGTCGCCGTAGGAGGCCTTCTGGGCGCGAAGCATAATGTCGCACAGGGCGTCGGCGTTCAGGAATTCCTGCTCCCGGCGCTGGAATACCTCCCGCTCGAAGCGGAACCGGGAATAGATATCGCAGATGACCTGGGTGGCATCGGACAGCTGAGATTCAATGAGGGCCATTCTCTCGGCATCGTCCGCCGCGTCGCCGATGGCGGAGGCCATGACCACGCACTCGTTGAAGGTGGAGGCGGTCTCGGCTACGGGCATGGAGTAGTCCCTGTTCAGGGGACGGTGGGCCCGGATATTCTCATTGTGGAACGCGTGGCCCAGCTCATGGGCCAGCGTGACCACATCGCCCATCTGGCCGTCAAAGTTGGTCAGGATCCGGCTCTCGCCCAGCCATTCCACCCCGGCGCAGAACGCGCCGCCGGCCTTGCCGTCCCTGGGGAAGAAATCGATCCAGGCGTTGTCAAAGGCCCGGGCGATCATCCGGGATTCCGCTTCATCGAACCGGGAGAACAGCTCCACCAGGTAGTCTCTGGCCTGCTGGGTGGTGAAGGTCCGGCTGGACTTTCCCACAGGGGCAAACAGATCATACCAGGGCAGGCCGTTCTCGTGGCCCAGGAGCTTGCCCTTTGCCCGCAGATACTGCCAGAACCTGGGCAGGTACTCGTCCATGGCCGCAAACATGGCGTCCAGGGTATCCCGGCGCATGTCGCAGTTTTGCAGGACCATATCCAGGGGGAATTCATAGCCCCGGAGCTGGGCCATGGTGATGGTCTTCAGCTTCAGAGAGTTCAAGGCAAAGGCCACAGGGTCCTTGATGGCGTCGTAGCATTGAAGCTCTGCCTCGTAGGCGTCCTTCCGGACGGCGGCGTCGTCGGAGTAGGCCAGATTCCGGATGGCGGACAGATTGGTGGTCTCCCCCCGGTAGGTGACGGCCACGGTGCTGGTGAGATGCTGGTGCATATCCGCCCAGGCGTCGCTGCGGCTCAGCTTCGCCGCCACTTCCTCGCCGATGCCGGGCAGCTGATGGATCTTGTCCTTCCGGTCCCGCTTCAGAAGATAGGCATAGTCCCGCAGCTTTCCGTCCCGCTCCGTCAGTGCGTCCAGGTCCTCCAGACCGCCGATCCATGCCTTGATGGCGGCCACAGGCGCGGCGGCCGCCGCGTACAGCCCATCGATCCGGCCCATGGCGGACATAGCCCGGCTGTTCCGGGTATCCGCCGCCTGTACCAGGCTGGCATAGCCCGCCAGCTTATATACCAGCTCTTCCAGCCGTTCCTCCAGGTCCAGTGCTTCCAGCAGCGCCTGGGCGTGGTCTTCTCTCGGCAGCGTCTTTGCAAATGCCTCCAGCGCTTTCACCGCGGCTTCCAGACTTTCCAGATCGGCGGAAAATTCCGGCGCGTCCAGGCCCTTGTAAAGCGGCGTCAGATCCCAGCGTTCATTCATATTCATAACCTCCTGTACTTTGCGGTATTTGCGTCCATTATATCGGTATCCGGCGAAAATAGCAAGGACAAGAAAAGCAGGTCCTCCCAGAAAAGGACCTGCTTTTATGGTTTGGCCTCGTTCTTCGGAAAGCCGCCGTCCTCGTTTACGTAGCCGGAACTGCCAAACAGGCAGCCATACTCCGGCAGCAGATACCGCAGGGCGTAGGCAATCCGCTTCCCGCCGCGCTCGATCATCAGGCGGCGGATCAGCAGCAGAGGCGTTTTTTCCACGCACTGCAAAATTTCTGCCTGCTTTCCGCTGGCGGCAGCCGCGGAGATCGTGAATTCCGTGTAATAGGCATAAGGCGTTACATGGGGCATGGTAATATCCGGGAACACCGCGAAACGCATTTCGCTTTCCACGGACGGGTAGGACCGGCGATAAGGCATGTATTTCACATCGATGCCCACCGGTGCGCCCTCCGCGCTGCGGATCAGCTGCGTAAATTCCAGCACCTTGCTGTTCTCACTCAGACCCAGCGCCTCCCGTACCTCCTTGTCCGGCAGCCGGCCATTGATATCCAGGTACGAAGTCGTACACCCGGGAATGGCCTCCGGAAAGCGCAGCGCCACATCCGCGTGCTTGGGAGAGCAGACAAAATACCCGATCTTGGGCCGGACAAACACCAACCCTTCTTTTTCCAGCTCCTGCAGACTCTTCCGGGCCGTATCCCGGCTGATTCCGTATTCACTGCACAGGCTGCTCTCCGAAGGCAGCATATCCCCCGGATTCAGGCACCCACTTACGATTTTTTCCCGGAACTGCCCCGCGATCTGAAGATATACCGGAAGCTTTCCCTTACTCACCGGCTCCACGCCCCTTTGCAATGGCATCGATGCAGAATTGCAGCGTATCGATTGGGTCCGAATAGGCGGCATCCGCCCCTACCAGTGCGGCGGTGGTCTCACGGACCGCACCGCCGCCCACCGCAATGGCCAGCTGGTCCCGCAGTCCGTCCTCCTCCAGCAGCCAGATCACCGCGCGCATACATTCCAGCGTACAGTTCATCAGGCCGCTGATAAGCAGAATATTGGGTCTGTAGTTCCTGACCGCGTACACAAACCTGCTGGGCTGCACATCCACACCCAGGTCGATGACCTCAAAGCCCTCGACCCGCAGGATGCTTGTAACAATGTCCTTGCCGATGTCGTGAATATCCCCTTCCGCCACGCCGATCACCACACGGCCCAGGCAGTTGGAAGCCGTCCCATGGGGCTTTGAGGGCAGCAGGGAGATAATGGTCCGTACCAGCATACCGGAGACGATCAGATCCCCGATAAAGAACTCACCGGCGGCAAACTTGTCGCCTACCAATGCAACGCCTCTGCTGACCAGAGGAAAAATCTCTTCCGCCGTCGCTCCGGCCGCCACCAGGGCCTCCGTAATGGAGATGCAGCGGCTCTCATCCAGGGCGGCGATCGCTTCTATCAACTCATTTTGCAGCATAATCTTCCCTCCTGATTGTATTATAGGGGGTCCGACAGGATTAGTCAAGAAAGGATTCTCCTGGCTTTTCGTTAAAACCGCCAAAAGGCAGCGCGCATTTTCTTATAAAATGTAGAAGTTTTCTGTTTTCCCACTTTTCCCATTGACAAATGGTTCTGTTTGGTCTACAGTCTTCTTGTACGGACAAGTTGTTCGTTCAAGAAGACTGACTATCTTGCAACATACATCAGGGAGTGATAGACATGATTATCATCGGCGAAAAACTGAACGGGGCCATTCCCATTGTCAAGGCCGCCATTGCCGAACGCAGCAGCGAGCTGATACGCGCCCGGGCAATGGCCCAGGCGGAGGCCGGTTCCCACTTTCTGGACTGTGCCCCCAGCACTTCTCCGGAAGAGGAATACGATGCCATGGTCTGGATGATCCGGGAGATCCAGGCCGTCACGGAGGTCCCCATCTGTATTGACAGCCCCAACGCCAGACTGCTGGCCCGCATCCTGGAGGAGGGACATGTTTCCCGGCCCGGAATGGTAAACTCCGTCAACGAGGAAGGAACCAAGTGCGAAACCATCTTCCCCATCATTGCCGGAACGGACTGGAACGTGGTGGGTCTGACCTGCGACCAGAGTGGCATTCCTGCCGATCCCCGGAAAAAGCTGGATATTGCCAAACGGATCATTGACAAGGCGGACCACTACGGCGTGAAGCTTTCCAATCTGCACATAGACCCCTGCGTCATGGCCCTGTCCACCATGCCCTCCGCCATGAAGGATTTTGAAACCTGCATCGCCGGCATCCATGCCTATGCCCCGGAGGTCAAAGTCACCGGCGCCATTTCCAACATCAGCTTCGAGATGCCAGCCCGGAAATACATCAACGCCAACTGCATGGCCTACGCCATTGCCGCCGGCCTGGATTCCGCGATCCTGGACCCCTGCAATGTGGACATGATGAGCACCATTTACGCCTGCGAAGCCCTTTGCATGAAGGACAAGGGCGGCAGAAAATACAACCGTGCATACCGCGCCGGAAAGATCGGCGCGAAAAAAGGATAAGGAGGCACTTATTATGGTAGATTTCAAAGCATTGGCAGCCGCTATGGGCGATCTGGACGAAGATACCGTCATGGAAACTCTGCGCCAGGTCATGGAGGAAGGCGGAAAGGAAGCGCCCCAGGCCATGGAGGCATGCCAGAAAGGCATGGAGCTGGTGGGCGCGCAGTATGAAAGCGGCGAGTATTTTGTAGGCGACCTGATCTATGCGGGGGAGCTTATGACGGAAGCCGTGGACATTCTGAAGTCCGCCCTGGTCAGCGGCGAAGCTGGTGGTCAGAAGACCCGGATGATCCTCTGCACCGTCAAGGACGATCTGCACGACATCGGCAAAAACATTGTCCGCTCCATGCTGGAAGCCGGCGGCTTTGAAGTGCTGGATCTGGGCATTGATACCCCTGTGGAGAAAATCGTGGATACCGCCAAAGCGGAAAATATCAAGATCGTGGCGCTCTCCGGCGTTCTGACGCTGGCCATCGACTCCATGAAAGCCACGGTCGAGGCGCTGAAAGCCGCGGGACTGGACGATGTAAAGGTCATTATCGGCGGCGCGCCCGTCAGCGAGGCTGCCTGCCAGCTCACAGGTGCGGACGAGTGGGCCCATAGCCCTCAGAAGACCGTTCAGGTCTGCCGGGCATGGGCTGACGGGAAGTAAAATTTCCATCAGGATAGAAGGGAGAAGCAAATTATGAAAACAAAGTCAAAGCAAATCCATATTCTGATTGCGGCGCTGGTGTTCTTGGTCCTCCGCCTGATTTTGGGGAACTGCCAGGATATGGGGCTGACAGCCGCCGGTGCTTCCGCGCTGTCGCTGTTCATTGCTACCATCTACCTGTGGATCACCTACGGCTCCGGGTGGACCAGTATGCTCTCCATCGGCCTGCTGGCCTTTACCGGCATTGCCCCCGCCAATACCATTCTGGGCAACTCCTTCGGCAACTCCACCGCCGTAATTGTCATCGGTACGCTGATTCTGTGCGTCGCATTGGAAGAGAACGGCGTTACCAAGCTCATCGCCAATTGGTTTATCAGCCGGAACATCGTCAGCAAGCGTCCCTATATGTTCCTGTTCATGTTCCTGCTGGCCAATCTGTTTATCACCTACTTCATGGAAGCCACCGCGGTGGCAATTATCTTCTGGGCGCTGGCAAAATCCATTCTGGACAGTCTGGGCTATACCAAGGAGGACAAATTCTCCAAGGCGCTGTATCTGGGCGTGCTGTGGGTAACATGCGTGGGCAACGCGGCTACGCCTATCGGCCATCCTGTTCCCCTGCTGATGCTGAACTCCATGGCCAAGATCACCGAGCAGTCCGTTTCCTGGCTGCGCTATATGGCCATCGGCATTCCCCTCTCCCTGGTCACGCTGGGCCTGACGCTGCTGATTATCCGCTTTGTTATCAAGCCTGACTGCACCAGATTCGATGCCTATGACGTGGCCGAGCGCCGCAAGGAGCTGCAGCCTCTGAGCACCAAGGGCAAGATCTCCCTGATCGTCTATATTGCGCTGATTATTTTCTGGCTGCTGCCCGACTTCCTCGGCCCCTTCCCGGAGCTTGCCGCCAAATTCAAGGCCGTAGGCGCCTCCGTTCCCTCCCTCATCGCCGTAGCCATCGTCTGCGCCATTACCGTAGACGGAGAGCCTGTGCTGAAGTACGAAACCGCCATTAAGAAGATCCACTGGTCCACCGTTATCTTCATCGCCTGCATCTTCCTGTACGCGTCCGTTTTCAGCATGGAATCCGGCGGCATTAACGTCTTCCTGAAGGCGCTGGTGGCTCCGCTGACCGGCAGCCTGTCCGCGGGCGTTCTGGCGGCCGTATTCCTGTTCCTGGTGATCTTTGCCACAAACTTTGTATCCAACGGCGTTACCGGCATTGTAGGCATTACGGTCTGTGTCCCGGCGCTGCTGAGCATCTCCTCCGTTGGTTATGTCACCGCCTACGGCGTTCTTGTGGCCATGCTCTGCAACATGGGCATTGCGACCCCCGGCGGCTCCGGCTTCGTTGCACTGGCACAGAAGGACGGCGTCGTCACCGGCAGCGAAACCATGAAATACAGCCTGCTGCTGATCCTGCTGATGTATATCAGCGTCATGCTGATCTTCTGGCCCATGGCACAGCTGCTGTTCCGCTGACCCCCATCCATTTTTCGCATGCAAGAAAGGAGATATCCCCATGGCAGAAATTGCTGATTCCCTGAAGGGCGACACCCTGAAAGCCTTTGAGACTGCTGCAAAGCAGATCGCCCAGGAAAAGGGCGTCGATGAAGAGACCGTTATGAAAACCATGAAAAAGCTGATCTACCTGATTATCACCCGAATCTGAAAGGGAGTGTGACCGCATGAATACAGCAGAACTTTACGAGCAGCGTCTGACCCGATTTGACGATGTTCTCAGCCGCAGGATTCCCGACCGGGTCCCGATCATCCCCAATATGAACACCTGGATGTACCATTATGCGGACGTCAGCATCAAAAAGGCCTTTGTGGAGGATCCGGACGCCATTTTCCAGGCCGCCAAGCACCTGAACGACAATGTCCCCATGGACGGCCTGCTGAGTACCTCCAACACGCTGCCCATCCGCATGGCCGAAAAGATCGGCGAGGGCATCTATACCGTTTCCGACAAGGGTGTACAGATCAAGGGCGGCCACGGCCACCTGATGGAGCCTCAGGAATATTCCCTGCTGGCGCAGAATCCTATGGAATTCTTTGCCAACGTCCTGATCCCCCGGAAGTTTTCCACCTTCCAGGCACCCCTTGAAAAAAAGGTCGACATCATCAAGCAGGCGTACAAGGACTATATGGACTATATCAAGTACAACAGCTCCGCCAATGCCCGCATCGAAAAGGAACTGGGTCTGCCCATTATTGTCCGGGGCACAAACTTCCTGGCTCCCGACATTGTTCTGGACTATCTCCGGGATTTCGTAGGCATTTCGCTGGATGTGCGCCGCCACTCCGATGAACTGCTGGCCGCCTGCATGTCGCTGTACGATTTTGTGCTGGAGATGTTTGACGACACCGCTACGCCTCCCAACCGCAAGGTCCTGTTCTCCCCGCTGCACCTGCCCACCTACCTGCGGCCCAGGGACTTCCAGAAACTCTACCTGCCCTTCATGAAGAAATATGTGGAGGAAATGGCCGTAAAGCGCGGGTATTCCCTGTATTTCTTCATGGAAAACGACTGGATGCCCTATCTGGAGCTGGTGCAGGAGCTTCCGGAAAACGCCAAGGTAGTCGGCCTGTTTGAAAAGGGCGACCTGGTCAAGATCAAGCAGACCATCGGCAAGCAAATGGTCATTATGGGCGGTATGCCCGTAGAACTGCTCCTGCTGGGCACCCGGGATCAGGTCATCGACAAGTGCAAAGAGCTGCTGGATACCCTGGCCCCCGGAGGAAACTACATCTTCTCCACGGATAAGACCCTGATGTCCTTCAGCGACGGTACACCGGAGAATATGATCGCCTCCTGCGAATATATTGCCCAGAACGGCTGGTACTCGAAGTAATCTCCGCGAAAACCCTTGACACATGGTCGGGGGTTTTCGTACTATATGGATATAAAGATCGATTTGGAGGTTTTCCATGCGTCAGCAAATCGTGGCCTGCCAAACGCTGCAGGATGAAATCAATACCATTCTTGCCCAAAAGCAGATGCGGCTTCCCATTACCTGGATCCCCTCCGGGCTGCACAATATTCCCGCAAAGCTGACCCGTACCGTCCAGGAAACGCTGGATGCTCTGCCGCCTACGGACCAGGTCCTGTTGGCTATGGCCTACTGCGGCAACGCCCTGGCGGGCGTACGGACCGGAGACTACAGCCTGGTGGTCCCCAGAATGGACGACTGCATCTCCTTGCTGCTGGGTTCCCCCACCGTTCATAACCGGCAGTACCGGGGCGTCTATTTTATGACCGCGGGCTGGATCCGGGGAGAGCGGAACCTGATGACGGAATACCAGTACACCCAGAAAAAGTACGGCGAAAAGCTCGGGCAGGAAATTTTCGATGCCATGTTTCAGCATTATACCGATGTGGCCCTGCTGAATACCGGCTGCTTCGATCTGCGGGAGGCCGAAGCGGAGACCATGCGCACTGCCGAGACGCTGCGCCTGGGCTACCGGGAGATTCCGGCCACACTTTCCGTCCTCGCCGGACTGTTTTCCCAGGCCCACCCGGATGATCTCTATCTGACCATTCCGCCCCATACGGAGATCACCAACGAGATGCTGGTCCTGGCGGAGTAAAAGATACGGCTTTCTGCCGCAAATCACCGGTTGAAACAGCCATCGGCATCTGGGCAGCGGAAAGGAATCTGCTTTTCCGCACAGCGTTCGGATATGCAGTTCATACACAAAAACAATGCCATTGCGAAACCGGAGACCAGCTCCGTGGTTTCGCAATGGCATTGTTTTTGTGCCGCTGCGGAAACACGCAGCCGGCGCGTATGCCCGCGAAACAAAGAGAAACAAAAATGTGGAAACATAACTCGTTTTTCTTCATGCGGAATATATGTATAATATTTATATTTTTTCATGCTTATCCAGCGTATTTTCGGCATCATGCACAAATTGCAGAGCAAATATTGTCGATTCTACGCATTTACGAAACATCGTTTCTCCATTACTATGAGAAACAACAATTCAAGGCAGAGGAAGCGGGGACCAGGGCATGAGAGTAACGGTGGAAGAAATCGCAAAAATGGCAGGCGTGTCTAAGGCCACGGTCTCCCGGGTGCTGAACCGGTCCGCCACGGGGGTCGGTCAGGAAACCCGCCAGCGGGTGCAGCGGATCCTGGACGACATGAACTACTCTCACGACTCCACCGCGTCCGAAATGAAATCCAGAGTGGTCGCCCTGGTGCTTCCCGACATCACCAACCCCTTCTTTGCGGACATTGCCCGCAGCGTCACGCGAAGGGCAATGCTGGACAATTACGTTGTGGTTCTGGTGGACACGGCATTTTCCGAACAGCTGGAGCGGGAGCTGGTCGCAAACCTGGTGGCGAAGAAAATCGATGGGATGATCCTGATCTCCTCCAGCACACAGGTTCACAAGGAGCACCGCATGCTGGAAAAATATGAAATTCCGACCGTGATGCTGGACCGGAGACTGGACGGTCTGAATTTCGGGGCAGGAATCTACTCCGATAACGAGTATGCCGCTTATTGCTGCTGTGAAAAGCTCATCAAAAGCGGCGCCCGGGAGATCGCGTTTATCTCCGGACCGGTCATGTTTTCCACGGCAAAGGAGCGTATGAACGGCTACCGGGCCGCGCTGAAGCAATACGGCATTCCCTTCGACCCCAACCGGATCAAAACGGGGGATTACACCGTGGAGGGCGGCTACCGGGCCGTGGTGGAAATGGAAAAGGAGAACATCCGCTACTCCGCGGTTCTGGCGGCCAACGACCTGATGGCGCTGGGCGCTCTGCGGGCGCTGAAGGAGTTCTCCTATAAGATCCCGGAGGAAAAGCAGATCATCGGCTTCGACAACATTGACTTCGCGCAGTATTGCGAGCCGTCCCTGTCCACGGTTCAGCAGCCAAGCATCGAAATGGGAAAATGCGCCATGGAAACGCTGCTGAAAATGATGAACGGCATTCAAACGGAGCCAACCCAGCGGCTTCAGCCGAAGCTGCTGCTCCGGCAATCTACAAAGCCCTGATTGATTGGGCGAAGAGAGGAGATCGTATGAAGAAAATACTGGTTCTGGGCAGCACGAACATGGACTTCGTCGTAGAGGTCGACCGGATGCCCCAGGTGGGAGAAACCCTGATGAGCCTGCGCTTCGACCGCATTCCCGGCGGAAAGGGGGCCAACCAGGCCTGCGCCTGCGCGCGGCTGGGAGGCGACATTACATTCCTGAGCGCGGTAGGACAGGATGATCTGGGAGAGAAGGCCCTCGCACAGCTGATCGACAGCGGCGCGGACTGCACAGAGGTTGCCCGCGTTGGCTCGCTGAGTACCGGCATGGCCATCATCTATGTGGACCGCGTTGGAAACAATTCCATTGTTGTGGTTCCGGGGGCCAACGGGGCCTGCGACCGGACATACCTGCGGCAAAAGCAGCCGCTGTTAAGCGGCGCGGATATCCTGCTGGCACAGCTGGAAATCCCGGCGGACGGCGTTTATGAGGCTCTGCGTCAGGCACATGCCATGGGAAAAACCACAATTCTGAACCCCGCTCCTGCGCCGGAGTCCATACCGGACGATGTGCTGTGTACGCTGGATTATATCACGCCCAACGAAACGGAGCTGGACAGGCTGACCGGCTGCGGCGCGGAAACCATCGGGCAAATCCGTTCCGGCGCGCAGGCGCTGCTGGAACGGGGCGTTGGAAATGTGATCGTGACGCTGGGAAGCCGGGGCGCGTACTTCAAAAATCAAAGTATGGAGCGCCTGTTCCCCGCGCCGAAGGTGCAGGCGGTGGACACCACCGCCGCGGGAGATACCTTTAATGGGGCCCTGGCGGTGAAGATCGCCGAGAGTGCGGATATCTGCCAGGCCATTTCCTTCGCGAACTGTGCCGCGGCCCTGTCCGTATCCAGAAAGGGCGCTCAGGTTTCTGTGCCCTATCGCCCGGAGGCAGAGGCGTTTTTGAAAAAGAATTCTTAAGACAGGAGGAACCCTATGAAAACAGACCGCATTTTGAATACCGCATTGATCGAGGCGATCTCCTCGGTGGGGCATACGCAGACGCTGGTGATCGGTGACGCGGGGCTGCCTGTCCCGAAGCAGGTGCGGTGCATTGATCTCTCCGTGGTGCGGGGAGTCCCCCGCTTCCGGGATGTTCTGGAGGCAGTCGCGTCGGAAATGGTGGTGGAGAAGGTCATCTTCGCGGAGGAGGCCCGGGACAAAAATCCGGAGCTGGAAGAGCTGCTGGACCGCGCCTTCCCCATGGCGGAAAAGGAGACGGTTCTCCACGAAACCTTTAAGCACATGACAAAAGACGCTGTGGCAGTGGTCCGTACAGGGGAGTGCACACCCTTTGCGAACGTAATTCTGGTCGGCGGCGTGAATTTCTGAGAGGAGGAAATTGTATGAAAGCGGCGGTGTTTGAAAAAGAGGGCGTTCTGACCCTCAAGGATGTGAAAAAGCCGGAGATCACCCGGCCCGATCAGGTCCTGATCGAGGTGGAGGCATGCAGCATCTGCGGCACGGATGTGCATATCACCTCCGTACCGGCAGGGTACATCGCAACGGAAAACACCATTCTGGGCCATGAGTTCTGCGGCCACATTGTGGAACTTGGATCGGACGTACATCACCTGAAGCTGGGCGACCGGGTGGTGGTGAATCCCAACAACTATTGCGGCGTCTGCGCCTATTGCAGGAAGAATCTTCCGAATCAATGCGAGCACATCGAGGCTCTGGGCATTGATTACGACGGCGCGTTCGCGAAGTACTGCTGCGTCAGTGGGAAGGTAGCCTACCGCATTTCGGAAGCGCTTCCGGCAGAGCTGGCGGCCTGCGTAGAGCCTCTGGCCTGCGCGGTAAACGGGCTGCACAAGGTTCGTCTGAACCCGGGTACCTCCGCGGTGATCGTTGGATCCGGCCCCATCGGCCTGATGATTACCATGCTGCTGAAGGCAGCCGGCGTCAGCCGGATCTTCCTGCTGGAGACGGCGCCCTGGCGCATCGAGTTCGCCAAGAATCTGGGCATCGCCCAGGTAATTGACCCCATTCATCAGGACGCGGAGAAAATCGTTCTGGAAGCCACGGAGATCGGCGCGGATTACGTTTTCGACGTCACCGGCAGCCAGATGGTATCCAGCGTCAACTATGTACGCAAGGACGGCCAGGTGGTGCTCTTCGGCGTCAATAAGAAAGCCCGGGCACAGGTTGCCCAATGCGAGATCACGACAAAAGAAATCACCGTATTCGGTACCTGGCTGGCCAACGCCACCTTCCCGGAGGCCATCCGGATTCTGGAGGAGCAGGTCATTGATCTGAAGCCGCTGGTCACGGACGTAATCCCTCTGAGCCAGATCCATGAGGGCCTGGAAAAGCTGCGCCGGGGCCAGGCGGTCAAGGTCATTGTAAAGCCGGAGGAATAAGGAGGAAAACCGATGAGAACCTATCGCGTAGGTGTGCTGGGCTGCGGACAGATCGCCCAGATCATGCATCTGCCCTATCTGCGGGATCTTCCGGGCTGGGAAATTTACGCGCTCTGTGATATCTCCGCCCAGGTGACCCACAAGGTTGCCGAAAAGTATGGTATTCCCGCGGAGCGGTGCTATACGGACTATGACGCGTTCCTGGCGGATCCCGATATGGACGTAGTCCTGATCTGCTCCAAGGACCATTGCGAACCGGCGGTAAAGGCCGCGGAGGCAGGCAAGCATGTGTTCGTGGAAAAGCCCTTCGGCTTCAACCTGCGGCAGGCCCGGGCCATGGCGGACGCGGCGGACCGGGCGGGCGTCAAAATGATGGTCGGCTATATGAAATGCTATGATACGGGCTATCAGGAAATGCTGCGGCAGATCCGGGAGCTAAAGGAGATCCATCTGGTCCGCTTCCATGACTTTGGCGGCTCCTTTGCCTATACCCGGGACGTATATGACGTGCTGTCCGGCTCCGACGTAGACCCCCAGGTGTTCGCGGAGGGCAAGCGGGTAAACGATGCGGCCATGCTGGAGGAAATCGGCCAGGAGCACAAGGCGCTTCAGCCGGCCTACAGCCTGCTGCTGGGCGTATTCTGCCATGACGCGGTTCTGCTGCGGCATGCCTTTGGGGACGACCTGGAGGTGCTGTTCGCGGACGTCCACGGCAGCTTTACCAACGCGCTGCTTCAGGCGGGCGAGACCCGGATCCTGCTGGAGAGCGGCCTGGTGATGACAAGGCCCATCTGGGACGAATACATGGAGGTCTATTCCGGCGAGAAAAATCTGCGGCTGGACTTCCCCTGGCCCTATCTGAAAAACGCGCCCAGTCGGCTTCATGTCAGCGACAATGTGCCGGGCACGGATATGGCAAGGGAGAGCACAATTTCCACCTCCTTCCAGGAGGCGTACCGGACGGAATGGCAGCACTTCCATGAATGCCTGGAGCAGGACAAGCAGCCCATGACCAACGGCCGGGACGCGGTAAAGGATATCGAGCTTATGAGCCGGATCATCCGCCGCGCGGCGCAGGGGGCGAAGCAATGAGCCAGACGGCCGCGATCCTGCTGGTGCTGACGGCGGCGTTCCTGTGGGGCTCCTGGCTTCAGGCCACCAAATACACGGGAGATTTCCCGCTGCCCGCTTTCATGCTCTGGCTCTATGGCGCGTCCGCAGTGCTGGTATGGGTTTTCCTGCTGGTGGTGCAGAAATTCCGGATGGGGCCCATCTTCGCGGAAATTGCCGCGTCGCCCGGTCTGGCCCTGATCGTCATGCTCTGCGGAGCCGGAATGGCTCTGGGCATTCAGATTCAGATGACGGTGATCGGCAGAGTGGGGCTGGTGCTGTCCAACTCCGTAAACGCCACCTGCGGCGTATTGCTGGGCACGGCCCTGTCCTCGGTGCTGGGCAAGCTCCCGGCGGGAGTATCCTACGGCAGAGTTTTCGCTACAGCGTTCATTCTCATCATCGCGACCACCATCTGTCAGTATTCCGGCGTGCTGCGGGACCGTGATCTGGCACGGAAGCCCTCCCGGGCCATGAAAACCCAGGATACCCGGGCTGCGCTGCTGATGGTACTGGCCGCCGCGCTGAACACCATGTACGCGCTGGGCCTTTCTCTGGGCGTACGCACCTCGGTCAGCAGCCAAGGGTTTGATAAATGGACCTGCATTGGCCTTCTGGCTCTTGGTTCCTTCCTGGGAACGCTGGTTTTTTCCGGCATCCGGCTGACCCGTGCCCATCAGTGGAATACCATGTTCTGCCGGAAATACCGGAAATCCTATGCCATCGCCTGCCTGTGCGCGGCCTGCCACTATGGCGGAAACCTGATCCATACGGTTTCCTCTGCCGTGCTCAGCGTGTCCGTATCCTGGCTGATCGGACGGACGGGAAGCATGTGGACCTATCTCTGGGGCATTTATCACAAGGAGTACAAGGGCGCGTCCGTAAAAACGTACCTTGTGCTGTTCACCGGAATTCTGGTGTATATTTTAGGCGTATTTTTGCTGGCTTACAGCTTATATCATTAAACAAAAAACAGGAGGTTCCCTTATGAAAAAGACATTGGCAGTTCTTTGGGCGCTGATTATGGTCATCGCCCTGGCAGGCTGCGGCAGCAGTCCGTCCTCTGGTAACGAAACCCCCACCACCGCCGCGGCCACCAAAGCAGAAACCGGCAGCCAGACAAACAAGCTGGTGGTACTGGGCAACGCCCGTATGTACGACGGCGAAGACGAGGCCTGGGCAGAGATGATTCAGGCTTTCCAGGAGGAGACCGGCATTGAGGTAGAGCTGCGCTTCAGCGGCAAGTGGAATGAGGTTCCCACCAATCTGTCCGCCGCCATCCAGGCCGGCGAGCAGGTAGACTTTGTCACCGTAGGCGCCGGTCTGATCCGCTCCACCTGCGCGCCCGCCGGCGTTCTGTTGGACATCAGCACGCTGGTGCCGGACGAGGTCCGGGCCCGGTATACCACCGGCATGCTGGACGCCTATACCATGGGCGATAAGCTCTGGGGCATTCCCTTCGGCAATTCCTCCGCGGGCTTTATTTACTACAATGTGGACATGTTCAAGGAGCTGGGCATCGACCCCCCGACCACCTACGCGGAAATGGTAGCGGCGGGACAGAAGCTGGCCGCGGCCGGTAAGATTCCCCTGATTTTCCGGGGCAAGGACGCCAGCTATTGGCCCAACTGGTTCTTCTCCACCTATGCGCAGACAACCCACAACGGTTCCATCGCCGCCACGGAAAACTGGCTCATGGGCAACACCAGCGTGGCTGGAGATCAGGCGGTAATCGACGGACTGAACGCCATCAAGGCATTCTATGACGACGGCATCCTGACCCAGGAGAGCCTGGATACGGACGGCGACGGCATGAAGGCAACCTTCATGCAGGGCCTGGCCGGTATGATGCACACCCACAATTTCCAGCTGAAGCCGGACGCGGTGGACTTTGAGCTGGGTATCCTGCCCTTCCCGCTGTTTACCGACGACCCCACCGTAATCAACCAGCCTGCCGGCGGCGCGGGCACAGGCCTGGCAGTGTGCTCCCACATTGACCGGAACAACATTGAAAACGCGAAGAAGTTCATTGAGTTCTTTACGCGTCCGGAATGGGCGAAGAAGATCTGCGGCTGCTACAACCCCACCGTCCAGGTGCTCGACGGCGTGGAGCTTCTCCAGGCGGATATTGTTACGCAGCTGAACGAGGAGCTGGTCCCCAACACCATTATGTATCTGGACTGGATCTGGCCCTCTGAAATTCTCAGTGCGTTCCAGAGCGTGGTTCCCGCCGTGGTAACGGGCGCGATGTCCGCGGAAGAGGGCACCCAGCAGCTTCAGGACGCTTATGACGCTCTGGTGCGGGAGCAGGACTATGTATACGATTGGTGGAATAACTGGTCTGACGCCCAGTGGGCGGTCGTAACACCGTAAAACAGCCGGGGCTGCCAAAAAAGCCTTTTGGCAGCCCCGCCAATCCAGAATGGAGATGTGACGATGAGGCAAAGATGTTCCCAGCGAGGCCGCTTTTTTGACCGCTATTTTGGCTATATCATGTGCCTGCCGGCGGTTGTCTTATTTACCCTGTTTGTGATCTATCCCTTTCTGAAGGGCTTCTACATCAGCCTGCATCGCTGGGACGGCCTGAGCGATATGGAATGGCTGGGATTCCGAAATTACTATTTCGCGGTAACGGATAAGACCTTCTGGAAAACCATGGGCAATACCTTCCGGTACGCGCTGATTACGCCCATTCTGAAAAACCTTTTGGGCTTTGCTCTGGCGCTGCTGTTTGTACAGAAGCTGAAGGGCATGTCGCTGTTCCGGGTCTGCACCTATATCCCGTATACCTTCTCCTATGTTGTGGTGGGCGTGCTGTGGTGCTGGATCTACAATCCAACCTTCGGACTGCTCAACAGTCTGCTGAAGGCTCTGGGGCTGGAGAGCTGGATCCAAGGATGGCTCAGCGATCCCAAGGTGGCACTGTGGTCCGTGATTCTGGTGGACGTATGGAAATGCATGGGCTTCCACGCGGTTTTGTTTATGGCGGGCCTTCAAAGCATTCCCCAGGACCTCTACGAGGCGGCGGCTATTGACGGCGCCAGCAAATGGAAGCAGTTCCTGCACATTACCATCCCCCAGCTGAACAGCACCATCGTCACCAGCATGCTGCTGGCAATTACAGGCGCTTTCGTAAACAACTACGACGTGGTCAACGTCATGACCGGCGGCGGACCGTACCACTCCACGGAGGTCGGATTGATCTACATCATGAATACGGCCTTCCAGCAGAACAATATGGGCAAGGCCAACGCCATGAGCATGATCCTGGTGGCCTTTGTGGCAGTTTTCGGCTTCCTGCAGCTGAAAACCATGACCCGGGACGATAATTACGAATAAGGAGGGACAGGCTTTGACGGAACTGAATAAGAAAAAGAAGGACCCGAAGAAGATCGCCGGAAAATTCCTGATTTATCTGCTCATGGCGTTCTTCCTTCTGATTACGCTGTACCCGATCATCTGGATGGTGTCCGGTTCCCTGAAGGGAGAAAACGAGTTCTACAGCAATGTCTGGGGTCTGCCCCAGTCGGCACACCTGGAAAACTATGTGACAGCCTGGAAAAAGGCCGGCATGGGCACAAAATATCTCAACAGTATCCTGACCACCGGCGCGGTGCTCTGCCTGCTGATCCCGGTAAACTGCTGCGCGGCCTACGCTCTGGCGAGAGTCAATTTCAAGGGGAAGCGGGCGATCCTGAATTACCTGCTCATCGGCATTATGATCCCGGCGGGCGTGCTGGCAATGCCGGTCTTTACGGTGGTGAATGACTTTGGTCTGGTCAACACGCGCCTTGGCCTGGTCCTGGTGTACTCCGCCCAGGCGATTGCCTTCGGCATGTACATTATGCGGGGCTTCTTCATTTCCCTGCCCCGTTCCCTGGAGGAGGCGGCCATGCTGGACGGCTGCAACCGGTTCCAGAGCTTTATTCACGTGATCCTACCCCTGGCGATTCCGGGACTGGTGACGCAGATTATTTTCTCGGGCCTGAGCGTATGGAATGAATACATCCGGGCCAGCCTGATTATCCGGACGCCGAAGCTGCAAACGCTTCCGCTGGGTATGGTGGCCTTCTCAACCATGGAAAACAACAACTATCCGCAGATGTTCGCGGCTCTGACGATGACGACCCTTCCTATGGTCATTGTCTATCTGCTCTGCCAGCGGGCATTCCAGAAGGGCGTTACAGCCGGTGCGGTAAAGGGATAACAGGAGGAATAAAAAATGAATGTAGCATATACCGTCTGGACATGGCACCTGGATCCGTTCAACGGGTTCAAAAAATCAGACGATCCGGAAACCCAGCGCGTAGAGTTTGAAAAGGGCCTGCGGGAAATTCATTATCTTGGCTATGACAGCGTGGAAGACATGAATATGATCGTTTCCGCATTCGGCGACTGCCCCGAAAAGCTCCGGGAGCTGCTGAAAAAATACGACATGAAATTCTCCGCCATCTATCACTATCTGAAAACGGATTTCGAGTATGACCTGGACCTGCTGAAAAAGTGCATCGCTCTGGCAAAGGCCATTGACTGCCGGAAGATCATTATTCAGCCGCCTAAGATCCGCCCCGAGGGAAATACCCGGGAGGATGTGCTGGAAACCGCGAGAAAGGCGAATATCATGGGCGAATTGGCGGCGGCCGCAGGCATTGATCTGTGCGTCCACCCTCACTTCAACGACACTGTGCTCTACCGGGAGGAAATTGACCTCTTTGCGGCCAATACGGATCCGGATAAGGTAAAGTTCTGCTTCGATACGGCTCACTCCGTGATCGCCGGCATTGACCCCATTGAGCTGGTGGAAAGCTACCGGGACCGGATCGCCTATATGCATCTGAAGGACGTGGACCCGGATCCCACGCTGCTGCCGGGCCAGCGGGCTATGGATCGTTTCCGGGCGCTGGGTCAGGGCTTCGTGGACCTGAAGGGCGTCTGCAAGAAGCTGCGGGAAATCGGCTATGACGGGACCGTATGCGTGGAGCTGGACTACCCCATCATCTGCAACTATCAGTCCGCCCAGTATTCCCGGGAGTATCTGCGCAGCGTCGTAGGCATCTGAGATGGCCAGAAAGGTCTTCATCGATACGGACATCGGCGACGATGTGGACGACGCCCTTGCCATCGCGCTGGCGCTGCGTTCCCCGGAGCTGGAGCTGACCGGCGTTTCCACGGTATACAAAAATGCCCCGGCCAGGCAGCAGCTTGCCATAGAGCTTATGCGCAGGATGGGCAGGCCAGACATTCCCGTGGCCGCGGGAGCCTCCAAAAATCTGGAGGGAGACGGGGCCACGGAAACGCCGCCGCCCCAGTGCCGCTGCCTGAAGGAGGCGGTCGTCCCCGCCTGCCGGACGCACGGCGTAACGCTGCTGCTGGAGCAGCTTCAAAAAACGCCGGATATGACCATTGTGGCCCTGGGTCCGCTGACCAACCTGGCTCTGGCCGTGCTGCTGGAACCGGAGCGAATGAAGCAGGCAAAGATCGTCATGATGGGCGGCGCTTTTGGGGCGGTCTATCCGGAATACAACATTCTCTGCGATCCAGCGGCAGCAAAGCTGGTGCTGGAAAGCGGCGCGGATGTTACAATGCTCGGATTGGACGTCACCGTTCCCTGTGTGCTGGACCACACGGAGGAAGCGCTGGTCCTCAGCTATACGGAGGGAGACCGGGGATTCCTTTCCAATCTGGCAAAGGTATGGATGGAAACCAGCAAGGCGAAAAAGATCACGCTGCATGATCCCCTGGTGATTGCCTATCTGCTGGATCCCAGTCTGGTGACTGTGGAACCGGCGCCCGTATCCGTCGTGCTGGATTCCGGCAGCCTTCGGGGACTGACCGTGGATCGCCGCCATCCCTTCCGCCGGCGGGAACCCCTCCCCGCCCCCAACGCGAAAATTGCCGCATCCGTTGACCGGGACCGGGCCTGCGCGTTGATCCTGAATCGTATTTTCCGCACATAAAAAGAGCACCTCCCCAGGAGCATCCGAAGATGCCCTGCGGGAGGCGCTTTGGATTATTGAGGGATTTACTTCCGGATCTCGGGCAGGCTGGCAGCGGCTACGGACTGGCCCACCCGGCGGGTCTTTTCATCGGGGAGCATGACCTGGCAGTGCTTGGCAAGCGCGGGATGCTCGGCGGCCAGGACCTTCCTGCACACGTCCAGAATGATGTCGCCGCCCTTGCCGGACATGACCCGGCCCATGAGCATCAGGTGCTCAATGTCGTAGAAGTGGGAGTACAGCACCACGGCGTTGGCCAGATATACGCCGATATCGTGGTAGATCCTGGTGGCTCTGGGGTCATCCTCGGCCATGAGAGCCTGAACGACCTTCAGCTTCTCGGCGGGGGACAGGCTGGGATCCAGCTCGATGCCCGCTCTGGGGGCCAGCTTGATAACGGCATCCTGGGAGAAATACTTGCAGCCCACGCCGAAGTCCGTGGACCACTCGTCCTGCATGGCGTCCTCATTCAGGTCCACGGGGGCAAAGGCCAGCTCGGTGATCCAGCCCAGCACATTCTTGTCGGCATCCACATAGCCCACGGCCTCGCTGGTACCCATGGCCAGGCCCATGATGTTGCCGGTGTTCAGACCCATAGCGCCGGCCAAAGCGGACACATCGCCGTCATTGGCGACAACAATGGGTACGTCGCCGATTTCCGCGGCGGCCCGGTCGAAGCAGGTCTTTACCTCGTCCCAGCGGTCCCGGGGCACCTTATAGAAAATGCTGGAGATCATGGGGGCGTTGCCGATGAAGGTACCGGCGGAGGAAACGCCGATGGCGTCTACCCGGGGCATCTTGGAGGCGGCGGTGCGGAAAGCAGTCAGAATTTCATTATACTGATAGGTGGGGTCCGGGTTCAGCTTGGGGAACCAGACCACCTCTTCGGAGTACACGCACTCGCCGTCAATGACCGCGGAGACCTTCCGGTCAGAGCCGCCGGCATCGAAGCCGATGCGGCAGCCGTCCATATGGCCGCCCAGGGGCCGGGTGGACTCGTTGGGCGCGGGGCACTTGTCCAGAGGCAGGTCAATGATCTCCAGATCCACCTCATAGAGCTTATGGAAGAAATCGTAGTCAAAGGCGCGCTTGCCCTGCTCGGAGTAGTCGGCCTGGAGCTTTTTCGCAATGTCAGAGCAGCCGCAGATATAGACCTTGAAGCCGCCGATGGACCACAGCAGGAACTTGACCAGCCGCTCCACATAGCGGTAGTCGGCGGCGGCCATTTCGGGGGTGCCGTGGATAAAAGTCTTGCGGACGGAGATCTGGCCCCGGTCCCGCTCAATGGCGATAGCAATGGGCTGCTTCGCGCCCTTCAGGTAAGCGTCCATCCACACGCCGAAGGGAATGAAGCCGGGGTCCAGCTCCGGTTTTGTCTCAAGAGAGTAGTTCACGCCAAGATAGTTCATGTTCGATTCCTCCAAGAAAAGAATGGTTTATGAGAGAAACGCGGGTCCACAGGGCCAAAAGCCGGAATCCTGCAAGAGTATAATACAAAATGGTAAATTAAGGCCAAACTCCCAGTTTTTCCATAAAAATTATACCATAGAAGGATGTTCCTAGCAAGGAAAGTTTTGTGTAAATACCGCACAAAAGCGGATGTTTCATCTTGTTGCTTTTTCACAAAGTTGCGCATAAATAAGCAAAAACGCCAAAAACGAGCAAAAATTCATTTGACTTTGCGGCCATAACTGATATAATTTATTTGTGCAAAGCAGACCCGCCGTGCATCGGGTCTGCCCATCCACTACAAAATTAGGAGGAGAAAACCAAATGAAAAAGCTTGTTTCCCTGCTTCTGGTCCTGACCATGGTGCTGGCTCTGGCCGCCTGCGGTTCCAAGACCGAGACCCCCTCTACCACCGCCGCTCCCGCCTCCACCGAGGCCCCCGCTGAGACCGAGGCCCCCGCCGCCACCGGCGAGAAGGTCACCGTCACCATGCTGACCGCCCAGTACGGCAAGCAGACCGCCCAGTGGTGGGCTGACTTCGCCGCCAAGTTCAATGCCGAGCATGAGGACATTGAGGTCGTTGTGGACTGCGTGTCCTGGAACGACATCTACACCGTGGTCAACACCCGCGTTGCCAACGGCGAGGCTCCCGACCTGCTGAACATCGACGTGTTCGCCGACTACCAGGCTGACGGCCTGCTGCTGCCCGCCTCCGACTGGGTTTCCGAAGAGACCTATGCCAAGTTCTACCCCTCTTTCCTGGAGCAGTCCGTGGTTGACGGCACCGTCTGGGCCGTGCCCGATCTGGCTTCCGCCCGCGCTCTGTACTACAACAAGGACATCCTGGAGGCTGCCAACGTTGAAGTTCCCACCACTTGGGAAGAGCTGAAGGCCGCCTGCGAGGCCATCAAGGCTTCCAACCCCGACGTCTACCCCTGGGGCGTTGATATGACCACCGATGAGGGCCAGGCCTGCTTCGCTTACTACGCCTGGAACAACGGCGGCGGTTTTGTAGACGCCGACGGCAACTGGGCCCTGAATTCCGCTGAGAACGTGGAGGCCGTCAACTATGTCGTTGACCTCATCAAGTCCGGCCTGACCAACACCGATCCCGCCAACGAGACCCGCTACGACCTGCAGGAGATGTTCGCTGCCGGTAAGCTGGCCATGATGATCGGCCCCAACCAGATCTCCAAGTACTGCGAGGAGAACGGCGGCGTGAACTACGGCGTTGCCTCCCTGCCCACCAACGGCGACAAGGAAGGTGCTTCCGTCGGCGTTATGGACCGCTTCATGTGCTTCGACAACGGCTACACCGATGCCGAGCTGGCTGCCATCACCACTGTGATCGACGCTTTCTATGACGACGAGCCTTACGCCGAGTGGGTCCTGATGGAAGACTTCCTGCCCGCTACCTCCACCGGCGCCGAGCTGTGCGCCGAGGCCAACCCCGGTATGACCGCCTGGATCGACGTTGTCGGTTCCTCCAAGTTCTACCCCACCGCCAAGGCGGAGTGGGCAGACGTGAAGCAGGGCGTCATCGATGTGGAGCAGCAGGTCCTGCTGGGCGGCGACGCTCAGGAGCTGCTGGATGCTCTGCAGGCTGAAATCGCCGGCTAAGCAAGTCACCTGATTTCCGAACCCAGGCGGGCCGGGCTGCAAGGCTCGGCCCGCTTTTCCCGCCCTTTCCCGAATGTGCAGATTCGGGGAAAGGTACGCCAGTCTTGTTTCTTGAAATGCTTCCAGGAAGAGCATTTGAGGGGGCAAGCAACGACTTATAAGGAGGTCGCTTCGTGAAGAAGAGAAAACCCCGTCGTCTGGGGAGAGCCGTGGAGCCCTATATCTGGATACTCCCCAGCGTGATCCTCATGGCGATTTTTATCATTGTCCCCATTGGCTTCGTTTTCCGCATGGCTTTCAGCCAGGTGACAAAAGCGGGCCTTATCAAAGGCTTCGCAGGATTTGGCAACTTCAGCAAGGTCCTGGGCAGCGCCAAGTTCTCCATGGTTCTGAAAAACACCATTGTCTGGACGGTTCTCGTGGTCGTTCTGTCCACGGTGCTGGGCTTCATTCTGGCGCTGCTGCTGAACAACCAGTTCAAGGGCCGGAAGATCGCCCGGGCCATCGTCGTTTTCCCCTGGGCTACCACCCTGGTCATCCAGGCCAGCGCCTGGAAGTTCATCATCAATACGGACTACGGCGCGCTGAACACCCTTCTGAAGACTTTGGGCATCATCCAGAGCAATGTGAACTGGACCCCCACCCCCGAGGCTTTCTTCGCCTGGGAGATCGCCTGCGGCATTTTTGTCACCATTCCCTTTGTGTGCTTTACGGCCCTGTCCGGCCTGCAGAGCATAGATGGCACGCTCTACGAAGCGGCCATTGTGGATGGCTCCAACTACTGGCAGAAGCTGTTCCACATTACCCTGCCTCTGGTAAAGCCCAGCCTGACCGTAGCCACGGTGCTGAACATCATCTATGTGTTCAACTCCTTCCCCATTGTCTGGACCATCACCAAGGGTGATCCCGCCAGCCGGACCGATACGCTGGTGACATACCTCTACAAGCTGGCCTTCTACAACGGCAAGCAGGGCGAGGCCGCGGCGGTTTCCGTCATCGGCTTTTTGATCCTGCTGGTCTGCGCCAGCTGCTACATGGTCTCTACCCTGAAGAAAGGAGAGGAATAATATGCCGGATGAAATGCGCGTCAACTGGAAAAGGCTGCTGAGCCGGATCCTCCTCTATTTTGTGGTGGTGCTCATCTGCCTGTTTATCCTCTACCCCTATTTCGTCATGTTCACCACCGCCCTGAAGAGCCGCGAGGAGATCTTCAGCATGAGCGGGACGGTATTTCCCATCAAATATATGTGGTCGAACTTCGCGGACATCTGGTCCCGGGCGCCCATGGCCAAGTACATGCTGAACTCCATTCTTATCGCCGGCGGCTCTACGATCATCGCTATGCTCTGCGGCATTCCGGCGGCCTACGCCCTGGCCCGTATGAAGTTCAAAGGCCAGACCGCTTTCCTGGGCTTCATTATCGTGTCCCAGATGTTCGCCCCTGTGGTGCTGCTGATCGGTATTTACAAGGTCATGCAGATTCTGAATCTGACAAACTCCATTCTGGGTCTGATCTTCATCAACGCGGCCTTTAACCAGGCCTTTACCATCTGGCTCCTCCGGGGCACCTTTATGAGCATCTCCGCCGAAATGGAGCAGGCCGCCACCATCGACGGCTGCAACCGGGTCCAGGCCATGCTGCGGGTGCTGCTGCCGGTAGCCGCCCCGGGCATCGTCACCACCCTGATTTTCATCTTCATCAACGCCTGGAATGAGTACACCGTGGCCCTGTGCCTGATCTCCACCGATACCTTCAAGCCGCTGACCGTTGGCATCAACATTTTCAACGGCTACAACATGATCGAGTGGCAGTATCTGTTCGCGGCATCCATCTTCGCCATCATTCCCGTGGTGATTTTGTTCATGTCCATCGAAAAGAACCTGACCAGCGGCCTCACCGCCGGCGGCGTCAAGGGCTGACCAAAAGCCCCCTGCATTTATTCACGGAGAAGGAGAAACACCATGGAACCATTTTTGAAGGACGTGCTCACCCGGTTTCAAACCGAGGGAGAGGCTGTCTCCTGCGAGCGCTACGGCTGCGGGCACATCAATGAGACCTATCTCGTCGTAACGGACACCGGGCGGCGATACATTCTGCAAAAGCTCAGCAACCGCGCCTTTCCGGACATCGCAGGATTGCAGGAGAATGTGGAGTCCGTCACAAGGCATCTGCACAGCAAGTCCTCAGACCCCCGGGCGGCGCTGACGCTGATCCCCACGGACGCGGGCAAAAGCTGGATCCATATGGGAGAAAACAGCGACTGGCGGATGTATGATTTTATTGAGGACAGTCTGTGCTTACAAGCTCCTGAATGCCCGGAGGACTTCTACCAGAGCGCCATCGCCTTCGGCACCTTCCAGCAGCAGCTGGCGGATTTCCCCGCGGAGACCCTCCATGAGACCATCCACAATTTCCACAACACCCCGGACCGATACCGCCTGTTCCGGGAGGCCCTGGAGAAGGATGTCATGGGCCGGGCCCCCTCTGTACAGCCGGAAATCGGCTTCGCGCTGGCCCACGAGGAGGCGGGAAGCAAGCTCACCGCCATGCTCCGCGCGGGAGAACTGCCCCTGCGGGTAACGCACAACGACACCAAGCTGAACAACGTCATGCTGGATGCCGCTGCCAGGACACCTCTGTGCGTCATCGACCTGGACACCACCATGCCGGGCCTCAGCGCCTATGACTTCGGCGACTCCATCCGTTTCGGCGCGGCCACTGCCGCCGAGGACGAGAAGGACCTCAGTAAAATGACCATTGATCTGGACCTGTACCGGATCTTCACCCGGGGCTTCCTGACCGCCTGCCCGGGGCTGACGGAGACGGAGCGGAAAGCTCTGCCCCTGGGGGCGCTGACCATGACCCTGGAGTGCGGCGTCCGGTTCCTGACGGACTACCTGGACGGCGACCATTATTTCGGCATTCACTACCCCGACCACAACCTGGACCGGGCCCGGACCCAGTTCAAACTGGTCTCCGAAATGGAAAAGCACTGGGATGAAATGGCACGGATCGTGGAAGAGGAGACAAAGTAAAGGAGTACATACCATGAAAAAACCGATTCTGGTGGTTATGGCTGCCGGTATGGGCAGCCGGTACGGCGGACTGAAGCAGATCGACCCCGTGGGCTGCGAGGGAGAGGCCATTCTGGACTATTCCCTGTTTGATGCCCATGAAGCGGGCTTTGAAACCGCCGTTATCATCATCAAAGAGGCCATTAAGAAGGACTTTATGGAAACCGTAGGCGCGCGGCTGCAAAAGGCCCCCATGGAGATCCGCTATGCCTATCAGGAACTTACGAAGCTTCCCCAGGGCTATGCCGTTCCCGAGGGCCGCACCAAGCCCTGGGGCACCTGTCACGCGGTGGTCTGCGCCCGGGAGGCCATCGGCGACGCGCCCTTTGCCGTCATCAACGCCGACGACTACTACGGCAAGGCGGCATTCAAGGAAATCTACAGCTACCTGTCCGCCCACGGCGACGACGAGAAATACCGCTACTGCATGGTGGGCTACGAGCTGGGCAAGACCGTCACCGACAACGGCTCCGTGGCCCGGGGCGTATGCCGGACAAATGCCGAAGGGTATCTGGAAAGCGTGGTAGAGCGGACCAGAATTGAGAAATACGAAGGCGGAATCCGCTTCACGGAGGACGACGGCAAGACCTGGGAACCCTTAAGCGACAAAACCACCGTGTCCATGAACATGTGGGGCTTCACCCCCAGCTTTGCCGCCGAGAGCGAGGCCCGGTTCCCGGCCTTCCTGGACAAGGCTCTGGCGGAGAACCCCATGAAGGGTGAGTACTTCCTGCCCTCCACCGTTTCCGCCCTGCTGGCCGAGGGCAAGGCCACCGTAAAAATGCTCTACTCCCCGGACAAGTGGTACGGCGTCACCTACGCCGCCGACAAGCCCGTAGTAGTCGCGGCCCTGAAAGCCATGACCGAACAGGGCCTGTACCCCGACGGGTTGTGGAAATAACTGCATAACAAACCGCCCCTCAAAAGGCTTCCCCTGGGGGAAGCTGTCGCGGCCCATTGGGCCGTGACTGATGAGGGGCGGTACTTGCCTTTATAAGGAACAGTTTAGCAATTAAAGGCCTTCTCCTGGGAGAAGGTGGCAGGGCGAAGCCCTGACGGATGTGGGGCAATGCGCAGAATAGACAAGTTCCAGAAAACAGGCAAAAACTGCTTAGGCTAACCCCGTGCCGATTCTGCCTGCCGCCCCTCATCAGTCTCGGCTACGCCGAGCCAGCTTCCCCCAGGGGAAGCCTTTGCATGCAACGCCCCCCTCCCTTAAGACCCGGTTTCAAATACTCTTTAGCCAGGGACTGTCCGCAATTTCATATTCTAAATGTTTTACGCAAATTTTACATCATTTTACTTTTCATCTTTACATTTCCGGTATATAGTGTAGCTGTAATATGGAGATAGTAGGAGGATAAACGAGAATGAAGATCGATTTTAAGGCCAAGAAGGGCTTTATCTGTGATATGGACGGCGTTCTGTACCATGGGAACCGGATCCTGCCGGGGGCCGCGGAGTTTGTGCAGTGGCTTCAGCGGGAGAACAAGGAATACCTGTTTTTGACAAACAACAGCGGCATGACGCCCAAGGAGCTGCAGCAGAAGCTGGCCCGGATGGGGCTGGACGTGCCGGAGGAGCATTTTTACACCAGCGCACTGGCAACGGCGGCCTTTCTGAAGGCCCAGGCCCCGGGCTGCTCGGTATTCGTCATCGGAGAAGCTGGGCTGCTGAACGCCCTGTATGACGCGGGCATCACCATGAACGACGTGAACCCGGACTATGTGGTCATCGGCGAGGGGAGAACCTACTCCCTGGACACCCTGACCAGAGCCGTAAACCTGGTGCTGCAGGGGGCCAAGCTCATCGGTGCCAATTCCGATGTGTCCGGCAACATCGAAAAGGGCATTGCCCCGGCCTGCCGGGCGCTGATCGCCCCGGTGGAGATGGCTACCGGAAAGCAGGCCTATTTCTGCGGCAAGCCCAACCCCCTGATGATGCGCACGGGCCTGCGGCTGCTGGGCTGCCATTCTGACGAAGCCGTGGTGGTAGGCGATCGGATGGACACGGATATCATCGCCGGTATGGAGAGCGGCATTGACACGGTGCTGGTCCTCTCCGGCGTCTCCGATCGGGAGACGCCCAAGACCTTCGCCTACCAGCCCACCATGATCCTGAACGGCGTAGGCGACATTCCGGCGGAAGCGGAATAAACCCCATTCATACCGGCAGTCGGCCCGGGAATACCGGCGCCAAGTACAAATCTGAGCGTTCCTAAGAACGTAAAGAAGCGGCTGTCCGGGAAAAGGACATTGCCATCGGGTAACCAGAGCGCAGAATCAGCGTCCCCGTTTATCGGCGGCGCTGATTTTTCATGTTATTTTTCAATAAAAACCGCGTACCCAAAGGCCCCAAGGCTGCCATCGGCGAACGCGCAGGACAGGTCCGGTGTACAGGCGGGCGTATATGCCTTGATGGAAACGTTCTCGTTCCGGCCGTTCAGTGCGACGGTGATCGTCTGCCCGGGAAGCGCGCGGCGATAGACCATGAGCCCCCTTTCATCCGCGTACACGGTCCGGAAGGAGCCGGTCATCAAGGCCTCATTTTCCCGGCGCAGCGCGGTCAGGCTTTTGAAGAACGCGCGTTCATCGTATTGGGGGCTTCCCCAGGGCATGGGACCGCGCAGGGCGAATTCGCTGTTTCCGTCCATGCCCAGCTCGTCCCCATAGAAGACGCTGGGTGCCCCGGGAGAGGTAAAGAGGAACACCTCCGCCAGCCGGAACCGGCGGATATCTCCCTGGCAATAAGACAGGAACCGATTCACGTCATGGCTGTCCAGCAGATTCAGCTGTCCTTGCAGGATGCCCGTTGGGTAGCGGTACATCATATCCGTGACGCGGGCAGAAAATTCCCGGGCGTTGATGGCCTCCAGGCCGAAAAAGTCCCGGCAGTTTTTGCGGAAGTCGTAGTTCATGACGGAGTCGAACATATCCCCCCGGAGCCAGCTTTCCGCGCTCTCCCAGATCTCGCCGATCATGACGCTTTCTGGATCTGCCTGCCGGGTCGCTTTCTTGAATGCCCGCCAGAAATCCCGGTCCAGCTCATTGGCCACATCCAGCCGCCAGCCGTCCACATGGAATTCCTGGATCCAGTACCGCCCTACCTCGCAGAAATAGTCCCGCACCTCCGGATTGGAGCTGTTCAGCTTGGGCATTTTCCGTTCATAGGCAAAGCAGCTGTAATTGGGGACGGCCTCCGCCGTCTCCGGGCGAATGACCGGGAATTGGAGCGCATAGAACCAATCCCTATACCGGGAGCTTTCCCCATTGCGCGCCACATCGTCAAAGGCAAAGAACTGCCAGCTGCAATGGTTGAATACACCGTCGATTACCACACGCAGGCCCTTTTCGTGGGCCGCGTCCACCAGCTCCCGGAAATCCTCGTCCGTGCCCATGTTGGGACTGACATGGTGGTAATCCAGAATGTCGTATTTATGGTATTCCCCCGCCACGAACAGCGGGTTTAAGTACAGGCAGTTAAAGCCCAGATCAGCGATATAGTCCAGATTTTCCGTAATGCCCCGGATAGTCCCGCCCAGACGGCTGTGGAGGGTCAGGCCCCGCTCCCAGGCGCTTTCTCCGGCTTCCCCGGAAATGGCGCGGCGGCCGGAGGCAAAGCTGTCCGGGAAAATATTATAAACCACCGCGTGCTTCAGCCAGTCGGGGACGGTGCTGATCTCCTCCCGGCGCAAAAAGGGGTACTGGTAGAACTCGCTCCGCTCCTTCGGCAGCTCCTTGGAGAAGATATCCGCGTAGAGGTAGACCTGCTCCTCCGGGTCCTCCAGATCGAAATAATAGCAGACCCGGGTATAGGGGCTTTCAAAGGTGACTTCGTAAAAATCAAAATACAGATCCGACGCCGTTTTCTCCATGGGAATGGGCGTGAAAAGAATGGGATCCTTCGGATATACCCGATCGCCGTACCATAGAGTGCAGCGGGTCAGGTTGTCCTTTGCGGTGCGGATGCGGATGGTCAGGCTTGTTTCGCTGTTTGTAAAGGCATACTGGGAAAGGGGAATATGGGTAATGGCTTGTCTTTCAATCATAGAAGACCTCCTGATAGAGCGCGTTTAGCCTTTAACGCCTCCGGCAGTCAGGCCGGAGACCATGTATTTCTGAACCTTAAAGAAAATCAACAGCAGCGGGACGGACGTCAGAATGGACGCCGCGGTAAACATAGGCCAGCTGCGGCTGTAATCGTTGGATTGCAGCTGATACAGCCCCCCGGCCAGGGAGTAGGTGCTGCTGTCCAGCAGGAACGTGGTAGAAAACAGGTATTCATTCCAGACGGTGATCAGGACCATCATACAGGTGACGATGATCGCGGGCTTTGCCAGCGGAAGCACGATTTTCCGGATCATCTGAAAATCGTTGGCCCCATCGATTTTGGACGCCTCCTCGATCTCCACGGGGATCGTATCAAAATACCCCCTTCATATTCCAGACGGCGAACACGCACATGGACCCGGCATAAATCAGGATCAGGCCCGCGTGCCGGTTGAGCAGCCCCATGGTTTTGAGCACCCGGAACAGGGCGAACAAAGACAGCACCTGAGGGAAAGCGTTCAGAACAAGCAGGGTTTGCAGCAGAGCCTTTCTGCCCCGAAAGCGCCAGCGGGAAGCGGCATAGGCAGCGGGAATGGCGCAGAGCATTGCAACAAGAATGGTCCCAACGCTCAGCAGCAGGGAGTTTTTCATCCACAGCAGGAAAGGCTCCTCCAGCAGGATGGCCCGGTAATTTTCAAAGGTAGGATTCTTCGGGAAAAAGGAGAGATCCCCGGAGAGGGCCGCCCCCTTCCCGCTGAAAGAAACGGACAGCGCGTATAAAATCGGGATCAGCGTCAGAAAACAGAGCACCAGATAGACCGCGTTGAGACAGATGGCTTTCCCGAGCTTCCTTGTCTTTTTACTTGCCGTTCTCATGGCTCATTCCTCCCGAAGGCTGCGGTTCGTCATCAGGGAGAACAGAATAATGATGACAAAGAGCAGCATGCTGACCGCGCTGGACAGTCCGTAGTTATTGGATACGAAGGCGTTCTGGTGGGCGTAGGTAATGACCGTATTCAGGCTCGCGCCGGTCATATACCCCCGCTGCTGGGTCAGAAGATAGATGATGTCGAACTGCTTGAAGGTGATGAAGGTGGTCATTACGGCGGCGGGGGCCACAATGGGCCAGATTGCCGGGATGGTGATGCTACGGACAGAGGTCCAGAACCCAGCCCCGTCCAGCTTCGCGCTCTCATAGAGGTTCCGGTCCACGCTTTGCAGCGCGCCGTCAATGGTGGAGATCATAAACGGAAGGGCCATCCAGAGATTCAGCGCCAGGCAGGAACAAAAGGCGATGGAGTTGCTGCCCAGAAAATCCACCTTTCCAAAGCCCAGAAGTCCCAGCAGCTTATTCAGAACGCCGAACTCCATATTGAAAATGCCCACGCGCCAGAGGAGGATGGAAATATACGCGGGCATGGCCCAGGGCAGCATCAGCACGGTCTTGTAGATCCGCCGGGGGCCAAGCTCCGAAGCGTTCAGCCCCAGGGCAATGAAAAAGCCAACACCGATTTGCAGGACCATATTGACCGCCGTCCAGAGGAGCGTCGTTCCCAGGGCGCTCAAAAATCCGGAATCGAATTTGAAAAGCGCCCGGGCATAGTTGCGCAGGCCGATGAACCGATAATCCGACCAGTGGTAAAGGTTCATATTCGTCAGGGAAATATAGCCCGTATAGAGAATGGGAAAAACGAGAACGATCAGGATCAGCAGCAGCGCAGGCAGGCAATAAAACCAGGGCTTCATTCTGGACCTTCGGTACATTCCGGCGGACCTCCTTACAAGAATATGGGGTTACTATAAAAGGATGTCATTGCGAGCCAGTGACCGATGTCACTGGTTCGCAATGACATTGTTCTATTTGAGCACTTTGCTATTTTGAGACAGCCACTGAAATCGGGCAGCTTACTGCATATCGGCAATGGCCTGCTCGGCGGCGGCCTGGGCCTCCTCGGCAGCCTTGGTCACGTCCGCGCCGTTCTTATTGACGTTGACCAAGAAGCTCTCCGCCGGGCCCCACATGACGTTCATCTCAGGGATATTGGGCATGGGCTGGGCGGTGGAGGCGGTCTTCTGGATGGCTGCGATCATGGGGTTGGCCGCAACGGACGCATCCTCATAGGACTTGTTGTTCGCGGGCGCGCATCCGGCGGAATTGGCCAGGGCAACGCCCACCTCAGGGGCGGCCATGGCGGTCAGGACCTTGGCAATGGCATCCTTCTTGGATTCCAGGGCGATTTTCAGAACGCCCGCGCCCTGCACGCCGGAGAAGGGGGCCAGGCCGTTGCCATTGGGCAGCTTGATGTCCGAAAGGGAGGCGACGCCGTAATCAATTCCGGCGGCCTCGATGCCGGAGGTCAGCCAGGGACCGCCGATGATGGCGGCGGCCTTGCCCTCGTTGAAGAGGGTCGTTACGGTGTTGTAGTCGCCGTCCGCCTGCAAAAGGCCAAACTTCTTGTTGTATTCCACGGCCTCCATGGTCTTGGGATCCGTAAAGCCGGGCTTGCCGTCCTCACTGATGACATAGCCGCCGAAACCGTTGATGAAGGGGGAGACATTGTAGGCATTGGTGTGCTGGTTCACAACGGCATAAGTACCGGCGTTGACATCCGTATGGGCCACCATGTAGTCATACAGGGCTTCTGTGGTATCCGGAATCTCCCCCTCCCAGAGGGCCTTATTGTAGAGGAATACCAACGTCTCAAAGTAGACGGGCAGCAGGTACTGGGTCCCGTTCAGCTGTCCGGCCTTGACGGTCATAGGCAGGGCATCGGCCAGCAGCGCGTCGGTATCCAGGATATCGGACAGGGGTGCGAGAATGTCCATGGCCACGAAGGTACCCAGCACATCGTGGGCATAGAAATACATGTCGGGGCCGTTGGCGGCATCGCTGCCGTAGAGCTTCAGCTGGTTGGGCATGTCGGTCTTTTTCTCGAACTGAATGGTGATCCCGTCATCCGCCAGCGCGGCGTTGACCTGGTCCGCGATGGTCTGCATAATGGCTTCGCTGCCGTCGTGCCAGACGCTCACGGTGACAGGCTCGACCGCCTGGGTGGTTTCCACCGCCGGAGCAGCCGTGGACTGGGCGGTTGGCTGTTCGGACGCCGTGGTAGGTGCGGAGGTCTGGCCGCAGCCCGTCAGGATGCCGAAGCACAGGGCCGCCGCCAGCAGCAGGGCAAGAGTCTTTTTCATTGGAATGATCTCCTTTCGGTTTCTTGTTGATTTCGGAAAACGTTTTACGAATTGCGGGTAGAAATTATACGAAAGATATTGCAATATTCCTTGGTATGCTGTACAATCTACTTGGATTATAGCATGGTGATTTCAGGCTGTCAACGAAATATCCATTGCCGTTTCCACTAAATTCAGAAAGCGTTTTCCGAAAAAGGAGTACAATTCTTATGGCCTATACCATCCAGGATGTGGCAAAGAAAGCCGGAGTTTCCACCGCGACCGTCAGCAAAGTATTGAATAATAAGATGTATGTGTCCCCCGCCACCCGGGAAAAGGTCCTTGCCGCCGTAAAGGCGCTGAACTACGCCCCCAACGCGTCCGCGGCCAATCTGGCAAAGCGGGCCACCAGGAACATCCTGTACGCGGACAGCTTCTACAAAGGGCTGCCCTTTCAGAATCCCCATATGTTCGACATCATCTGCGGTGCGGAGCACGAACTCAGCCGCCGGGGCTATCATCTGACACTGCTGAATCTCAGCGACCCCGGGAAGAAAATGGAGCAGACCCTGGAGGAGGCCATCGTCAGCAGGTCCGCGGACGGCATGATCGTCAACGGCTCCTTCATCACCCCCCAGGTGGAGCGGCTGCTGCTGCAATACGACTTCCCGCAGATCTGCATCGGGCAGCCGGAATTTGACTCCATCATCTCCTGGATCGATACCAACAACACGCTTTCCGCCAACATGGCCGTGGAAAAGCTGCTGGACTGCGGCTGCCGGAGGATCGCCTACATGGGCGGCCAGAAGGAGGACAAGATCTTTATGGACCGCCTGAAGGGCTTCCGTCTGGCAGCGCAGAAGAATAATCTGGACATTCCGGAAGGCTATATTACCTATAACGAGCCGGACATCGATGCCATCTGCCGGTCCGCCCTGGGGCTGCTGGAGCTGCCGGAACGGCCGGACGGCATTATCTGCACCAACAGTCTGATGACGGTGGGCACCATGCGGGCCATCCGGGAAAAGGGACTGCGGATGCCTGAGGACCTGTCCCTGATCGCCTTTGACGACTATCCCTATACGCCGCTGCTGTCCCCCAAGCCCACGGTAATTGAAATTGACCTGTTCAGCCTGGGCGTTCACGCGGCCGCGCAGCTGCTCCGGAAAATCAAGGACCCGGCCATGCTCATTCAGACCTATACCGCCCTTCCCCGCATGATCCAGCGGGAAACCACCGCGGGCAAATAAATTTCTCAAAATCCAGATATTTCCCCGTAAAAATGCGGGGTATTCTCCAAAATCCGGAAGAATACCCGTGAAATCCACAAACAGTCCATAAATGCTTTACAAAAGCTTCATCTTATTTTTAGCACTCTACCCTTGTCAGTGCTAAAAAGTGTGGTATAGTATAGCTGTTCCTTGAGAGAGGAACGAGAGATACAAAATCCGGTAACAGAAGATCGCCTGCGATGGTTCAACCAGCGCCAGCGAGAGAATTGAATTGGAGGAATGATTTATGTTGCCTAGCATTTTTGGTGAGAACCTGTTTGATGATTTCTTTAACGACCCCTTCGGTATGGTCGCGGCCAGAACCGAGAACCCCCTGTACGGCAAGCACGCACGGAATCTGATGAAGACCGATGTACGTGAAACCGAGGATACCTACGAGCTGGACATTGACCTGCCCGGCTTCAAGAAGGACGAGATCAGCGTGGAGCTGAAGGACGGTTATCTGACCATCTCCGCCGCCAAGGGCTTGGACAAGGACGAGACCGACAAGAACGGCAAGTTCATCCGTCAGGAGCGCTACACCGGCGCCTGCAGCCGGAGCTTCTACGTGGGCTCCAGCATCCAGCCCGAGGACATCGGCGCCAAGTACGAGGGTGGTGTCCTGCGCCTGAGCGTTCCCAAGAACGTGAAGAAGCAGCTTCCCGAGAAGAAGATCATTGCCATCGAGTAACAGGCAGAACAGCGGCGCGGCTTCGGCTTCGCCGCTGTTATATGCGAAATGCAGATGGGGCATGACGCGCCGCGGCGCGGTCATGCCCCATCTGTTTCTCTGTTTTTCGACTGGAAAAGCAGCCCGGCATTATTTCAGGCCGGTAATGCCTGCGGTGTTTCGGCGCCGCCCAGCTTCAGGAAAATGTCGTCCTATCCGTATATACAGCTTCCCGAAACCAGCAGCATTACTGTGCGCTTACAGCGAAGCCGACGGTAAACAGGCGCTTTTATTCAATCGTAATGTGGTCACTGTTTGCTGTGGCGGTTTCGATGAATGTACCATCCGCGGCATATACGTTCGCAATCGTATGGGTACGGTAAACGCCGGGAGTTGCGATATAGCGCTTGGTCCCGCAGGATGCGCTGTATCGATCAACAGATGTCAGTGTAACAATATCATCCCAGAACGTAATACTGTCTATGTTAAATCGCTGGAGAATAACGGTGACAGAAATGCTCACTGTCCCGTTTACGGATCCGGCACCGCCTGTAACATCGTACCATCCGTTGCCGGTAGCGGCCAGCCCAGCCCAGCAGTTGGAAAGTTTCGTGTACCTTGGAGAAATCACATGTGTTTCATCCCAATGGAAGTTTTCCGCGGATGCCAGAACCGCCATACAGGAAAACAGCATAACGAAAGTCAGCAGCAGAGAAATGGTTTTTTTCATAGTATCAACCTCTTTGAGTATTTCACAGGCCGGTGATACTAACGAGAGGCTGCTGCACGGCAAAGTGCAACACCTAAAATTGGAACTGCTCCGCGATCTGGATAACATCTATTTGCGAAATATTTCCAATGATCTGGACCGTATAATCATTTTTCGTCATAACAAGGGAATAGCAATCATTTTTTGAATCATAGAAAACAGTTATCGGAACGCCCTGCACCATACCATCGGATACAATTTCATATGACTCAACGTCAATAGCCGGTTTATAGCTGCTGCGCCAGATATAAATGCACAATGACCTCAAGACATTTTCCGGCTGGTTATAGGTCAGCGACCAATACCGGTCCAGCTCCGTACCAGAGGAGACCAGTGAAAAGTCCTCAGGAATCCAGGTAGGGTAAATCGGACAGGTCCAGCCATAGGGAATGAGCACATAGTCCTCCGCATTCATATATACCGGCAGGATAATGGCATTCCGGCTGTTCCGGCTTCCAAACAGGTAGTTGTTGACCTTTTCGCGAGCCGCGTCCACAGTCACATAAACGCCGCCGAACAGGAGGCAGACTGTGAGCAGAAGGATTGCGGCTATGCGGCCCGCTCTTCGGATCGCCGATAACACCCTGCGGCCGTTCTTTTTGACTTTCACCGTTTTCACGGCGTGACGCTTCACATTTTGAAGCCACGCCTCGTTCACATCCATATCCTGAGCGGCATTCAGATCGCTCAAAAGTTCCGCGCCCACCAGTCTGGCGGCGTTCTGCATAAACTGCTCCTCATAGAAGTCCCGCTCCATTTTTTCCGAAAAAACCTTGCTCATTTTGCCGCCTCCTCTCCTGAACGCTCCAGATAGGTACGTTTCAGCTTGGTCCGTGCCCGGGTCAGTATCATGCGTACGCTGGCTACGGAAACGCCTATGACTTTGGAAATCTCACTGTCAGATTGGTTAAAATAGTACTTCATGAGAATCGCCGTTTTGAATTTCTCCGGGAGCTGCGACACGCATTCGTTCAGAAGCGTGGTGTTCTCTGCCTTGATAATCTCATCCAGCATCTCATCCGGAACAGAATCGAAATATTCTACCTCTTCTACGGAGATGATTCTGCTGTTCTTCGCGGCAGCCCGCAGACATTCATGCTTAATCACTGCCAGGCAGTAGCGGAACAGGCGTTGTTCGTCAAAGTCACGGACATTGTCGTAGTATTTCAGGATAGCTTCCAGCGCATTCTGTATGCCGTCCTGGGCGCAGTCATAATCGTGGACAACATAAAATGCGAATCTGCTGAAATCAACAATGTACCGCTCTACAAATGCTTCAAAAAACGCATAGTCCGGGGAGTCGTGTCGAAAGGGCACGGGGCATTCCTTCTCTCTTTGGTATAGGGCGTGTCGATTTTTGCCGAAAGTATCTGCCAGAGTTTCCTGTTGCAGGCATGGGCCGCATGCTCTCCAATATACAAAGTATTGATGGAGGAAAAAACATGGAAAAGAACGCCTATGACACCCAAAAAGCAAGAAAACTTCTGCGCAGTCTGGGAATCCAGCCGTATCTCCGTGGGTATCAGACAACACTGCTGGCATTGGAGTGTATCGCTGAAAATCAGGAATGTGTCTGCGCTGTGTGGAAAGAAATCTACCTTCCCATAGCAGAGCGTCTGCAATGCGATGCTGCAACAGTTGAGGCGGCCATCCGGCGTACCTCTGAGCGTGCCTGGAAAACGCATCCGATGCTTCTGAATGAGATTTCCGGTGAAGAGCTGGTACGAAGGCCGCAGGTACGCGTTTTTCTTCTGATTCTCTACCATGCCTGCTGTACAGAGGAATAACGCCGTTTTCAAATCAGTTTACCCTTGCTGTGAACAACTCCATCATCCTTAAAAATGCCTCTTTTTGCTCCGATGTCAGCAGAGCCCATTTCCCCACAAGCGTCTGCTCCTCCGGTGTCAGCGCCATCATATCGTCCTCCGCAAAAAACCGAGACAGTGACACTCCAAACGCTCTGCAAATGATCTCCAATGTAGAAAATGACGGTGTGCAATTTCTGTGGAAAATATTGGCGATCGTGGATTCCGATAACCCGCACTCCTTTGCCAATCGATATTCGCTCCACCCTCTTTGCTGGGTCATTTGCCTCAAACGTGCATTAATATCCATTGATACTACCACCTTTGACACTATTTTACAGTTTTCTACGGTGGGTTTGTACCATTTACTTATATAGTAATTACTGCTATATCAGGTTGTAGCTTGTGATTGCAGTTGTTCCGCATGCAGTTTTGCAAGACATCCCCGCCAAGCAGCTGCGTACATAATATGATTGCAGGCATTAAGCCTGATTTTGACATATTTCCTCCATTTGTCCTCCACACCAAACACAGGCCCGGCAAGCTTCAAAACCTTGCCGGGCCTATCCTATTTCATTTGAGCATTGCTCTCCAATATATTTACGCGGTCCGATCGCAGTACACGGGCACTTTGTTTTTTCTGCCCACCAGAAAGGATCTTCCCGTGCGTCATGTATTTTCCTTTGCGCGTGCGGACACCAGCATTGCGATGCTTCCCAGGGCCAGATAGCCCAACGCATAGAAAAGGAACGTCTTTTCGCCTATGTCAACGCACAGCCATGCCCCCAGCAGGAAAAGGGCCGCGGTAACGACCGGCAGTGCCCACATACTTCTTATCTGCCTGCCCGCGTACGCTCCCGCCAGAATCGCATAGATCGGATTCACCGCGAAAAACAGGATAAAGCAAACCATCATTCCGCTAACGCCGTTTACGCATGTCACCATCAGCCATGGCGGCGCAAGCATGACCGCCGCCGATGCCGCCAGCCAAGGTATGATTTTTTTCATAGCGTTCCCTCCAATTTCACTTTCTCAGCCTGATATTTTTCTGTTCGCGTGTGATCTGCTCCCGAAGTCTTGTCATTAAGCAGTCCCCGCTTGTTCATCCGGCAAACCGGAAGCCGCCTTATCCTCTGTCCTCCGCGAGAATCCCGTAAAGATACAGGTCCACCCAGTTTCCGGAACGATCCTTGGTCTGACTTCTCTGCACGCCTTCCGGCTTCATGCCAAGCTTTTTCATCAGATTGACGGATTTGACCCCGTCGATCGCCTCGGCAAATATCTTATGGGCGTCCATGCGGTCAAAGGCGTAGTCGAGAACCGCCCGGCAGGCTTCAAAGGCCAGGCCCTGTCTCCAAAAGCGCCTGTTAAAGATCCACCCCATCTCATATACCCCTTCGTCAAATTCATGAAAAAGGATATATCCGATCATTTTGCCGGTATCCTTACGCACCGCGGCTACAGCGCCCCTTTTCCCGATACAGAACTCTTGCAGAAACACCCTTGTCTTCTCCATAGTATAGGCAGGCTCACAATTTTTCATTGTTTCGTCGTCGCCGAGAATTTCCTGCAAATCGTCCCCATCGTCCACAGCAAATTCACGAATGACCATTCGGGGCGTTTCTATGTGCATTGCGGTTGATCCTCCAATTGGGATTGACTTGCCGCTTTCTCCGGATCGGAGGTATAATCCTCTTCGCTGCACGCGGGGAGCTTCCGGAGAATATAAGGCGCAAGCATAGGTTCCAGAACCTCCTGGCAGAACTGCTCACCCCAGTGTATCAGCTTCAGCGGCACGTCATACAGGCACTGGTTATAGATCGCGCCGTGGATGATATAGGTGATGGTCTGTCCGACCATCGGCACATCAATATCCGGCGACAGCTCTCCAACTTCCATTCCCCGCTGCAGGATCTCGGAAATCAGATTGTACATACCATGCTGGATCGGACGCCCGCCTATGGCCTCCCTGCGTCCCTTGCGGTATTCCTCCGTCATACGGAACTGCTGCACGTTTCGTTCAAACAGCAGTCCGCGCTGCTCCGCAATGGTAAAACGCCGCAGCAGATACAACCGGATTTTCGACGCGGCAGACGCGTCCATCCGGCACAAAAATTCCTCATTGGAGCGGATCTGGTCGTGCATCAGATGCACAAACAGCATTTCTTTGGAGGCATAGTAATGATAAAAAGCACCGGTAGATATTCCACAGGCTTTTATAATATCCTGGATCTTGATCTTATCGATCGGGACACTTTTCAGCAGTTCATAGCCCACATCATAAATCTTTTGCTGCGTGGAAAGTGCCTGCGCCTGTCGGCTGGTCAAAGTTTCTGGCATCGTATTGGGGTTCCTTTCCCGGTCCGCCGGCAGCAGCGCCTTTTCCGCACGGACACCATATTATCATACCGGATTTTGCAACATTTGTCAAATATATTCGCAGCGGCTCTGTGCTATTTTGCCATAAGTCCCCATTCCGGTTTGTTGAAAGTTAACAATCTTTTATAGACTAAGAAAATGCTTATTGACATCTTGTCTATATTTTGCTATCCTTTTCATAGAACATGTTTCGGTGAAATATTTTCGTCGAAACATGTTCTGTACAAAATACTTTTAGAAGCAGAGAGGAGCAAATCACATGAAATCTATCGGCACCGTTGATCTTATTATGATCCTGATTTACGTGGTGGGTTTCGCGGTCGTCGCCGCATCCTTCGCACGGAAAATCAAAAGCGCAAAAGACTTCACCAGCGCCGGACAGGGGCTATCCCTGGTCCAGGTCATCGGCTCCACGGTCGCAACCTGTATGGGTGCGTCCATCGTCTTTGGCAACTATGAACTTGTCGTTGCAAACGGCATCTCCGGCATGGTTGCGACACTGTTCTGGTTTGTAGGCTGGTGCGGCCTGATCCTTATCTCCCGTCAGCTCCGCCGTTCCGGCGCAACCACCTTCCCCGGCTTCCTGGAAAAGCAGTACAATGGGTCGACACGCAAAATTGCCGCCTACGTTATGCTGATTTCCGCCATCTCCTCCACGGCCGCGCAGTTTATGGCGTTTGGTAAAATGACCAGTGCCCTCGGTATCTGCAACGCGACTACCGGTGCCATGGTCGGCGCCGTCATCATTACGATCTTCGCCATCTTCGGCGGCAAGATGGGTTCGTCCTTCACGGACACCATTCAGTCTGTTCTGATCCTGCTTGCCGTTGCCATCGCCATTCCCTTTGCGGTGTTCCACGAGGCCGGCGGCGTCGGCGAAGTTTTCTCCCGTGTGGATCCCGATATGCTGGATATCACAAAGGGCCTGACCCCCATGCTTCTGCTGTCCTACTCCCTGTCGAATTTCATGCAGGTCAGCGTCCAGTCAGGCTATTCCATCAACATCTTTACTGCGAAGAATGAAAAGGTCGCTTTCCGGGGCCAGTTGATCTCTATGATCGTCTGCCTGGTCGTCAACCTGATCTCTGTCGCGCCCGCCTTTGCCGCGAAGTTCATTTACCCGGATCTGACCGACGGCGGTACCTTCGTTGTCCGTTTCATTTCCGATTACTTCCCGCCCGTTGTCAAGGGCATCACCATGGGCGCGCTGCTCGGCCTTCTGATTACCTCCGGCAACGCTTTCCTTGGTCTGCTCTCCTCTACGGTGACACAGGACATTATCATGCCCCGGCATCCGGATATGGAAGACCGCAAGATCATCCTCTACGGCCGTATCTCCATGGTCGTCGGCGCTGTCGCCATTACCGCAATGGCCATTTACGTCAAGAGCGTTTACTCTCTGTTCCGTCTGGGCGGTGCGGCCTACGGCGCAGCTATGTTCTTCCCGGTCATGCTTTCTCTGACCTGGAAAAAGGTCCATCCCAAGGCTGCAAACCTGGCCATAATCGTTGGCGCGGGCAGCTCCTTCCTGCTTGACTTGACCAAGATCATCCCGGTAGGCGGTATCATTGTCGGCGCGATCCTGTGCCTGCTTATCTGCGTGTTCGGCACCTTCTATTTCAACAAGACCCAGCCCGTCACCTCTAAGGAACCTCTGAATAAATAGCCCAATATTCTGCTATTCTTTCTATTTTAGAAATTTTTGCAGAATACTGGGCGTGAAAAAGCCAAGTTCACATGAGTTTCA
>CAVLCF010000117.1:0-18369 GCA_963661735.1 bacterium | reverse complement strand
GCGCCGACAATACTTGCAGGGTGACTTGCCGGGAAGATAGGTAATGCCAACACAAAGATTCCCCCTTAGCTCAGTCGGTAGAGCAACGGACTGTTAATCCGTGTGTCGTTGGTTCGAGTCCAACAGGGGGAGCCAAGAGGATTGAGGGGACTCGGTCCTCTTTTTTGTTGCAATCAACCTGGCGACCTATGAACGGAACTCCCCCTGTTGGACTCGAAAGGCGGCTCTTAGCAACAGTCCGGTGGACTGTTGCAACCGCCGTGGCTTTGCCGCAGCAAAGCGAGTCCATCATTCCTTACAGGGGGAGCCAAGAGGATTGAGGAGACTCAGTCCTCTTTTTTGCTACAATCAATGCAGAAACTTGCGGGCGGAACTCCCCCTGTTGGACTCGAAAGGCGGCTCTTAGCAACAGCGTAAGTGGGACTGTTGCAACCAACCTGGCTTTGCCGCAGCAATAGATGTCATCATTCCTTACAGAGAGAGTCAAAGGGAAAGCAGAAGTTTCGATTCTCCTTTTTCCTTACGCTGAAATGGAAAGCTCGCGAAAGTATCCTCTGGATAGAGCCTGTAATTTACGAATCGGTCGTTTCCGCATCCGGGGACGGTGCTTCCATCCGCAAGGCTGGGTCAAAGAACTCGTCCACGGGATAGGTATCTGTGTCTGTGAAGTGCCACCATTCGGTTTGCAGGGGCTTGAAGCCGCATTCTGACATGACCTGCTCCAGCAGCTGGGCGTTGGCGGCGAGAACTGTGTCACAGTCGCTGTAATCCCGGTCGGCGAGGGCTGTGAAATTGTCAAAGCCTGTGGGCATGGGCAGCTCCTCACCCGTTGACAGGTCCACCAGCGTCATATCCACGGCGTTTCCCCGGCAGTGGGCGCGGTATCCGTTCACCGGATGAGAAACTACGTTGGGGTCGGGGTGGACTTCATACAGCGCCGCCTGCGCGGATACCGGACGGAAAGCGTCCCATATTTTGATCCCATATCCTGTCTCGCTCAGAATTTCGGAGGCGGCCATCAGCTTTTTGAGCGTGCCATAGCGAAGGTAGGCGTCCTCAAAACCATAGATGACCTGCCCGGTGAAATTATCGGCTGTGGCATAACGCAGGTCGATTTCAATATCGGGGAGGAAATCCAGAATTCGGACAAGGTCTTCCGCATCCGGTTCCGGGATAGGCACGGCTGGAACCGTGGACTCCGTGGCAAGGGTTGTTTCCATTGTCGATTCCGTAACAGGCGCTGTGTCCGCAGCCGGTTCTGTTACAGGAATATTTCCTGTGGCCTCGGAAATGGCCGCACTGGCCGGCGGCAAGGGCGTGCGCTTTATTGCGCAGCCCATAAAAAGGGATGCCAGTAGAGCTGCCGTAACACAAAGTGTGGTTTTTCGTTTCATGACGGCGCCTCCATGCCGAAATATCTGATTTTACGTATAGGGAACCTGCTGTTCACAGTATAACGAATAGATCCCTGCTTTACAAGCAGCGAATAAACTTTTTATTTTTTGGGGCGTGCCAGCCACTCCCGGCGCAGGATCGCGTAGTGGGCGGCGTCGCAGAGGCCCTGGTTGTTCCAGTCCGCGTCCCGGAAGGTGCCTTCACAGGTCATGCCGCATTTGCGCATGACGCCGCCGGAGTGGGGATTGTGGGGATCATGGCGGGATTCAATCCGGTTGAAGCCCACCTCTTCAAAGAGGAAACGCAGAACAGCCTCCAGAGCTTCGGACATGATGCCCTGATGCCACCAGTTTTCTCCCATGCAGTAACCGATTTCCGTGGAGCCGATTTTTTCATCCACCCGGCGGGCGGTGATGTTTCCTACAGGCTCGCCCAGGGACTTAAGGACGATCATCCAATTGTAGCTGTCCGGGGACGCGTATTCCTTGATCCAGTCATTTAAGATGCTTTCCGTGACTTCCGGGCTGTTGTGGGGCGGCCAGGTCAGAAATTTTGTCACTTCCGGGCTGGACGCCCAGTTGCGGTACATGGGCTCCGCGTCGCTTTCCTCCGCCCGGCGCAGAAGCAGCCGGGGCGTTTCAATGGTCTGGGTGCCCTTATGGGTCAGCAGCCGGCGGCCTATGGGGTTATAGAGGATGGATTCTTCAGAATTTTCAACGGTGCCGTAGCGTGTTTCATAGCGGCATGTTTTGATGTATTGAAAGCCGCACTTTTCAATGACCCGGGCGGACTGCCGGTTCCAGTCAAAGTGCCCCACCAGCAGAAAATCCAGTCCTACGGTATCAAACAGATAGGCGGTCACGGCTTTCACGGCCTCGGGCATTAGTCCGCGGCCCCAGAAGTCCTTGGAGAGCACATAGCCCAGCTCCCGGCCCCGGAGATACGCAAACTCCGGGTAGTGTTCTTCGTTATAGGTTTCGATCCCGAGAGAGCCGATGACCTTGCCCTGATATTCCAAGGCAAAGGTCCTTTTATGGGCAATAAAGCTTTTCAGAATGGTTCTGGATTCCTCGATGCTTTTGTGGGGCGTCCAACCGGCCATCTGGCCTACGCCGTCTACCTTGGCATAGGCGTAAAAATCCTCCAAATCACTTTCCTGCCAGGGCCGCAGGGTCATGCGGGGGGTGCGTAAGGTGACGCCGGTAACATCAATGGGTGCGTTCATGGGAAAAACCTCCTGTAGGAATTTATTTCTGCTCCTTGTGCTTTGGGGCGGAAGGGGCTATAATGGAGAAAAAGAGAAGAGGGGAAGAGACAATGGCCGGAAAAACCAGAATCGCGTTTTTTGACGTGGACGGAACGCTGATCGATATGGAGCGCAAGAAGATTACGCCCAATACCGTTGCGGGCCTGCGGGGCTTGCAGGCCCGGGGCGTGAAGCTCTGCATTGCTTCCGGCCGGTCGCCTATGCTGATCCCGAAGATCGAGGGCGTGGAATTTGATGCCCTGCTTGCCTACAACGGCTCCTACTGCTATACCAATGATCGGGTGCTCCACAGCAACCCGCTGACGAAGCACGACATACGGATCATTCTGGATAACGCCGCCCGGCTGGGCCGCCCGGTCTGCGCCGCAACGAAGGATCGGCTGTCCCCCAACGGAATGGACGCGGATCTGCGGACCTATTTCGGCTTCGGCAGTTTCGTACCGGAGCCGGATCCGGCGTTTGACCGGGTGGTTCAGGGGGAGATATACCAGCTGATGCTCTCCTGCGGACCCTGGGAATATGAGCAGATCCTGAGCGGTACGGAAAACGCCAAAATGGCGGCCTGGTGGGACAGAGCCGTGGATATTATCCCGGCGGACAGCGGCAAGGGCGCGGGCATCCGGGCGGTGCTGGAAGCGCTCTGCCTGACGAAGGAGGAAGCCATCGCCTTCGGCGATGGGGACAATGATCTGGAAATGCTCCAGGCAGTGGGCACAGGCGTGGCCATGGGCAACGCTTCCGATACCCTCAAGGCCGTTGCCGCGGATATCTGCGGCGACGTGAAGGAAGATGGGATCTACCACTACTGTCTGGAAAAAGGCCTGATCGATGGCGTGCTCTGACCGCTGAAAGGATCCCGTAAAAGAAACAGCAGGCAAACCGGAATTTGGTTTGCCTGCTGCTGTTGCTTTTGGGAATATCAAACCGAAAAAGCGTACAACAATGCAGGCCCGTAAGAATTCATTACGGACTTGGGATTCTGACCATTCATGAAAGAAGAATGCATTGTTGTCACCTCTTTTGTTTATGCGATTATACGGAAAAGGATATACGTTGTCAAGCTTTTTTTACACCAAGTCCGCGATTTCGTAAATCAGCCGCTCGGTTTTCTCCCAGCCCAGGCAGGGGTCGGTGATGGACTTGCCATAGACGCCGCCGTTCGGCTTCTGATTGCCGTCCTCAATGTAGCTCTCCACCATGAAGCCCTTGACAAGGCTGTGAATGCCTGTATCATAGTTCCTGTTTTGCAGGACTTCCCGGATGATGCGGCCCTGTTGGAAAGGATTCTTGCCGGAGTTGGCGTGGTTGGCGTCAATGACCACGGCGGGATGCTTCAGCCCCTGCTCCTCATAGAGCCGGTGCAGGTAAATGAGGTCCTCATAGTGGTAGTTAGGCCGGGGCTCGCCGTGCTTGTTGGTGTAGCCCCGGAGAATGGCATGGGCATAGGGATTGCCGGTGGATGTGGCCTCCCAACCACGGTAGATGAAGGTGTGGCTGTGCTGGGCGGCGTTGATGGAGTTCATCATGACGGACAGGTCGCCGCCGGTGGGGTTCTTCATGCCTACGGGCACGGAGATGCCGGAGCTGGTGAGCCGGTGCTGCTGATCCTCCACAGACCGGGCCCCCACGGCCACATAGGCCAGCACGTCGTCCAAGTATTTGTAATTCTCGGGGTAAAGCATTTCATCGGCGCAGGAGAAGCCGGTCTCCCGCAGAACCCGCATATGCAGTTCCCGGATGGCGATCAGACCCTTGAGCATGTCCGGGGCGGCGTTGGGGTCCGGCTGGTGGAGCATGCCCTTGTAGCCCGCGCCGGTGGTACGGGGCTTGTTGGTATAGACCCGGGGGACGATCATCAGCTTGTCGTGGACCTTTTCCTGGATGGGGATCAGCCGGGTGATATAGTCCAGCACGCTGTCCTCCCGGTCGGCGGAGCAGGGGCCGACGATCAGGGCCAGACGGCTGTCCCGGCCGCCCAGAATGTCTTTCAATTCCCGGTCCCGCTGCTCAAAGACCCGGGCCATATCGGCTGTGACGGGGTACTCCTGCTTCAAGTCATAGGGAATGGTCAGCTTGCGCTTGAAATCCATATTCATAGTGTAAAAACCTTCTTTGTCTCAATCGATAGGCCCAGTATAGCGGTTCCCGGCGAAAAATGCAAGAAAAACCATCGTGGGGTGTGAGGTTTTGACCATGAAACCGGTCTATCGGGGTGAGGAACAAAAACGAATGAGGTGATCTCAAATGGACGACAACAAAATAATCGCGCTGTTCTTCGCCAGAAATCAGGACGCCATCCGGCACACGGACGCGGCCTATGGGCGGCGGCTGTTCTGCCTGGCGGAACGGATCGTGAAGAACGACCAGGACGCGGAGGAAAGCGTCAGCGACACCTATTTGCAGGCCTGGAACACCATCCCGCCCCAGCGGCCTACCCATTTCTATGCCTATATCGCCAAAATCTGCCGGAACTTCGCCCTGAAAAAGCTGGATTGGAAGAACGCCCAGAAGCGAAAGGCGGAAATTGTGGCCCTGACCCAGGAGATGGAGAGCTGCATCCCGGATACCGCCCGGGAAAATGAGCCGGACGCCCGGGAGCTGGGCAGGCTGCTGGACGCTTTCTTGAGGACCCAGACGCCGGAGAATCAGATGGTATTTCTGCGCAGATTCTGGTATGCGGACACCGTCGGGGAAATTGCCGCCCGGTACGGCATCAGCGAAAGCGCCGTGCACATGCGGCTGAATCGGACGAAAAACAGGCTATCCGCGTATCTCGCAAAGGAGGGCATTCGGGTATGAACGGGAAAAACATGCTTTTTGGACTGCAATATATTGGTGACGATCTTGTGGAAAACGCGGAGTTCGGGCATTTTTCCGTGGACACGGGAAAGAACGGGAAACCCCGCCGCACCATCCGGCGGCCTCTGCTGGCGGCGGCGCTGATCGGCGCGGCGCTTCTGCTGGTGGGCTGCGCGGTGGCCTACGTGCTGAATCTGCAAAAGATCAAAATCAGCGCGGGGACGGAGCAGCGGGACTATTCCCTGGTGGACGGGGTGTATGTGAAGGACCCCCACACGGTGAATACCACCACCCTGACCCTGGCGGGGCTGGAAGGTTCCGATGCCTACAAGGCCTGCGCGGACTTCTACGTTTTCAAGGAGGAATACACAGCCGACGGGGAGAAAAGGGCTGAAAACGGCACATTGCCGGAGGACTATTGGGAAACCTACAGCGATGTTATGGATGCCAAGGCCCGGGAGCTGGCAGAGAAGTACGGTCTGAAGCCGGAGGGAAATCTTCTTAAATTCCGCACGAACCGGAATCTCTGCGACGCTCTGGACGTGGAACGCTTTGACCGCAGCAACCCGGACATCAGCGTAAACATCAATGGCGGCGGCTGCTATGATACGGGCAATTTCTGGCTGAACATGGATTTTGTATTCCCGGAGGATAAGGGGTATGAGGTCCTGAGAAGTCCCGGCACGCTTGCCTGGAACCGGAAGGACTGCTTCAGCCGGGACTATCTGACGATCACGGACAGCGGCGACTGGATCGAGAAGAATTATACAACCGCTTCCGGCAGTCAGGTGCTGATCCTCCATTCCCCCAGCCAGGAGACCGGTCTGGTCCTCTGCGACCGGGGCGAGGCGTTGATGGCCCTGGTGTTTAATGCCAATATTGAGCATCTCAGCGAAGAAGACTACGGTGTGTTCTCCTCTGAATTTGTGCGCATGACGGACAGACAGCTGGAGCTGGTGGCGGACGCCATAGACTTTTCCGTTCAGCCCAGAATCCTCACGCAAGCCGATGTGGACGCCCAGAGCGCGGTTCCTCAGGAGGCCACTCAGAACGGTTATACCCTGACGCTGAAGGGCGTGGAGACTGACGGTTATGTGGCGCGGATCCTGCTGAGCCTCGCCGCCCCGGAGGGGACGGTATTTCCGACCGATGGCAATCTCATTTTTGCCGAGGATACGCTGGTGGACGAGAATGGCGTCGAGGCTATGGGGGCTTTCAGCATTGAGTCGGTGGACGATGGAGACGGAAAAAGCAATACGGCGGACCTGCTGCTGATCCGGAACCGTGCTACGGAGGGCGGCAGCGCCCCCTTCACAGCCGGAACGACCTGGAATCTGTATCTCGTTGATATTGTGTATTCCGCCTGGAACGCGGAAAGCGGTATCATCCGGGACACGCTGGCCGAGGGAGAGTGGATGATCCCCATTTCCTTTGACGATGAAAACGGGGATTACCGGGAGCTGGAGCTTGTGTCCGACCCAATCACCATGGAGGCAAGTGTTGGCTGGTACACAACGGGGAAAGACGCGGTGGAATCCTTCCGAGTGACGTCCGTGAAGCTCCGCAGCCAGAGCATTTCCCTGACGGCGGATGTGGGGGAGAAAACCTACGCGGATTTCTTCGCTTTCAATGGCAGCGGGACCTATGTGGTCATGCAGGACGGCACACAGGTGGAGGTCATGAACCAGGCGTTCGGACAGCCCATTGACCCGGAGCAGGCGGACTATGTCCTCTTTGCCGACGGTACAAAGCTGACGGTCCCGCACAAATAAGTTTATTTAAGGAACCTCTGAATAAATCGTCTGCGGCTGAGGAGCGGATCTTTTCCGCCCGCTCTTCAGCATCAAAAGCAGGAAATATTGCGCAGCCGTTGCCAGCGTAAGCTGGCTTACGGATGCGGCATACCCCTTGCGGGTACACAAAGCATTCCTCTGCTTTTGATGCTTTGACCGGTCAAAAAATCTCTCGCTCTCAGCTCTTGCCGATTTAATCAGAGGTTCCTTTAAGGACTGCCGCACGGAGGAATCCGGGCGGCAGCTTTTTTACAAAATATAATATTACAAATTTGTTATCATTTTGGCAAAAATTGGAAGCAAAAGCCGAAAAAGCAAAGAGGAAAAGCGAGAAAAGAAAAACGAAGGAACAAAAGAGTTACAAATGTGTAATTATTTTGAAATTAGGGGTTGCAATTTGTAATCATCTCTGTTATAATACCAGTAAATTTAGAGACCATGAGGGGAAGTGTCCCATGAAGAATCGATTCCTCTGCGGTTTGTTGGCGGTTTGTCTGCTTGTGGCGATGCTTCCGGCCACGGTGACAAGGGCCTCCGCAGACGCAAACCGGACGGTCAGCGAGAACCTGATCACCGTCCTGAAACAGCTGGAGGGCTTCCGGGCCAACGCCTATGTCAGCGGCGGCCAGTGGAGCATCGGCTACGGAACGGCGGGAAGTCCCGGCCAGACCATTACGGAAGCAGAGGCGGACAAGGCCCTGCGTACCCACCTGGAAACGGTGGAGGCGAAGATCAATGCCTTCGCGGCAAAGTGGAACCTGAGCTTTTCCCAGCAGCAGTTCGACGCGCTGGCAAGCTTCTCTTATAACGTAGGCATCGGCTGGATGAACGCTTCCGGCCGCCTGCGGGACGCCATTACAAGCGGCGCTTCCGAAGAAAAACTCCTCTTCGGCCTGAGCCTGTGGGCCAACAACGGGACCTCCCCGGATCCGGGCCTGCTCCAGAGGCGCATGGCGGAGGCGGATATCTACTTAAACGGCGTTTACGGCAAAAAGAGCGGCACCTATACATACACCATCTTCGACGCCAACGGCGGAACCCCGGGAAGCGGGGGCGAGGACAAGATGCAGGGCTACCGCAGAAACGGATCCACCCAGATCCTGGTGGCGGACCCCAGCCTCAGCGGCTATACCTTCGCCGGCTGGTTTACCCAGCGCAGCGGCGGCACCAGGGTGACGGCCCTGGACAGCTCCACTGCGGGCGTGACCCTTTACGCCCAGTATTCCTCCAACGGCTCCTCCGGCTGGGTCAGCGGGACGGACCTGGAGGACAGCGATGGCACCAATACGGTCATTGCCGAGGGTACCGTGAAATGCACCTCCTATGTGAACGTCCGCAAGGGCCCCGGTACGAACTACACCATCCTGGCCCGGGCCACTGCCGGAACCAAGGCGGAGATCTACCAGACCAAATGGGTTGGCTCCTCCCAGTGGGGGCGGATGTCCAACGGCTGGATCTGCATGGACTACGTGACGCTGAGTTCTTCTTCCGACAGCGGAAGCTCCGAAAAAACCACCGGCACCGTAGCGGGCAGCAATGTGAATGTCCGCAGCGGCGCGGGAACGGGCTACAGCATCGTGGGCCGGAAGAATTCCGGCGAGACGGTGACGGTCTATGAGCGCAAGACCTCCGGCGGCCTGAACTGGGGCCGGATCGGAGACGGCCAATGGATCTGCCTGGCCTATGTCCGGCTGGAAACCTCTGGCACGGAAACCCCGCAGCCCGGCAGCGAATCCGGTTCCTCCGTCAGCGGAGACGGCGCCACCGCCATACAGAATACCGGCACGGTGAACAGCACCACGGGCCTGAACGTCCGCAGCGGCCCCGGCACCGGGTATGCGAGAATCAAAACCTTGGCCCCCGGAACGGCGGTATCCATCTATGAGTACCGGACCGTGGACGGTGTGCAATGGGGCCGGATCCAGACAAGCCAGTGGGTCTGCATGACCTATGTAACGCTCTCTTCCCAGGCTTCCGGCGAGGAGTACTGGACGGGGACAGGAACCGTCATCAGCACCACAAACCTGAATATCCGTTCCGGTCCCGGAACGGGCTATACGAGAATCGGCCAGCTGACGCCTGGCACGAAGATAGAGATCACAGAGCAGACAAAGGTCTCCGGGGTTTCCTGGGGCAAGACGGCCGATGGCTGGGTCTGCATGAGCTACGTCAAAATGGGCTGAGGCCCAATGGAATAAATGGAATAATGGAATATCAGCAAAATGGATTGGAGGACAAACATCATGAAAAAACGTTTTGAACGCGCCCTTTCGGGACTGCTGGTTCTGGCAATGCTCATTGCCATGCCCGTAGCCGCGATGGCGGACGGCGGCAGCACCGTCGTAAACCCCGTGAGCGTTACCCCGCTCTGCGACCACAATTATGAAAGCGCCAAGACGACGCTGGACTTGACCAAGGCCGTTACCGCGGCGCCTACCTGCACCACGGCGGGCTATACCCAGTATACCTGCACCAAGTGCGGTCAGGTGATCTATGACGACTTTAAGGCCCCTACCGGCCATGACTACAGCAATGTTGTTGTCAACGGCAACGGGACCAAGACCTTTGCCTGCGTGAAGGGCGACGCCAGCTATACCGTGCTGACGGAGACCGAGGGAACCAATCATAAGCATTCGGCTACCGGCGCGGGCAGCGCAACGGACGTTGCTTCTGCCGAGACCCTTTCCCCGGTTCCCGGCATCACCTATGTTGTAAAGCGGTACACATGCAGCCTGGAGGACGTCAACGGCGTTGCCGGTAATGGCTGCGGCTACACGCAGGTCGTCTACGCGAAGGACAACGGCGGCAATCACCACAAGTATACCTCCCACAGCTTCGGCCCCTGGCGGTATGTGACCGATCCCACCGAGAGCAAGAACGGCGTTGCCGAGCATAGCTGCACCATCTGCGGCTTTACGGAGAGAGTCCTGACCCCCATGCAGACCGCTCAGGCGAAGGTTGGCCGGATCAATAAGGACCTGGTCAATGCCTATTCCGCCTCCACCGGCGACATCGTGGCGCTGCTGCTGGCCAAGGGCACGACCTTTAACTATGCCAATGAACTGGAGAACGGCCGCTACCGTATTACCAATCTGAAGGATGTCAACAGCGGCAGCACGAATTCCAATACATACTATGTGAACCCCGCGGACGTGGAAGTGAATCCCGGCTCCGTGCCTCTGACCACCGCTTACGGCGGCTTGCAGGAGATCGTGAAGATCCTGACGGACGGACAGGTCAATGTCCGGGTCGGTACGAGCGACACCAGCGCCGTGAAGTACTCCGTCGCCAACGGTACGACTCTGGAGGTTTACCGCATTGAGGAAACCGGGACTGAGGGCAGCAAGCAGCGTTGGGGCCGGGTCAGCAGAACCGCCAATGAGTGGATCCTGCTGAATCAGAGCTACCTGAGCGAGACCGCCGCTTTCGGCTTCGGCAGCCAGCTGCCCGCTCTGAGCAGCGAGGATCCCGCGGCGAAGAAGATCGCGGACACCGGTACGGTGGTCGGCGCTTCTACCATCATTGTCTATAAGAATACGGACACCAGCAAGGGCACCGTTGGTACGCTGCCTAAGAATACCAAAGTCACCTTCTACTACCAGAAGAATGCCGCGGGCGAGGAAGTCGTCTCTCCCTTCTCCGAAGAGAACGGCGTGGCCTGGGGCTACCTGGATGGGGATGAGGCCACGCGCCTGGGCCTGTCCGGCCCCGGTTATGTGGATCTGAAAACCATCCATCTGGCCTCCGATCCCAACCCCGCCCCCGGCGACGATACCGGCGTGATCGCCACCGGCATCGTCACCAGCTCCATCAACCTGCGGGTCCGCAGCGAACCCAAGATCAGCGTTCTGAATCAGATCGGCTCCCTGCCCACCGGTACCAAGGTGGAGTTGCTGGAGATCGGCGATCACAACGGCGCAAGCTGGGGCCGCATCGATTACAAGGGCAAGACTGGCTGGATCTGCATGACCTATGTCCAGATCCAGAAGAGCAATACCAATAACGGCTCCAATAACAATACCACTGCTGCCAAGGAAAACGGCACCGTCGTCAACTGCTCCGTGGCCGTCAACGTCCGTGACACCGCCAAGATCCAGGGCCGCCTGGTGACCACCATCGGCGTAGGCAAGCGCGTGGCCATTACCAAGCTGGAAAACGGCTGGGGCCTGGTGGACGGCAAGGGCTGGGTATACATGGAGTATATCAAGCTGGATTCCGGCGCGGAGGACGAGATCAAGAACGGCACCAATAACGGCGCCAACGGCAGCACCAACCCCGTAAAGACCTATACCAACGTCAACGCTCTGGGCCAGGTCGAGGCAAATACCTTGGCTGTTTACAAAGAGGCCAACGCCAAGTCCGGCACCGAGCTGCTGACGCTGGTGAAGGGCAATACCTTCGTCATTGCCGACCGCACCATCATCAACAACAATATCTGGTACAAGACCACTGTTGGTTCCGTTACCGGCTGGACCAATGGCGGCGTTGATTCCGCCAATGTCGCTCTGCCTGCCCTCAGCGGCACCGTCTCCGCTGCGACGCTGAACGTTTACACGAGTCACTCCGCGGACAGCAATGTGAAGGATGTGCTGGGCGCCAATACCGCCGTGAAGGTGGTGGAGCAGTGGACCGACGGTATCTACGTCTGGGGCAAGCTCAGCAGCAACGATGGGTGGGTCCAGATGCACAATCTGAAGCTGGATGTGCCCGAATCCAACGTCGTCACCGGCATCTCCGTGGGCAATACTTCCATTACCGGCACGACCAAGGGGGAGACTCCGGTCTACTCCGCGGCCGATAACAGCACCGTTCTGCTGAAGCTGGCCGCCAACCGGACCGTCACCGTCACCGACTGGTACAAGAACGGCACCACCCTGAGAGGCAAGATCACCGACGGCAGCATTGTGGGCTGGATCGATCTGGAAAACATCAACCAGAACGCCGTGGACGCCACCGTCACCGAGGATATCATCTACCTGTACACTACGGCCGGCGATTTGACCACCAAGTCCACCCTGTCCAAGCGGCAGAATGAGAAGCTCTCCGTTATCCAGCGGACCCTGGTTGACGGCAAGACCGCCTGGGGCCAGATTTCCGTAAAGTCCGCCTCCGGTATGCCCAACTACTACTGGATCAACCTGGCCGGGACCAGCCTGGCCGCCAGCGGCAATAACAACAGCAACGGCAATAATAACAATAATAACAATAACAACAACGGCAGCAATAACAACAACAGCGGCACGACCACCACTGCCTCCGGCACCATCGTCAACGCGGACGAGGTCAATGTCCGTTCCGCCGCCGGTGTGTCCAACGCCAAGGTCACGAGCCTGAAGCGGGGCACCGCAGTGACGGTCTACGAGCAGACCACTGTGGATAACGCCCTGTGGGGCCGCATCGACCAGGGCTGGGTCGCCATGCAGTATGTGGACCTGAGCTCCAAGGCCAATAACGGTTCCACCAGCACGGTTCCCAGCGGCAGTCTGTCCGGCAACACCATTCTGACCACCGTTCCCACCGGCGCCATCGGCGTAGGCTTTGTCAATACCAAGAATCTGGCCGTCCGCAACGGCGCGGGCCAGGGCTACACCCAGACCGGAACGCTGGCTCTTTACACCAACGTTGTGATCTATGAGCACGTCCTGAAGGACGGCATGATCTGGGGCCGCTGCGATCAGGGCTGGATCTGCACCAGCTATGTGACCTACACCGGTACCAGCGTCACCGGTTCCGGCACCGCCGGTACCATCGCCCGCTGCTTCTACACCGCCAATGTCCGGTCCGCCCCCGGCGTGGGCAACGCCCTGGTGGGCAAGGTCATGGTAAACTCCCGGGTCGAGATCCTGGAGCAGCAGGAATACAGCGGCGAAACCTGGGGCCGTACCAGCCTGGGCTGGGTCTCCATGCAGTATGTGCTGGCAGACGGCACCATTCCTACTCCTTGATACCACTCCATTCCATTCCATTTGCCGGCGCGCCTTCGGGCGCGTCGGCACCATTTTTTTGCCATTTCCGTATTTTTTGAAAATTCCTGTGGAAATGCCGCGGAAACTATGTTAAAATGGAGCGCAGAATTCTATGCACAGGAGCTGAGGACATGGAGCATTCCGGACTGTATTACGGTGCTGCATATGAAATAGACAACGTCCCACCGGAACGGATCCGGGAGAATCTGGCCGCCATGGGAACGGAGCTGTTCTCCGGAAAGCACATGGATGAGGGCGAGCCGGTGGAACTGAAGGGCTGGGACATGAAAATTCTGGAGGGAGACTTATGAGCAAAGCAGACGAGCTTTACAAGGCGACATGCCGGGACATTCTGGAAAACGGCTTTTCCGATGAAAATCTGGAGGTCCGCCCCCACTGGGCGGACGGTACCCCGGCCCACACCATCAAAAAATTCGGCGTGGTGAACCGCTACGATCTGGCGGAGGAATTTCCCATTATGACCCTGCGCCGGACCTACTGGAAAAGCGCCGTGGATGAGCTGCTGTGGATCTGGCAGAAGAAGTCCAACCGCATCGCGGACCTGGGCAGCCACGTCTGGGACGAATGGGCAGGCCCCGACGGCACCATCGGCAAGGCCTATGGCTATCAGCTTGGGATCAAGCACCGGTACAAGGAGGGGCTTTTCGACCAGGTGGACCGGGTGCTGTACGATCTGAAGCACAATCCGGCTTCCCGGCGGATCCTGACCAATATCTATAATTTTGAAGACCTGCATGAAATGAATCTCTACCCCTGCGCCTATTCCATGACCTTTAACGTGACGGGGAACACCCTGAACGCCATCCTGAATCAGCGCAGCCAGGATATGCTGACCGCCAATAACTGGAATGTGGTCCAGTACGCGGTGCTGACCCATATGATGGCCCAGGTCTCCGGTCTGAAGGTGGGCGAGCTGGTCCATGTGATCGCCGATTGCCATATCTACGACCGGCATATCCCCGCCGTCAAGGCCATGCTGGAGCTGGAGGGCTATGAGGCCCCAAAGTTCTCCATGGACGAGGGCGTAACGGATTTCTACGCCTTTACCAAGGATTCCTTCCGCCTGGAAAATTATCGGTACCATCCCTTTGATTTCCAGATCCCCATGGCGATCTGAGGTGCCCGGAATGGAATTGATCGTAGCGGTTTACGAGGACTGGGGCATCGGCCGCGGCGGCACCCAGCCCATCGCCCTCGCCGCCGACCGGAAATTCTTCCGGGAAACAACAAAGGGCTGCATGGTCATTGCCGGCCGCCGGACAGTGGAGGACTTTCCCGGCAGAAAGCCCCTGCCCGGCAGGGAGAATGTGCTCCTGACCCGGCAGGGAGGGGACTATCCGGGCTTTACCCTGTGCGAAAGCGTGGAAAAGGCCCTGGAGCTGGCAGAAAAAGCCCCCCGGGCCATGGTCATTGGCGGGGGGAGCATTTACCGGCAGCTTTTGCCCCGGTGTGAGAAAGCCTATGTGACCAAACTGAAAACCCGGGTGGAATGCGATACCTGGTTCCCGGATCTGGACAAAAGCCCGGACTGGAAGCTGGCGGAAATTCTGGGCAGCGGGGAAGAGAACGGCATCGCCTATACGTTCTGCCTGTACGAGCGGACCGGAGACGAAAAGCGCGCGGGAGGTGCGGAAGGGTGACATATCTGAAAAAGCTGGGGAAGCCCTGCCTGTTCTGCCTGATCCTGTTGGCGCTGGTGTTGGCGGTGTCCTGGCTGTTTTATCCGAAGGACAACACGCGGGAAGCGGGCATTGAGGATTTTATCAGCAACGCCTTTCTGGCGGAGCCGGAGAACACGCTGGATGTTCTGATCCTGGGGGACAGCGTGCCGAAATTCGGCCTGATGCCGGAGCTGATGTGGCACGAGCAGGGCTATACGTCCTATGTCTGCGCCACGGCGGGGAAGGCGATCCCGAAGGCCGCGGAGCTTATGGGGCAGTTCCTGGAGAGACAGTCTCCCAGGGTCATCCTGCTGGAAAGCAACATTCTTTTTCGGCCCGTTGACGGCGGCCATGCCCGCAGGCTGGAAATGGAGCGGCTGTTCCCGGTCCTGCGTTACCACAACAACTGGAAAAATGTTTCCCTGGGGCAAATGCTCCGGCCGGTAGAGTACACCTGTACAACGCCGGAAAAGGGCTATTACCTCTGCAAGCTCATAGAGCCGGCGGATAACCCGGACTATATGCTGGATACGGGGAAACGCACGGAGCTTCCGGCAGGGGTCCTGTCCTATATCCGGGATATTCAGGAGGTTTGTACCCGGCGCGGAATCCGGCTGATTCTGGTGAGCCTGCCCAGCGCGCAGAATATGAACGCAGCGTGCAGCGCCTTGCTGGCCGATACGGCCGGAAGCCTGGGCATTCCCTACCTGGATATGAACGACGCCAGCGCGGTGCCCATCGATTGGCAGATCGACACCGCGGATGCCTGGGATCACCTGAATTTCTGGGGCGCCAAGAAGGCAACGAGGTATTTGGGGACCTATCTGAAGAATCTGGGACTTCTGCCGGATCACCGGGAGGACCCGTCTTACGGACAGTGGAGCACGGATTACGACATCTTCATGACCCAGGCTTACGCCGCCTACGGCAACACGGACTATAATCCCATCGAAGAATGATCCCGCGGAATCCGGGGAGAAATGCCTGTGCCTTTGTATGGCGGACAGGCAGAGGTAGTGAGGGCGGGATCCGGTATCCTTTCCTTCGGGGATCGTGTCATCCGATCCAGAGCGCCGTACCCGCTGGAACGCGATACTTCCGTAAAGAAGTGGGACAACGGCGATCTTGTTGTGCGTAAACGATAAAGAGAGTGGAGGGGAAGCGCAATATGCCCTTTAGGCTGCTAAAGTCTCCCGTCAGGAGACCAAAGCGGAGAATGGATACAGTATAATGAGGCCACAAGGTTGCAAAACACCTGCGGCCTCATTATTCATGTATGGAGGAATTTGAAATGAAACAGAACTTAACGGAGATCGTCTTTATTCTCGACCGCAGCGGCTCCATGGCGGGGCTGGAAAAGGACACCATCGGCGGCTTCAATGCCATGATCGAAAAGCAGAAGAAGGACCCGGGCCAGGCGCTTATTTCCACGGTGCTCTTTGACAACAGCACCCAGGTGATCCACGACCGGGTGCCGCTGGAACGAATGGAGCCGCTGACGGAGAAGGAATACTTTGTCCGGGGCTGTACGGCGCTGCTGGACGCGGTAGGAGGCGCAATCCACCACATCGGCAATGTTCACAAGTATGCCAGAGAAGAGGACCGGCCGGAAAAGACCCTCTTCGTCATTACGACCGATGGCATGGAAAATGCCAGCCGCCTTTACAGCTATGACCGGGTCAAAACCATGATCCGGCGCCAGCAGGAGAAATACGGCTGGGAGTTCCTGTTCCTGGGGGCCAACATTGACGCCGCTGAGGAAGCCGGAAGGTTCGGCATTCGTCCCGAGTGCGCGGCCGACTACCACGCCGACAGCCGGGGCACGGAAGTGATCTACAAATCCGTCTGTGAGGCCGTTCACCAGGTCCGCAGCTGCACCGCTCCATTGCGGGCGGATTGGAAGCAGGAAATCGACCGGGATTTCAAAGAAAGGGGAATATAGGACGAATACGATTATGACGAAATAAGGTTCAAGGAGATACGGCTGATCGTTAAAAAATAAAAGACGCGGCCAAATTGAATATACCGGCCAGGACCATGACGGTGATGGCGTTCAGCTTTGCCTTGCGCAACAGAAAGAAGCTCAACGCGAAAATTCCGACCATGAGGAAATTGGTGCTGCCGGGCACAATTGCGCGCCCGCCCCAAAAGGCGTTCATTAAAATTGTCACGCCCGCCGAGGCAATCATTGCGACAACCGCCGGACGAAGCGCGCCCAGCACACTTTGCAGGACGGACAGATTCCGATACTTGAGATAGAGCTTCGCGATCAGCGTCACCAGGATGCACGCGGGCAGAATGCACCCAAGGGTCGCCGCCAGCGCGCCCGGAACGCTCGCGATTTTTGTGCCGACGAATGTTGCCGCGTTAACGGCAATTGGCCCCGGAGTCATCTCGGCAATTGTGACGAGATTCGCAAATTCGGTGAGGTCGAGCCAGCCGTGCGCCGTAACGATCTGTGCTTCAATGAGCGGCATTGCGGCATAGCCCCCTCCAAAGCTGAGCGCGCCAATCTGCAAAAAGCTTAAAAACAGCTCCCAATAAATCACTTCGCGTTCCTCCTTCCGGTAAGCAGCGTCCGCAGGACGCCGAGCGCGACGCAGGCCAGTATAAGATAAATGACGTTCACGCGGAATACGCATGCGGCGATGAAAGTCGCCGCCATGATAAGATCGGAAGCAGCGCTTTTTTGGTTGACAACACCGCCTCCCATATCCCACACAACAGAGGCAATCACCGCGCCTACACCTGCCTGCATACCGGCAAGAAGTTTACTGACCACAAAATTGTCGCGGAAAAGCTCATAAAAATAGGAAATGACTGTGATGATCACGAACGGCGGGATGATCGTGGCGACGATCGCGACCAGCGTGCCGGCGAGTCCCGCCAGTTTGTAGCCCACGACAATCGCACCGTTGACGGCAATCGCGCCGGGGGCGGACTGCGCGATCGCGATGAGGTCCAGCATCTCGTCCTCTTCAATCCAGTGCAGCTCATCGACGAATTTTTGCTTCATCAGCGAGACGATCACATAGCCGCCGCCGAAGGTAAAGGTGCTGAGGTAGAGCGTGGACACAAAAAGCTTCCACAATACTTTTTTTCGATTCATGTTTTTATCCTCCCATAACAGTATACTTCATCTTGATGCATAAGTAAAATACTATTATCCATGCGGATCAAGCGTTGAAGTCCGGCAATTCCGCAATGGCATTCAGAAAAATGAGATACACGATCCTATAGCGGCGGATGGACGCTTAATCCTCCCCAAAGCGCCGGTCCGCCTGCCGTATCCGGTTCCGGGCGTAGATTTTTCTGCTTGCCGCGGTTCTGGTAACAGGGGAGACGCCGTTCCAGGAGCCGCGCCGCTTGGCGTAGAATATAGAAACCTCTGAATAAATCGCCTGCGGCTGAGGAGCGGATCTTTTCCGCCCGCTCTTCAGCATCAAAAGCAGGAAATACACAAAGTA
>CAVLCF010000116.1:0-10139 GCA_963661735.1 bacterium | reverse complement strand
CTGGGCTTCCTGTAGATATGCTCTTTTTAGTGTCTACTTTTACTTGACAAGTACACCACGCTTTCAGCTACTACAATACAAAGTTATAAACAGGCGTTGAAACATCCGGCGGCTGTGTTCGGTGAAATGAAATTAGAAGACATAGATTTTCTAATGGTGAAGCAATTTATAACCGATTTACAGACCACCAAAGCAGAAAAGGGCAAAAAGCCGCTTGCGCATGGTACGATTGTTACATATTACACCACATTGCACACACTTTTTGAAAGTGCCGTTGAAAATGGTGTGATAGTTCAAAACCCTATGCAACGAATGAAAAAGCCCAAACCACGCAAGGACGATATACCCCGGGAAGCTCTCGTATATTCCGAAAGCGAACTTGCTTATATTATGGAGTGCTTGAACAGTGAGCCGCTAAAATGGCGGGCGATGGTTCTATTTATGATTGACAGCGGTTGCCGCCGGGGTGAGGTTGCCGGGTTGAAATGGGAAGAAATCAATTTTCAAACCGGAAAAGTTACCATTTCCCGAAATGCGCAATATACCAAAGAAAAAGGCGTATACATCAGCACCCCAAAGAACCATAAAAGCCGGGAAATCATTATAAACACCCCTGTTTTACAGGTTCTCAAGGAATGGAGAAAACAACAGGCTTTGTTATATTTCAGTAAAGGGCAAACAACCGGGGGCTATTGCTTCACACAGAACGAGGGCGAAATATTAAACCCGAACACCATAACCGCATATATACGGCAGTTCGGAAAAAAGTATAATTTGCCCGGTATGCACCCCCACGCATTACGGCACACAATGGCAACAATCAGCATTGCGAACGGTGCGGACGTTGTGAGCGTTTCTAAAAAATTGGGGCATTGTAACCCCTCTGTTACGCTCAATATATACAGCCACGCCAACGAAGAAGCACAACGGCGAGCAACTGAAATTTTCGCCGATGTAGTTTATAAAAATCAGAAACACGCATAACAGGAGGAAAACATCATGGACAAATACGAAATTGAAAACACCGCTTTACAGCTCAAGGCACTTTTAACCGTTCTTTGTGAAGTAGACACCGACAACGAAAGCGCACTTGCTGAAATGCCCCACGCATTGAAACCAGCCGCCGAACTTGCCGAAAAGCTGTATTGTGCTATTGCTGATATTAAATAATGAGACAGGCACACCGCCCCGGAGGGATAACACCCCGCCGGGGTTTTCTTTTGCCCTTTTGCGTTGGTGCTGTGGTTTGAGTGTACGCTGTGCGGCGTTCTGTGGGGCGTTGTACGGCGTTTCTTTGCTGTGGGTTGGTGGTATTCCGGCGGCGTTCCGGGCGTTCTGTGGACTGTCTGTGCGGCTGTGGGCGTGGCGTTGCGCCGCCGCCCTACCTTCCTACCTAAAAAGGATTTTTGACCGATTTTTTCAAGGAATCCGAGACAGAACACCGCCCGGGCGAGGTCGTGCGGTTCGTTTGCAAGCTCTCCACCAGCTCACAGCAGAACCAACACCACCAGCGGCACAGCATACACCAGCAGAACCAGCCACAGCAAGCCCCGGCAGATAGCACCAGCAAGGACACCACCGCCCGGAACAGCACAGAGCCACCAACACCGAGAAAATACAGTCGATTTTATTACACATTTTCAAGCAATTTTTCAGATTTCCCCGGGTTGGTACTATTTCGCCCGGCTTGACACTGTGCGGCACTGTTGCGCCGTGCCATTGAAAAGATAAATACTAATCTGTACAGCATTGACAGGCAACAGAAAAGAGATAGTAATATAACACTATTCGTTTTTGACACTAACGGTACTGCTCCCGGGCGAATAGGTACATATATTTTTACATTTGACCGCCGCCGGGAGGTGAATTGGTGAAGCTGTGAATTTTCCCGGCTCTGTTGATTTTCTGTTGATTTTTCGGCATAAATCGGAGTTGTAAAAAGCCTGTGAAGCGGCGAAAACCGCATAAACACAGGCTTTTCTAAAATTCACGGTTTATTTTTTCAAAAAATACACAGATATGTCACGAAATTGCGTGCATATATTTGCCCGGAACCGCGGCCATATCAAGCGGCGAGGATTCCGGGCAAATTAGGGGCAGTACTGTCTTATTTCTTCTCCGGACGCTTCCGGCAGAGGTACTCGTCCAGCTTTTTGACCATGTTCTCGGGCATCTCCCGGGCCACGGGGCAGCGCTTGGCGTTTGCCATACGGTCGGCAAAGGCGATCAGGAAGTCAATATCCGCCGCCATCTGCTCCCCGCTCATAAGCGCCTGGGTATCGTAGCTGTTGTGAATGGTGGCCGTATTGTTCGGGGCGATCCGGGCAAAGGATACGGCGGGGATGCCCTTATCCGCAAAGGGCGTGGAATCGCTGGAATACACATCCTGTACGCCCTCCATGCCGAAGCCCAGCTCGGAGGCCATGTAGGAAATGTAGTGGCAGAGCTTTTCCTCGCCGGTGACGCAGTAGATGAACTTACCCATGATGCAGCCAATCATGTCCAGATTGACGTTCAGAACAATGTTCTTCAGGGCATCCTCGTGGGCGGCGCAGTAGGCCTTGGAGCCAAGCAGGCCCCGCTCCTCGCTGCCGCACCAGACAAAGCGCAGCCCGCAGCGGTGGGGATGGGAAGCGAAGTACTCCGCCAGCCCCAGCAGGCCCACAGAGCCGGACATATTGTCGTATGCGCCCTGGGAAAGGGACGTGGAATCATAGTGGGCGGTGAAGACAATGCAGTCCTCCCCTTCTCCCGGCAGGTCCAGGATCACGTTATGGGACTGGCCCGTATATTCGTTCTGTTTCAGGGTGATCTTCGCAGTCTTGCCGCCGTCCCGGATGATGGCAATGGCGTCCTTGGCGTTGATGTTCACACCGGGGATCTTCACGCCCTTGGAGACGTAGCTCCGCAGCTCCCGCTGGTCGATATCCCGGTCCGCGTAGTTGGCGTTGCCGTCATAGGTCACAAACCCCAGGGCGCCGTTGGCCAGAATATCCTGATAGCGCCAGTAACCAAGATACCCATCGATCATGACGATCTTGCCCTTGCACTGGCTCAGAGAGTAATCGTCCGTATTGCGCAGGTAGTACAGGGGCGCTTCCACCTCGGCGGAACCGGCGTTCTTGTAGCCCTTGCAGGGGATGGCTTTGCCGTCAATAGTAAATTCCGCCTCCAGAATATCCGCCATGTCCACGTCAAAGGCCTCCAGAGTTCCTTTCAGGCCCCATTGCTCTAACCTGGACAGCAGATATTCCGCCGTCTTCAGCTCCTCCGGACTGCCGCCGGTCCGCACATAAGCGGTGTCGGCAAAAACTTGCATAATGCTTTTCGCGTCCATACTCGCACCTCCAAAAAAGATACCCCTATGGTAGCGCAATTTGCCGAAATTTGCAAGCGAAATTCAAAAGAAATAGGCTCCCCTTTCGGAGAGCCTGACGGATCATAACGCTTTCAGCACTTCCAGCAGGAAGTCCCAGGTGCGTTTTGTGGAGGCGATGTCCAGCTTTTCCCGGCTGGTGTGGATGTCGTGCATCTGGGGGCCGATGGAAACGCAGTCCAGGCCAGGAAGCTTGTCGCCCAGCAGGCCGCACTCCAGACCCGCATGAATGGCCAGAACCTGAGGCTCCTTACCGAACATCCGGGTGTAGATGGGCACCATCACATCCCGCAGCCGGGAATCCTTCTTATACTCCCAGGCGGGATAGGTGCCGGACTGGGTATAGGTGCCGTTATAGAATTCCGCCAGCTCCTTCAGCCTGGTAATAAGCCCTTCCTTCTCGGAATTGACGGAACTGCGGACGGAGAAGGTTGCCGTGAACCGGTCCCCCAGTTTGGCGATGCCCAGATTCAGGCTGGTCTGCACCAGCTCCGGCATATCCGGGCAATAGGCCTGGACGCCGTTGGGAGCGGCGCAGAGCAGAGAGATCACATCTGCGGTGGCAGCGGTTGTCAAAGCGTTTCCGCCCAGGGCGTCCACGTCAAAGGCCTGTACCAGAGCATCCGGCTCGTTGTAGTTCTCCCGGATCTCTTTTTGCAGCTGAGCGGCAATGTCGTTGATGCGGTCAATGCCGATGCCCATGGCGACCACGGTAGCCTGGCAGGAACGGGGAATGGCGTTGTCCTTGCTGCCGCCGGAGAAGGAGGTCAGACACAGGGGCATAAGCTTCTGGATGCGGCCCAGAAAATCGCCCATGACCTTGTTGGCATTGGCCCGGTTCTTGTGGATCTCCGCGCCGGAGTGGCCGCCCTGGAGATTTTCCACGGTCAGCCGCACGCAGGGGCCGTAGACAGCCTTCCGCTCAGCATTCAGGAAAATGGCACAGGTAGCGCCGCCGGCACAGGAAACGGTGAAGATACCCTCGTCCTCGCTGTCCAGGTTCACCATGGTGCGGCCCTTCAGGTCGCTCAGGTCCATAGCCGCCGCGCCCAGCATGCCGATCTCTTCGTCAACAGTGATAATCACTTCCAGGGGCGGGTGGGCAATGGTGCTGTCCGCCAGGATGGCCAGCGCGTAAGCCACGGCAATGCCGTCGTCACCGCCCAGGGTAGTTCCCTTGGCAAAGACAAAACGGTCGTCATGGGTCACGTCCAGGCCCTCAACGGCCATATCCAGGGTGCAATTTGCGTCCTTTTCGCAGACCATATCCATATGGCCCTGCAAAATCACCGGTTCATGCTTTTCCAGACCGCAGGTGCCCGGGGCAAAAATCACCACATTGTTGCTCTCGTCCTGGCGGTAAGCCAAACCGTGGGCTTTGGCAAAGGCGACCAGATAATCGCTGATGGCCTTGGTGTTGCGGCTGCCATGGGGGATGGCGCAGATCTCTTCAAAATAACGGAACACGGACTGAGGCTCCAGTCCTTCCAGCTTTCTTTCAGACATGGTAACACACTCCTTACCTTTTTCTTTTATACTACCACGCTTGGGGCAAAAAGTCACTGCGCAAAAACAACAAAGACCATGGAAAAAGCTCCATGGTCTTATGTTCATTTATTCCGTGTCATTACACCAGGCTCAGAGCCAGCGTCAGCAGGATCCAGGCGATGGCGATCCACTTGGTAGAGGACGCAAGGATGTGATCCAGGCCGGAATTCTTATTCTTGCTCAGGTAGGAATCGGAAGAGCCGGACAGAGCGCCGGACAGGCCAGCCTCCTTGCCGGACTGCAGCAGAACCACCACAATCAGGGCAACGCTGGCAATGGCTTCCAGAACCACCAGAATCGTCTCCAAAACATTCATCGTGACAAACCTCCCTCCGCTGATTCGCGGAATGCGAACGGTATATAGCCTGCGCTTTGGGCAGACCTCAAATAGCCTATCAAGTATAGCACAGAAGAACGCAAAATGCAAGCGCTATTCCTCTGCTTTTCGTGAAAATACTTCCGAGTCTTACTTCTGCACCCAGTTGCCCGTTGCCAGACAGTTCAGGTAGCTTTCGATAAAGGGATCCAGCGCGCCGTCCATAACGGCGTTGACATTGGAGGTCTCGCAGCCGGTGCGGGTGTCCTTCACCAGGGTATAGGGCATGAACACATAGTTGCGGATCTGGCTGCCCCATTCGATTTTCTGCTGAACGCCCTTGATATCGGAAATCTTATCCAGGTGCTCCCGCTCCTTGATCTCCACCAGCTTGGAGCGCAGCATTTTCAGACAGGTCTCCTTGTTCTGGAACTGGCTCCGTTCAGTCTGGCAGGATACCACAATGCCCGTAGCCTTGTGGATCAGACGAACGGCGGAGGAGGTCTTGTTGATATGCTGGCCGCCCGCGCCGGAGGAGCGGTAGACCTGCATCTCGTAGTCTTCGGGGCGGATATCCACGTCCTGACTGTCGTCCTCGATCTCGGGGATGACCTCAACGGCGGAGAAGGAGGTCTGGCGGCGGGCATTGGCATCAAAGGGGGAAACCCGGACCAGACGGTGCACGCCGTTCTCGCCCTTCAGAAAGCCGTAGGCATTCTCGCCCTCGATCATGATATCGGCGGATTTCAGGCCCGCCTCGTCCCCTTCCAGGTAGTCCAGGATCTTATAGGTAAAGCCATGGCGCTCGGCCCAGCGGGTATACATCCGGTAGAGCATCTGGCACCAGTCCTGGGCTTCGGTGCCGCCGGCACCGGCGTGAAAGCTCATAAGGGCGTTGTTCTTGTCATAGTGGCCGGTGAGCAAAGTCTCCAGGCGGCAGGTCTCCATCTGCTCTTCCAGGACTTCAAAGCCCTGCTTCAGCTCATCCAGCATGGAATCGTCATCTTCCTCGGCGGCCATCTCGCAGATGGTCATCATATCGTCCCAGGAGGCGACCATTTTTTCATATCGCTCGATCTTGGCCTCGGTCTGCTTGACCTTGATGGCAACCTTCTGGCTCTTTTCGGGATCATCCCAGAAGCCGGGGGTCTCCTGCATGGCGTGGAGCCGCTCCAGCTCGTTGCGCATGCCAACCATGTTCAATGACTCTGCCAGACCGTCCAGCGCGGGACGGCAGTCGTTCAGCTTCTGCTTATAGGTATCAAACTCAATATTCATAGAAAAATCTCACTTTTCATAGATTGCACAGATACAGGCATTATATCGAAAAGATTTCCTTCTGTAAAGGGGTATTTGGAGATTTTCTTAAGGAACCTCTGATTAAATCGGCAAGAGCTGAGAGCGAGAGATTTTTTGGCCGGTCGAAGCATCAAAAGCAGAGGAATACTTTGTGTACCCGCAAGGGGTATGCCGCATCCGTAAGCCAGCTTACGCTGGCAACGGCTGCGCAATATTTCCTGCTTTTGATGCTGAAGAGCGGGCAGAAAAGATCCGCTCCTCAGCCGCAGACGATTTATTCAGAGGTTCCCTAACTATTTTCCAAGCGTATGCCGCTTGACGCTGGGATAGAGACTTCCGTCCGTGTGGGGAATAAAATTGGCGGCCACCATGTTCTGGGGAAAGGTCTCCATCTCCGAAAAATGCAGATAGGCGCCGTTCTTTCGGAACCAATCCAGCCGTTCCAGGCAGGCGGTATCCAGCAAAAGCTTTTTTGCGCCCTGCAAAGAAGTATTCCCCAGCGGCACCAGTTTTCTCCGGTCCACATCCGGGTACAGCCCCACGGTAATGGCGGATTCCAGATCAATGTGGGTGCCAAAGCCTCCGGCAAGGTAAAATTTTTCGATGTCCGACAGCCGCAGTCCGCAATAATCCAGCAGCGTCGCCACCATGGTAAAGCCCGCCGCCTTGCAGCGGACGAACTCCTGGATGTCCCGCTGGGTAAAGTACAGCGTTTCTTCCCCCTTCCGGCCATAGACCACAGCGGGCAGCCTCTCCTGGGTATCCTCATCCCAGACCCAGGCAACATATTGGGTTTTATCCATATTCACGGTGCCGTCGCCGTTGATAATGCCATATCGGTAGCACTCCGCCACCAGGTCGAAAATGCCGGTGCCGCAGATACCCTTTGGCTCCCCGCCGCCGATCACATCCAGCCGGAATACGCCGTCCTCTCCCATACGCAGATGCCGGATAGCCCCCGGCTCCGCCCGCATGCCGTAGCGGCTGCCGAAGCCCTCCAGAGCAGGCCCGGCGGCCCCGGCTCCCATCAGAAGGTAATCCTTACAGCCCAGGCATAGCTCGCCATTGGTGCCGATATCCAGAAAAACAGAGGGCTTTTCTCCCGTATCCAGGTCTGTCAGCAAAAGGCCGGAGGTAATGTCTCCACCCAGGTAGTTCGCTACCGCCGGGAAGCAGAACACATTGCAGCAGAGCGGAAGTCCCAGTTCTTTTCCGCGCTGAATGCCCGGGTCAAAGAAAACAGGGGCATAGGGGGTCTGAAACACCAGCCAGGGGTCGCAGCCCAGGAAAAAATGGATCATGGTGGTATTGCCGCCTACGATCAGCGCCGAAACCTCCGCCGGGTCCACCAGGCCCTCTGTCACTTGGCCGATCAGACGATTGATATCGCCTGTCACCAGCTGCCGCAGGGCCTCCAGATTCTCCCGGTTTTCCTTCACCGCCAGGATCCGGTCCAGGATGTTCAGGCCGAAGGACACCTGGCTGTTGACGCAGCCCACATTCCGCAGGACCCGGCCGGAAACCATGTCCACCAGTTCCATTTCCAGGGTGGTGCTGCCGATATCCAGCGCCAGCCCCAGAAGTCTGCCGGTCGTATCCCCCGGCTCTACCCGGATCACTTCCATCCCCTGGGGGCCTGGGCAGAGCGTGACCGTAACGGAATAGTCCGCTTCCGCCGTCATGGGATACAGAGCGCGCATAGCGTCCAGGCTCATGGAAGCGTCCAGGGGCTTCAGCGCGTCCAGAATCCGCTCCCGGTCCGGCCGGAAGTCCTCCCGGTCCGGCTTTGGCAGCCTCAGAAATCGTTTATAGGAAAAAGTCATGTTGTTTTTTCCTTCCCGGCATCGTCAGATCGTTTCCCGGTACAGCAGTTTCTTCCGGCGGAGCAGAAAATAGGCCGTCTCTAGCAGGCAGCAGGACACCCAGCCCACAGGATAACCAACGCCCACGGTCAGGGGCGTATTGGCGATATAGCGGGTCATGAGAAACAGATAGGTCTGCCGCAGAGCTACAAAAGTCAAGATCATGATCAGCATAGGGCCGTTGGAATCCCCCATGCCCCGCAGAGCACCCGCCACCACATGATTGACGCAGTTGAAGAGCAGGAACCAGACGTTGGCCCGGATAAACAGGACGCCGTAGCGAATGACCTCCGGGTCCTGAGAGAAGAGCTGCACAGAGGGTCTCGCGAAAATCTCCAGAGCCACAATAATGATACCGGTGATCAGCAGCGTCAGAGCAGTGGTAATATAAGTTCCTCTCTCCGCCCGCTTCGGCTGCCGCGCGCCCATGTTCTGACTGACAAAGGTGGTAGAGGCCATGGCCATGCTCTGCATGGGCAGCATAATAAACTGGTCCAGCTTATTGTAGCAGCTCCACCCCGCCATACAGCCGGAACCGAATGCGTTGATATAGGACTGGACGAACACATTGGAAAAAGCCGTAATTACGGACTGAATGCCCGCGGGCAGGCCCACGGTAAAAATGTGCTTCATGATCTCCCCGTCAATGGTAAGATCGTTCCAGGTCAACCGGTACACACCCCGGGAAGCCGTCAGCAGCCACAGGATCAGCCCCGCGGAAATGAACTGGGAGATGATGGTGGCATAGGCCACGCCCGCGATGCCCATTTTGAACACCAGCACAAATACCAGGTCCAGAATGATATTCAGAACGCTGGTCAGGATCAGAAAGTACAGGGGCCTTGTGGTATCGCCTACGGAACGCAGGATGGCGGAGCCCATATTGTAGATCAGCAGTCCGGAAAAGCCCGCGAAATAGATCCGCAGATACACGGTCGCGTCCGAAAACACGTCGTCCGGCGTGGACATGAACCGCAGCATGGGCTTGACCCCGAAATAGCCGATGGCCGTAAACAGCACACACATGACGAAGGTAGCCGCAATGGTGGTCTCCACCGCCCGATGAAGCTTTGCCTCGTTTTTCGCGCCGAAATGAATGCCGATGACCACGCTGGCGCCAATGGAAAAGCCATTGAAAAAGAAAACCAGCATATTGACGATCATGGTCGTCGATCCCACCGCCGCCAGCGCCTCGGTGCTGACGAACTGGCCCACCACAATGGAGTCCACCGTGTTGTAAAGCATCTGGAACACATTGCCAAGCATCAGCGGCAGGGCAAACAGAAGCACCTGCTTCGCAATGTTTCCGGTTGTCATATCTCTTGTCGTTGTCTTTCTCGCTTCCACGCCGTTCCCTCTTTCTCAAAATAAAAAGCAAAGGACAACAGATAACAGAGAGATAGAACCTTCTAAATCCCCATTCTCTATTATCCTTTGCGTACCTTGGCGGAGAGTCAGGGATTTGAACCCTGGCGACGCTTCCACGCCCTACGAGATTTCGAGTCACGCCTCTTCGACCACTTGAGTAACTCTCCACATACCAAACGTGAATAGTATATCAGCTTCCTGTAAAAAAATCAAGTGGCAATGCAAATCAAGAGTTGCCGCCGCTACGGTCTTAAATACCTAGGGAACCTCTGAATAAATAGCCCAATATTCTGCTATTCTTTCTATTTTAGAAACTTTTGCAGAATACTGGGCGTGAAAAAGCCAAGTTCACATGAGTTTCAAGCATTTT
>CAVLCF010000115.1:0-31989 GCA_963661735.1 bacterium | reverse complement strand
TGAAGAGCGGGCGAAAAAGATCCGCTCTTCAGCCGCAGACGATTTATTCAGAGGTTCCTTAGTATGCTGCCCATCCGGCAGCTGTCTGACAGCCTCGTCTTGTATCTGTAAATTATGTTGACAATATATTGACAACAGCCGAGATTTTGCGTATACTAATTGCAGAAGGAGGCGCTCTCTATGGCAACTACAAATTTAAATATCCGAACAGACAAAGCCATTAAGGACCAGGCCGAGGCAATTTTTGCGGAGCTTGGCCTGAATATCACAACCGCTGTTAATATGTTCCTCCGTACAGCCGTTCGGGAGCGGGGAATCCCCTTTGAGTTGAAGCTGGAAACCCCCAATGATACAACTGCGGCAGCCATTGCCGATGGCCGTGCTATGGCAGATGACCCCAATACTCCCAGATATTCCAGCATGAAGGACCTGAAAGCGGCGCTGGATCTATGAAGTATGAGGTCATATTGAACCGGATTGGCTCTTGGTTTACGAAATCCGCGATAATGTCCTGATTCTGGTTCTCTATAGGCTGGGCAGCCATTCTGAGCTGTTCAAAAAATGACGAGAATAAAGACAATGCACCTCGGGCGGAACTCCTGCCTGAGGTGCATTTTGTGAATTTGTGAAAAAGCCCGGCGGGGCAATGCTGCCGCGTTGGTAAGGGCGGCGTTATTCCGGTTGCGGTTGGAGGCGTTTCCGGCAGCGTCGTATAAGCGCTGCGGTGAGCTTCATGGTCAGCCATACCCCCAGGGACAGCAGGAGGGCCAGCAAGGCGGACAGCAGAACGGCGATACCCCCAAACCGGAATTGCTGGGCCAGTGTTGGCAGCAGCCGCTTCATCTGACGGTAAATCAGCTGATCAGAAACCCAGGACAGCAGATATGCCCCCAGCGTCAGCTCGGAAACCAGCGCAAGCAGCCGGGATCCGAGCTTCCCGGGCTCCGGCCAAGGGATGGAATTGAGCAGCAGAAAAACCGGTACGGCTACAGCGATCCCGATCCAGCCCATATTTTCAGACCAGGGTCCGAAGGAAAAGGGAACGCCCCAGGATTGAACGATGGTATAGCCGCTGCCAAAAGCCAGACACAGAAGCAGGAGCAGCAGAATTTTCCCCCGGTTCGTGGATTCCGGACGGAAGTATTCCCGGATATAGGCGCCGATATAGTAGACGGTTATCGGGACCAGATCTGTCCACCAGTCCGGTATGATTTTCAGAAAACTGCCGTGAAATTTGCAGGCGTTCAGAACAGTGGGCAGAATCGTCAGAAGAAACATGGCGCAAAGCAGGCTTTTCCGGGCAGCCTTTCCCTCCAGTCCGGCCCATACAACATTCAGAAAGGGAATCAGCAGATACAGCCCCAGATACATATTGATATACCAGCCGTATTGAGGAAATTCAAACATCTGCAGCAGGGCGTTCCGCAGCCCGACCTCCTCTGCGGTACAGTATCTGCGAAACAGGGCGATCCCAATGTAAGAAAGAATATAGGTACCGACGATCCTGCCGCTTTTCAACAGATACCGTCCAAGATCGCGGGAATTCCGTATCGGTGGGCGGCGGCACAGCAGATATCCGCTTAAAAGGAGGAAAAGGGGAACGCACGCGCTGAAAAAGGTTCGGACGACAATGGCCGCGCACATCCCAAGGCTGGAGACGCTCGCGCTGTAGAAATCGGAATTGTAAAAGAAATGAACCGCCACCACGGAAAAGAACGCATAGATCCGTGTGATATCCAGAGCAATATTCCGCACTTTTGTCTGCCGCAAAGAAAGCCCCCCTTTTTCTGCCATTATAAAAGCAGACCTGGTTAAAGTCAATTGCAGCCGTATAAAAAGAGAACACCTGGGGCAGAATTTCCGCCGGAGGTGCATTTCTATGAAATTGCGGGAAATGATGACCGGTCAGGTGGTCCGCATCCGGCCGGAAGAGCCGGTGGGGGTGGCGGCCCGGATGCTTGCCCAGTACAATATCGGCGCTTTGCCCGTCTGCGGCTATGACGGAAGCCTGAAGGGGCTTGTAACGGACCGGGATATTGTGACCCGGTGCCTGGCGGCGGGGCGCGACCCTCTGAAGACCCAGGTATCCCAGGTCATGACCGCCCGGGTGGTGACGGCGAGGCCGGACATGGAGGCAGACCTGGCGGCCCATCTCATGGGCCGGGAGCAGATCCGGCGGCTGCCGGTGGTGGAAAACGGGAAGCTCTGCGGCATGGTCAGCCTGGGGGACCTGGCAGGCCGGGAGGAAACCGCCATCGACGCCTCCGACGCTCTGTCGGAGATCAGCGACAATCTGTCCAGCAGATAGGAATATGACAAACCGCCAACGGGTATCCGGTTTTCGCCGAATACCCGTTATTGCATGTACTTTTCTGGCAGACCGGCGTTTTCTGATTTCCTGTCACGCCGTTTCGCAAACACCCGCCGGATTCGGGAATGCGGATCCGGCGGCCGCGGCGTCAGTTCGGCGTCTTATAGTCCATGGCTCGCTGGCTGTCGCTCAGGCCCTTGGTGGTGGGGTCGTTGACGATGCCCAGGATCGCCAGCAGCCCGAATACGGCGTTGATGAGGTCCAGCAGCTTGTCCTGCACCCCCTGCACAGGCAGCGTGATGCCGGCCAGAGCCGCGGCGCTCTGCAGCACCAGCAGCGCGGCGGGCACGGCTGCCAGCCAGAAATTCAGATTTTTCAGACGTACCTTCCAGTTGATCATAGATTTGCTCCTTTCTTTTCCAGGCCCTCCAGCCTGTGGTTGATGACCTTGATCTGTTCCTCTACCACCGGCATCCGCCGGGCGAAATTATTGTGTTCCCGTACCTCTCTTGTCAGCTCCCGCAGCTGCTCGTCCGTCACCGCCTGGGCCGTGCGCAGGGCGTTTTCCCGCCGCCGTTCCGACAGAAGGTTGCTGAGCATGACCCCGGCCAGGGACAGCAGCCCCGTAATCAGAGAGGCCGCTACCGTTGCGTTCATATTACCCGTCTCCTTTCAGCGCGTAAATCGTCAGGGGCACCGCCTGGCTGTTATCCCCGGCGGCCCCGACGCGAAGCCCCGCTTCCGTCTGGGCAACGCTCCGGGAAATCAGGCTGCCGCCGGAGAGCACCCGGATGCTGCCGCCGCTGCCGATTATTTCCCAGACCCGGCCCGTGCCTCCGGCGGTCTCCGCCGCCTCGATCAGCAGCAGCGCCCCGGAGACGGGCAGCACCTGGGCAGGGAACGCCTGGCCGGGCTGCGGATTCTCCCAGAGCTTTGTAAGCCCCAGAAATCGCTTTTCCGCCCCGCCCAGGCTCAGCGCGTCGGCATCGCCGACGGGTTCCGGAAGCCCGGACAGGCGGCGGCCGTTCATTCGGATGTCCAGTCCCACGGAAAGGGCATCCTCACGATCCGCCCGGCAGCCAATGCCTATGGTGCGGTTTCCCGGGCACAGGTCCAGCAGGGGAGAGACGCTGCCCGCTTCCGCCTCCGCCACGTGGATAAGGGCGGAGGTTTCCGCCTGCCGCCCCCGGCTGTCCGTGACCAGGGCCGTCACCGGAATATCTCCCGCCTGGGGCAGGTCAAACAGGAGCTTTTGCCCCTCGCCGGACAGCGCCCCGCAGGTTATTTGGCACCGGAGAATCTCCGCGCCCAGACTGCCCGATGCCGCTGCCTCCACAAGCGCGCTGCCGCCCCGAACCAAGCCGCCGTCCCCAGCCGCAACGGTCAGGGAAACCGTTGGCAGGATATCCTCCGGGACCCTCAGCAGAACGGCCGTCTCCCGGGTTTCCGCCGGCTGTTCTCCCCGGTATGCCTCCAGGATCAGCACTGCCGGGATCCGGTTTCTGTCCGGGTATTCTCCGGCCAGGGAAAGGGGCGGCGTCCATTGGACGGTCCGTTCCCGGGTAGGACCGCAGAGGATTTCCTCCCGGCTCCCGCAGCGAAAGCGCAGACCCAAAGCCCGGCCCGTCTCCGGCAGCGCAACCGTAATGAGGCTGCCCAGCCGGTCCCCCCGGATGCCCAGGGGGTCCTTGAGACTGGATAAAATCATGCTGCCTCCTTAGTAGCCGTATTGGCGGCGCAGTTTTTCCTCAAACTGCCGCTGGGCCTCTTCAAACTGCCGCAGCCACTGGCTGTCCTGAATCTCGTCCCGGTAGGCTTCGTAGTCCGTTTTCCGCTCCTGGTCATAGCGGCCCCAGAGCCGCTGATTCTCCGCCTGCCAGGCGGCAAGATTCTGCTTGTACTGGTTCTGGCTGCTGTTTTCCCGCTGCAGGAGCAGATCGTAATTCTCCTTGTCGGCATTCCCCTGACGGTCGTATTCCGCCCGGGCCTTGTCGTACAGGGCGGCAGCCTTGTCGCCCAGGTCCGCCATCTGCTGCCGGTAGGACTGCTGGGCGGCGGTCTGGCCGTAGGAGCTTCCGTAGCCCCCGGTCATGGCGGCGGCCTGCCCCAGGGTGTCCTGCATGGCCAGGCGGCCGTTCTGGATGGCCTGATCCTTGTACTGCCGGTACAGGGCGTCTCCGTTCAGGTTGTAGGAGAATTTTTCCCGGTTCAGGATCTTCTCCATGGCCGCGTCCAGCTGCTGCTGCCATTTGGAGACGTATTCTCCGGGCTTTTTCCCGTCGCTGGCCTGGGCCTCCTGCCGCGCCTGCTCCACCCGGGCAGAGGCGGCGTATTTTCGCTTCTCTTCCTCCATATCGTTCTCCTTTCCGTACCTATTTCAAAACCCAATGCCCGTCCGCCGTGTGGGTGAAGGACGGCAGGGGCGTAAAGCCGACCCTTTCGCCTGTCTGTACCTGAAAGCCTGGAGTGTCCGCCTGACAAAGGGCAATGGCCTGACGGGCCGGGGCCGGGGCGGGCCTGTCCTCCAGCGCCGCCAGAGCCTGCCGCAGCTGCTCCAGCGCTTCCAGCTGCCGCTGCCAGGGTGTCTCCAGAAACGCCTCGCAGCGGGCGGCAAATTGCTTTCCCGTCAAAGCCAGCGTCTCCTGAAGCAGCGCCTGACGGTCCAACGGCTCCTGAACCTGCGTCCGCGCCCCCAGGGCCAGTTGCAGCTGCTCCGTCAGCTGGTACAGATAGCTGCGCAGCTGCCGCAGCTGGGTATCCGCGTCTCCCTCCGTCAGATTGGGCAGCCGAAGATCCATTTGGCTCATGCGCTCCCTCCCCGCCGCAGCACCCGGGTCAGGGACAGCAGCCTGACGTCCCCTTGGCCCTCCAGCAGCAGCTCCAGATGGCTGCATGGCTTGGGCCGGATGGGCAGCAGGAACCGCCTGTCCGAACCGATCAGCGTGCCCACCTTTTCCCATGGCCCCCGGTCGTCGTAGCGGACGGAGATATCCATCCGGGCACGGCGGGCCAAAAGCAGCTGCAATTCCAGGCTTTTCAGAACCATCCGCTTCCCGTCCCAGCCGGAAATGCGGCCGGTGCGTGCCATCCAGGAAACGGTGTCCTCGCTTTTGCCGCCCCGCAGCAGCCAGAGCCTGCCGCCGTTGTCCAGACCATAGAGCTTGCTGCCCACGCAAACCATCTGCCGCGCGTCAAACCCCGTCTCCCGGTGCCATTGGCCCAGGGCCTTGTCGTAGACGTACAGAGCGTCCTGCCCGGTGTGCTCCCGCAGGCTCAGGAAGTACTTTCCGCCCCAGCCCGCGCCGACGCCCGCTTCCAATGGGTCTGTGCCCAGATTTTTGCCGATCTCGGCGGGCAGGGAACCGTCGTAGACGCAGACCCCCATGGCGGATTTGTAAAACAGGTTCTCCCCCACAATGGCCAGACTCCGTCCGCAGCCCCGGCCCACGCCCCGGCAAACCGTGGACTGGACATGAAAGGCGGCGGGGTAGCTGCCGTAGATCTTATACAGGCAGTCCTCTTTGAAAAACAGGGGATTGCCCAGATAGACCGCCGCCCCGGTGAAAGGTCCCTGTGCGCCTACGGTGACGGCGTAGCTGTCCGTGGTCAGGCCCATAAAGCAGTTCCAGTTCCGGAAATCCCCCAGCTTGGAGGCATAAATCTCGTTGACTGCCGTCCCCTGGCTGCTCAGACCCGCCCGGCAGCCCCAGAGCCGGTTGCCGCACTCGATGACATAGTCCATCTCCGGCGCCTCCCGTGTGATTTCCAGCCCGGAAAGGGTCCGCGCCTCCTCCAGGATGCCGGAAACCACCACAAAATCTTCCTCCGCCAGCCAGACCACATTGGCCCCGTCCAGGCTTCCGGTGCCGGTCAGCGTAACGCCGTCGTACTGCCGGAAATCCCTTCCGATGCCCGGGGCGCTGACGCGGATATAGGCCGTCTCCACCGCCGTCCAGAGATTGGAGGCGGCGGACCACTCCTTCAGTACGGCGGAGCTGGCCGAGGTGTCCAGCCACAGGCAGCCGTTCTCCGGGTCGGCAGGCTCCGCGGCCTGCACATACTCCGGCAGCCGGTCAGCCCCCTCCAGATTGCAGGGGGTCAGCCGGGCGGCGTCCGCCTGAAAGCGGGCCTCCAGGCTGCCGAAGTCTCCTTCCTCCACGGTGCTGGCGTACTTTTTGTCCGGGAAGACCACGACGTAGGCCCCCATAGTCACCAGCTGCTTTGGTCCCTCCGGGTCAAGCCCCAGATCCACCCGGCGGCTGCCCAGCACCAGCTCCTTTCCCTGGGTGAAGCAGAGCGATTCCCCCGCGCCGATGGCGGTGACGCCCGTCTGCTCCAAAAGCTGCCTGGGGGGACTGGGGGCCAGAACGGGGTAAAAGTCGGCGCTCAGATTTTCCATCTCCGCGAATTCCCCCTCCCGGATCCGGGGGCTGCGGTTCAGGCCGCCGAAAGCGTCCACCGTCTCCCGGCTGGTCCAGAGCCGTTTCAGCATGGGCATTTCCATAGGCACTCCCCCTTACAGATACCGCAGGCTTTTCCCCGGCTGAGGGATGGTCCGGCAGCACCAGGCGAAGAATTCCCGCCACAGGGCGTTGAACCGGCTCATGGCGTTGTTGTACAGGGTAAAATCCTGGTCCGCGTAGCAGATGGACCCCTCCAGCCAGAGGTAGTACAGCCCCGTAAAGGCCTTCGGCAAAATCAGGGTCTTATCGGGCCAGTCCTCCGCGGCGATGCCCTCAAAGCCGCCGGATACGGCGTGAAAGGCCTCCAGTGCGCCCCAGACCATGCCCTCCGCCTCCTCCAGCCACCGGAGCTTTTCCTCCCGGCTGTAGAGGTTGGGCCTGCGCCGGTCCGTGGCCTCAATGACCTCCCGCACCGTCATTTCCGGGCCTCCAGGCTTTCCAGGGGCTGGGCCGCCTGGGCTTCAAATTCCATGGCATCCGCCAGGCACTTCTCCCGCCGGGAGAGCACCTTTGCCACATTCCAGGGCACCTCCACGGTCTCGCCCCGCTTGATGAGCCAGCTCTTCCCGTTGATCCCCACAAACACATCCTCCCGCAGCTCCCGGGTCAGGGGCAAACGAATCGTCACTACACGCTTTTCTTCCATATCAACTCTCCCCCTCGAATCAATTGACAATTGACAGTTGACAATTGACAATTCCTCTGAAAATTCAGGATTTCTCAATTGTTTTCCGCCAATTATCAATTTTTCATCTTACTTTTCTTCTTTCTACCAGCCCACGACACCCGACAATTGTCAATTGTCCATTGTCAATTGTCAATTCGCCTCAGCGCTGGGGCTGAAGGCGGAGCAGCACTCCACACGGACCATGTAGGGCTCCATCAGGATCTCCGCGGTCTGCAGGGCTTTCCAGCCAACGGTGCTGCGCTGGTCCAGGGGATCCGCGGTACCGGCGGAGCCAAGCTGCTTGATGATGGTCTGCAAACCGCCGCCGGTGACTTCGGTGACGCCGTAAGCGCCCTGGGCCAGGAACAGACAGCCGAAGACCGCCAGATCCTCAGGGCAGTCGTTCTCCGTACCCTTGTACACCGCCGCCTCGGAGGTCTCTACGAAGCGGACGCCCGCGATCCGGCCGATCTCGCCCTCATACATATTCTCGGAGGTGGTGTACTTGTGCATCTCCTCCCAGCGAGGGTCAGACATGATGTCGTAGGCCACGTAAGGATGCAGGATGCACACATAGTCGCCGTCAATTTTGGGAGCGTTGGCCGCCTTCAGCATAGCCGCCACCTTTTTCACCACGTCCACGGTGAGCACACAGGTCTTGTCCAGCCCGGACCGGTCCGTAACCGGGGTCTGCGCGCCGTTGGCCCCGATCTTGGGACAGTAGAACACGTTGGTGCCGGACTGCAACACGTTTCTCGTAATGGTGTCCAGAGTCAGGCCCGCCTGACGGCCCACGGCCTTGGTGGCCTCCAGGACGTTGTTGTCAATGGCGGTCAGGTCCAGCACATCGGACAGGCACACAAAGTCGCCGTACTGGTTTACCTCCGCTTCCACGGCGGTGGCGCTGAGTTTCCGGCCCTCGGGGGTCACGCCCTCGGTCAGGGGCTTCAGGGCCTTGGGAAGGGAAGCGTAGCGCCGGAACTGAATGCGCTTGCCGCCGTTTTTGGGAATGGGCCGCTTCTGACCGAACTGCCCATGGATCAGGTTCGGTCCCGCCTCCTCCACCAGCGCCCGGTCATAAAAAGTCTTGTTCTCCGCGGACAGCCCGGCGTCCGTGGTCACGTTTACCGTAGGATTGTCCGCAAAAAGCTGCAAAGTTCTGATTTCCATAAATTCTCCTTTTCTCCACTTATTCCTAGTCAGCGCCCGGAATGCCCCGTTCGACGATGCAAATGTAAGAATAAACGCAAATCGCCCGAATCCAGCACCCAATTGACAATTGTCAACTGTCAATTGTCAATTTACCCCAGGCTTACCTTCTCGCCCCGCTCCACTCTGCGGCAGAGGTCGGCGATCTCCTTCCGGGACATCTGGGACACCCGGGATCCCATACTTACGGCGCCGGACTGGCTGACGCCGTTCTCGGCGGGGCGAATGCCCTCCGAGCGGAGCTTTTCCGCCAGCTTCCGTTCCACGGTCTGGGCGGCATAGGCCATGGCGGCGGGTATGATCTCGTCCTTGTGGAGGATCTCATAGGCCGTCCGCATATCCACCCGGGCGCGAAGCAGCTGCCGGAAATCGGCGTTTGCCATTTCCCGCTCCAGGCTGAAGTCCGGGTAGATCTCCCGGATATCCCCGGCCTGCCGCTGCCACTGCTCCACCATCCGGGCGGCCCCTGCCTGAATTTCCGCCTCCTGCCGCTGCTGCCCGGCAGGGTCGTTTTCCGGCAGGCGCTCCCGAAGGGCTTTCTCCATAGCGCCGTAGTCCTCGCCCGCAATGCCAAGTCTTTGCCGCATCAGTTCCAGGACCGGTTGGGCCGCGGCGTATTTTTCCGCGGTTTCCCGGCTGTTTTTCAGCCGCTGCTGAAGGATGCTCTTCACTCTGGCATCGTAGGCCTGCTTATAGGGCCCCTGGATCAGTTTCTCGAAGTCCTCCGGACCCTCCTGAGGTGCTTCGGCTTGAGGCTGGGCGTTGGCCTCCGTTACGCCCGACTCCGAAGAGGCTGCTTCCGCGAAAAGCTGCCAGTTCAGGGAGTTCTGAAAGTTGTTCCCGGTCATGCGGATACCTCCATAGGCATCAGGCTGACCGCCTGGGGATAGTTGCGCTCCAGGACGTAGGCCCCGGCCTGGGCCACCCAGAAGGTCATCAGCGTTTCCGCCAGCGCGCATTTTCTGGGGTAGACGTGGATTTTCGCGTAGCCGTCCGTGATCCGGACCTCCGGCTTTTCCAGCAGCCGGTTCTGCTCGTACAGAAACTGCACCGCCTGGGCCAGGGTATAGACCACCATGGTGGCCGCGGCGCAGATCAGGTCCTCCCCCTTGGGAGCCGTCAGGGCGTGGCCCTGCATCTCCATGCACACCGCGCCGTCCTTCTGAAAAAATTCCGTATGGATCATAATTGTCTCCTTTCCTGTGCCGCGTACCGCTGTCCGTTCTCCCGAATGGCCCGCTCTACGCTGCCCTTGCCGTCAAAATCCATGATTTCCAAGGCCCCCAGGGCCTGCTCCCACCGGGCGGGATCAAACAGCCCCGCGCCGAAAAACTGCATGGCCATTTCGTTCTGGCTCAGCCGGGAATAGGGGCTCTGCTTCTCCGCGCCGATCTCAATGTCGAAGAGCGGGATCCGACTGCCCATATTCACCCCCAGCTCCACGCCCTGATCTCTGGGGCCCATACCGGCGTTGGTAAAGCTGATGAATTCCTGGCTGCCCTGCTCCCCCAGAATACGGAAGCACCGGGGCAGCTCGTAAAACTGCCGGATCAGCTCCACAGCCATAAGGCAGACCTTCCGGAAGGCCCGGTAGGAGGCGTGATTGCTGTCCCGGCTCAGCTTGGTGCCCGCCTCCTGCATGGCCGCAATGGCGCTGGCCGCCACCACGCCGGAGACTGTGCCGCCGGTGGATACATCCCGGTTGCCTGTGACCTCCTTCAATTCGTCGATCTTGCTGCTGATGACGGAAACGTAAATGTCGTTCAGAGGCTTGCCCGCAATGGGCTTGATACTGTCGTCTCCCAAAGCCCCGTCCACATGAACGAAGTCCCGGCTCAGGTCGGCGTATTCCTCTTCGTTCACCGCGCCGTCCGCCCGGATGAAGTGCCTGGGCCGGGCGTTGGCCAGCATGTTCTGCAAAATGGCCTGGTTGCCCCGGTCCACATATTCCTGGGCGGATTTGCCCACATCGATGTAGCCGAACCCGCAGGGGCTGCCCGCCGTGCGGAACAGAGGGTCAAAGACGAAGGGGTACAGCCCATGGTCGTACCAGCCCCGGTTCCGGTAGCGTTCCTCGTTTTCCGTGGCAAACAGCACCGTATCCCCCACGAATTTGCAATAGTGCAAAAGGGTTTTGCCGTCCTGCCGCTTTTTGTAGTACCAGTCGATAACGGCGGTCTTTTCCGAGGTATCCACCCGGTCCTCGAATACATAGCGGTTTCCTGCCTCCTGAGGCCCCAGCTTTCCCTCCAGCTGGGGATATTGCTCCAGAAGCAGATCGTTGTCCCACAGCCGCAGATAGAAAACGTTCCGGGACTGCTGGATATCCGTAATACCGCTGTCCCAGTACAGATTCAGCACATCGATCCGCCGGATGGCGATATCCCCCAGCCCGTCCAGCTTGTCTGGATCCCAGAACACGCCGTAGATGCCCGTGCCGGTTTTCAGCTTGTCGTCCACGACCCGGTCATAGACCTCCTCAAAATCCTCCTGCTGCAGGATCACCGGCAGGATGCTGCCCAGAGCCTTTGCCAGGGCCTTGTCTCCCTCCTCCCGGGGCAGCACGTTGGGCCTGGGAAAATTGTCCATGGCCTCGGCGTGCTTGTTGGCGATGGCGTTGAAGAGCCAGCCGGAAACCGGCTCTACGGTGCTGCCCGCCCCCCGGCGCATGCACGCCCAGTGGCGCATGCGGTACCACTGCTCGTTTTCAATGACCCGCCGTTCCAGATTGGCTTTCCCCTCCCGGCAGCGATTCAGCTTCACCCGGGCGGCGCGCACCTGATCCGGGCCGATGATTTCCAGTTGTTCCATCTATGATCTCCATTCCCGGTCTCCTTGGGACCGTATTTTCCTCTTCAATATCCAGAAACAGCGCCGCGGCGCTTTTGGGTTTCTCCGAAAGATTTTCCCGGGGCGCAATGGGCCGGGCCATGCAGAAATACCGGGCCTCGTCCGCCGCGTGATCCTCGCCCTGGGTGTCCAGGTCCTCGGGGCTGGATTTGTCATATTGCAGCAGGGGCAGGGTCCTGATGAAGTGCCTGCAATTGCGGAATACGTACAGTCTGGGGAATCCCAGCTCGTCAAAGCGCAGCCGGTAGTGCAGCTGCATCCAGCCGGGGATCCGCTTGTTGTCACCCGGGGAGAAATAAACCTGATTTTTTGCCGCCGTGTCGGCAATGGATTCCCCTGTGGAGCCGTCCCAGATGGCGGGGTCCGCAATGCCGATGATCTTCTTTCCCGCCAGAAACCGGTGTTCCCGCTCGATCTGCCGGATCTTTGCAAATACCTGCTGGGGCGGCCATTTGAGACCCTCGTTGGGCTCTCCCGTGCAGCCGTAGAATTCCAGGATGCGGTAGGCCACCCCATCCCCGTCCACCGCCCACCAGCCGCAGGAGAAGGGCCGGTGATACCCCCAGTCGAAGCTGCGGTAAATGGTCCAGTGCTTTGGGATCTCAAAGGGATCGATGACGTGGGTGAAGTGCCGGTCGCCGTAATGGCTGGGGTCGTCCCGGAACTCCTCGAAGAATTGCCCCTCGTATACGTCCCAGCGGCCGTAGAGCCAGGCCTCCCGCAGCTTGGGCGGCAGCTTTTTCAAGGCCCGCAGATATTCCGGCTGCTTCTCCAGCAGGGCTTTGTTGTCCGTGCAGAGGGCCTGAATAAAGGCGTAGTCCTCGGGGTATTCCTCCTGTGTATAGTTCCTGTCAATGAACAGCCGCTTGAAATACCCGTGGGCCGGGCCGCCGGGGTTCAGGGTGTAGTACGTGCGTTTCGGAAATCCGCCGACGCCCCGGACGCAGGCGTCGATCTGGGTCAGCCATTCCTCCTGGAACTGCCCCGCCTCATCGGCGAACCATATGTCATATTCCGCGCCCTGGTATTGCCCCAGGTCGGCGTCCGCCGCGCAGTAGCCAAAGGAAATGGTGCTGCCGTTTGGAAACCGGAAGAGCTTGTCCGTGCTCCTGTACTCGGCGATTCCCGCCAGAAGCTGCTGCAAAGGGGCGATGTGGTTGTTGAACAGCTCCTTGTAGGTCCTTCTGGTGATGAGCACCTTAATGCCCGGATAGTGCAGGCACAGCAAAATTGCCTTCCATCGGACGAACCAGCTTTTCCCGCCGCCCCTGGCCCCGCCATAGCCCACATAGCGGTGCTTTTCCCGCAGGGCGAGCCGCTGTTTTTCGTTGGGCCGGGGCATGACCAGCACTTTACTCGGCATATTCCAGACTCTCCCCTTCCAACTGGATCGTAACGCGATCCTGCTCCTGTTCCCGGCTCAGATCCCGCTGGAGCTTGGCGATCCGGGCCTCCTGCTCCCGGACGTCCGCCTCGGGCCGCAGGGTCAGTACATCCTTGATGTCCTTCAGCACGCCGGTGAGCTGCTTCAGACCGCCCCGGTCGATAATGCCCTTTTCCGTGGGAAGCAGCCGCTCAAAGTCCGTGACCATCTCGGCCCCGTCCTCCAGCTTGTTTTTCTCCCGTACACTTTGCGTTACCGTGTCCAGCTCCTTTACCGCCCGTTCCAGACAGTCCAGCATGGCGTCCGCCAAAGCGTCTACCCGCGCCATCCTGGGGTCCGGAGAAGGACCTTGTAACAGCGGGCCGTCGGATTGTTCGCTTTCCAAAACTTTCCTTTCTCCGTCACGGGTCCAGCCCTCCCGGCGTATGCGGCCCCGCAGCGTAGAGGCCGCGACGCCGTAGCGCTTTTGCAGCGCCGCCTGGGTAGCCCCCCCGGCTATAGTCCCGTCGGATCCTCTTCCAGTCCGGCGTCAAATGCTTCCACCTCCTCCGTGTGCCAGTAGACGCACGCCTCGCAGTAATAGCGGCCGTCCAGAGCAAGGGCCTGGTCCTCCAGAATGGGTTCCCCGCAGAGCGCGCACCTGGGGCGTCTGCCCAGGTGCTTGTCCCAGCGGTTTTGCCTTGCCCGTTCCAGCATCCAGGGCTCTATCATGCCAGAACGGCCCTCCTGCCCCAATTCCGCCGCGCTCCGCGGGGCCACGGTGTTCTTATTTCCATTTTTTCTCCCAGCTCCTTTATATGTCCGTTTTATTGGACACAATCCTTTTTATACTGTTTCCGTAAAAAAGATGTATCCGGTGGTTGAAAATCGAAAACATATGTGTTACTATATATCCGGATATAGATTTGATGGGCAGCAACTCAAAGGCTTCATCGCTATATCATTGTCCGGAATGGTTCTTAATTTTCAACTGTCTGCATTATAGAACATTTTTTCGTACTTGTCAAGTCTGATGGTTGAATTTTTTGAATTCTTATCCGAGGCCTTGAAGAAAGGGTGTCCCTGTATGTTCTACGAGCGCTTTGTTCAGCTATGCAAGCAGCGCGGTGTCAGCACCTCAAAGGCTGCCATCGATGCGGGTCTCAGCAAATCCACTGTAACCAAATGGAAAAAGGATCCCAGTACCAAGCCCTCCGGCAATGTCATTGAAAAGCTCTGCCGCTACTTTGGCATTTCCGTCTCCGAGCTTTTGGGAAATGCCGATGAAACGCTGCCGGATGAGCGGCGCTCGGTGACGCAGCAGGAGATCAAATTCGCGCTTTTCGGCGGCAGCGGCGAGATCACCGACGCCATGTACGATGAAGTTCTGAGCTTCGCCGCCTTTGTCCGCCAGCGGGAAGCGAAAAAGCACAAAAAAGAGCGGGCGCAAAAGGAGTAGCCATGGTGCAGGTACCGGAACTGTATAGTCTGGCTTCCAGGCAGAATATTGCCGTCCTCCGGTACCCCATGAAGGAAAACGGCTCCATGTCTCTGATGGAGCCTGACGGAACCTGTTATATCGGCATGGACGACCGGGTTCTGGACGGCGGGACCCAGGAGCGGATGCACCTGGGCCATGAGCTTGGCCATTGTATGACCGGCAGCTTCTACAATATCTACGCGGCGGTGGACTGCCGCCAGCGCCACGAAAACAAGGCGGACAAATGGGCGATCCGTACTCTGATCCCCGTAGACCGCCTGGACGATGCCATTGCCCAGGGCTATACGGAGCTGTGGGAGCTGGCCGATTTCTTCGGCGTCACCGAGTCCTTCATGCGCAAGGCCGTGTGCTACTACGTCCACGGCAATCTGGCCAGCGACCTATATTTTTAGCCAAAAGGATTCATTATACCTCAAAAACAGCACACTGGATCTGAGGGGCAGGTTTTGCCTCTCAGATCCAGTGCGCTGTTTTTTCTTTTACACGCTATGCGGCAAACAGATGGGTTTCTGCTTGTCGAGGCCCTGCCCCAAGCCCTGGTGAACACAGTTTTTCAGACAGCGGCTGCGCAATTCTGACGAATCGTTATCGGAACACGCTATAGGGCAGTATATGCGCTGGTTATTCAAACTGACTTGCGTAGAGCTGATAGTACAGCCCCTTGTGGGCCATCAGTTCCCCGTGGGTTCCCTGCTCCACCACATTGCCGTGGTCCAGGACCAGGATGTTGTCCGCGTTCTGGATGGTGGAGAGGCGGTGGGCAATGACGAAGCTGGTGCGGCCCTCCATGAGGCTGCGCATAGCCTTTTGGACCTGGCGCTCGGTGTTGGTGTCCACGTTGCTGGTGGCCTCGTCCAGGATCAGCATACTGGTTCCGTAGAGCATGGCCCGGGCGATGGTGAGCAGCTGCTTCTGGCCCTTGGAGATGTTGCCGCCGTCCTCGGAGATGACGGTGTCGTAACCCTGGGGCAGGCGCATGATGTAATTGTGGATGTGGGCAGCCCTGGCGGCGGCCTCCACCTCATCCCGGGTGGCCCCCTCCTTTCCGTAGGCAATGTTCTCGTAGATGGTGCCCCGGAACACCCAGGTATCCTGCAAGACCATGGCATAGCTCCGCCGCAGGCTGTCCCGGGTCAGGGAACGGATCTCGTGGCCGTCCACGAAAATGCCGCCGCTGTTCACATCATAGAACCGCATCAAAAGATTGATAATGGTGGTTTTCCCCGCGCCGGTAGCGCCTACGATGGCGATGGTCTGCCCCGGCTGGGCTGTCAGGTTCAGGTCCTTCAGGATGATCTTTCCCGGCACATAGCCAAAGGCCACGTCCCGCATCTCCACGCTGCCCCGGACCTGGGTCAATGCCCGGGCGTTTTCTGCGTCCGGCTCCTCCTCCTGGGCATCCAGCAGGGCAAACACCCGCTCGGAGGCGGACAGGGCAGAGAGAATTTCGTTGGCAATGTTGGCAATTTCATTGATGGGGCCGGAGAACTTCCGGGAATACAATACGAAGCTGGAAATATTGCCGAGACTTACCCTGCCTCCGGCGTAGAGCAGCGCTCCCACCAGGCCGATCAGGGCCAAACCCAGGTTATTGATAAAGTTCACACTGGGGCCCATCTGGGAGCCCATTTTGTCCGCTTCATAATAGGCACTGGCCGCCTGACGATTGATCTCGTCAAATTCCCCGGCAATGCCATCCTCGTAGGCATAGGCCAGAATGGTTTTCTGTCCGGAGAACTTTTCCTCCACAAAGCCGTTCATCTCGCCGTAGGCGGCGCTGCGCTTGGCGTAGAGGGGACGGGTCTTCTTGGCCATGCGGCGGGTATAGAATAAGGACAGCGGGATCGTAATGAGCATACAGCTGACCAGAGGCAGGCTGATGCTGCACATCATGAGAAACGACCCTACAATGGTCACAATACTGGTCATGATCTGCACAATGTCCGTGCCCAGGCTGGTGGAAATGACATCCACATCATAGCTGACCCGGCTGATAATGTCGCCGGTCTGGTTCTGGTCGAAGTAGCTGACGGGCAGGCGCATGAGCTTATCGAACACATCTCCCCGCAGCTTCTCCGCCACCCGGCGGCTGAGCCGAACCATCCCCAGATTTACCACGAAAGACAGTACCACACTGAGTACATAGACGGTCAGCATCCGGGTTACATAATACAGAACCAATTGGAAGTCAACCTGTCCTGCCCCGGCGTCCGCCGCGTTGATGGCGTGGCCCGCCAGCTTGGGGCCCATGAGGCTGAATAGATTGCTGAGCAGCGCGCAGAGGCAGAAAAGAAGCAGCTGCCAGCGGTAAGGGCGCATATAGCGCAGCAGGCGGGTCAGCGCGCCCTTGGCATTCTTGGGCTTTCCCTTTCCGCCCCGATCTCCGGGTCCCGGCATTCAGGCTCCCTCCTTTCCGGCCATTTCGCCCATCTGGGCGTGGCAGATATCCCGGTACGCCGGGCAATTTTTCATCAGTTCTTCATGACGGCCATAGCCAATGGCGTGACCGTTGTCCAGGACCAGGATGTGATCCAGATTCCGGATGGAGCTGACCCGCTGGGCAATCATAATCATCGTCGATTGCGAATGGTTTGCCTCCAACGCCTTGCGGAGCCTGGCGTCGGTTTTGTAGTCCAGGGCGCTGGAAGCATCGTCCAGCACCAGGATCTCCGAATGCCCCGCCAGCGCCCGACTGACCAGGATCCGCTGCCGCTGGCCGCCGGAGAGATTGGCCCCCTTGATATCGGCCATGTGATCCAGGCCGTCTTCCAGGCCGCCGATGAACTCCGCCGCCTGGGCATCCTCCGCGGCGCTTTCCAGGGCGGCATCCTCCAGCCCGCGGCCAAAATTGATGTTGTCCCGTAGAGACTCGTGGAACACCAGATCATTCTGAAACACTACGCCGAATTTCCGGTGCAGCTCGTCCTTTTCGTAACACCGCACATCCTTGCCATTGATGTAGACATGGCCGCTGTCCGGGTCATAGAAGCGCATGAGAAGATTGATGATGGTGGTCTTGCCGCAGCCTGTAGGGCCGATGATGCCCAGGCTCTCCCCTGGCTTCAGAGTGAAGCTGATGTCATACAGGCACTGCTCCTGCTCCCGGCGCTGCGCCTCCGTCTGCCGGGCGGGACCGCCGTCCTCGGAGGTCAGGGGTGCGGTGCGGTAGGTGAAGTTTACACGGTCAAAGCAGATGCAGCTGCCCTCCGGCCCTGCCTCGGCGCGTTCCAGCACCGGCAGGCTTTCCGTGGTTTGCAGAATGCGGTCGATCCGGTCGCCGGAGGCAGAGGCCTTGCTGATCATGGTGAACATCCGGTTCACCGCAAGCACGCTCTGCATGATCATGTTGAAATAGGTGAGAAACGCCAGGATGACACCGGGCTGCATGGCCCCGCTGTCCACCCGCTTCGCGCCAATCCAGATCACCGCCACCAGGCCGCAGTTCAGGCTCAGCTGCATAATGGGTCCCGGCAGGGCCATGAAGGTGCCAACGACGATATCCTGATCCGCCATGTCGGCATTGGCTCCGTGGAACCGCCGCTTTTCGTACTCCGTCTTGGACAGGGCCTTGACCACCCGAATTCCGGTGATGTTCTCCCGCATGACCCGCACCACCTTGTCCAGGGCGCTCTGCACCTTCTGATACATGGGGATGCCCTTTGCGGAGATGCCGATGATCACAGCGATCAGAATGGGCACCATGCAGATCAAAATGCTGCTGAGCGTCGCGTCCATGGACAGCATCACAAGGATGCTGCCAATTAAGGTGATGGGAGCCCGGACGAACATGGTCTGCACAAACCGGGCAAAGTTCTGCACGTTGTAGCTGTCGCTGGTCATGCGGCTGGTGAGGCTGGGCAGACCGAAGCCGTCGAACTGGCTGCCGCTGAGATTCATGGTTTTCTCAAACAGGTCTTTCCGCACGTCGTAGGCGATGCCGCTGGAATTTTTGACAGCCTGGGCATTGGTGCGTACATTGAGGCGGAAAGTCGCCAGGGCGCACAGTACCATCAGCAGCCCCCATAGGAATACCTGCCCCAGCTCCTGCCGGGGGACGACCACATCGATCAGGTGTTCCAGAATGTAGGGCAGCAGCAGCTCGCTGACGGTGGCGGCCAGCTTCAACACAATCACGAGGAAGAACGATTTTTCGTAGGGCTTTATGTAACGAAAGATCAGTTTCATCCAGACTCCTTTCCGGGTGGAGGGCTCTAAACAGCGCTCCGCTCTTTGGCTTCTATATAAAATTTCTCGTTACCATTATCATACTTTTTCGCACAGATTTCAACACAAAAATACAGGGCATTCTTTCTATATTGGATGGCGCACCCGACGGATGCCTGGCAAAGTTTAGAATGCCTGCGTTGCTGTAATTTTTCCGCTTTGCTGCGGAAATGTTAAAGTCGCCGAAAGGGCGGCCGCTCCGTATCCGAGACTGCCAGCCGGGCCTTGCAGGTCAATATGCCCCTGTGCTCGTTGGTGTGCTTCGGAGCGATGCAGGAGGATGGATTGCAGACGATCCTGCGTGTTTTGCGTGGAGAACAAGAGTCTCTTTGACTCCAGACGGTAGATTTGTTTGCGCCTTTGCGTTATAATTAAAAAACGGATATGAAATGGAAACGGGAGGCGTACAAATGCTCAAACAGCTCAAATACTTCCAGTCCGTTGTTCGGCTGAACAGCTTTTCCGAAGCCGCAGAGGAAAATTTCATTTCTCAATCTGCCATCTCTCAGCAAATACAGGCTTTGGAACGGGAGCTAGGTTTTCCGCTTTTGGAGCGTAAAAATCGAACCTTTACTCTGACACCGGCCGGGGAATACTTCTATCAAAAGAGCCTGATCCTGACGGCGGACTATGAAAGAATGTGCAGCGAAGCCGCAAGGATCGCCAAGGGCAATCAGGCAAGCCTGAAAATTGGCTATCTTCGCTGCTATACCGGCGGCGAATTTCACCACGCCTTGGAGCTGTTTTCGGAAAGACACCCGGATGTGGATGTGTCGGTCAGTTACGGCAACCATGAAGAGCTGTATGCCATGCTGCGCTCGGAGGGAGTAGATCTGATCCTGAACGACCAGCGGCGGGCCTTTTCGGAGGAGTATGTCAATCTGCTTCTGACCACCCGCGAGAGCTATGTGGAAGTTTCCGCCCGCAGCCCTCTGGCCCAGCTTTCCAAAATCACCCCCCAGGAATTAAAAAACATTCCTTGTATTCTGGTCACATCTGCTTCACAAAGAGAAACGGAACAGGAATACTACCGAACGGTCATTGGGCTTCAAGGAGAGTTCCTGTATGCGGAAAATATGGAGGAAGCGCGTCTGATGGTGATCGGGCGCAAAGGTTTCCTTCCGGTAGAAGGCTCGGCGGCCTCACCTGCTATGGGAACCTCTATTATGCAGCTGCCGCTGGTGCGTGGTGAAGATCCGATCCTGCGGAATTACTGCGCATTTTGGAAGAAGGACAACTCCGGCTACTATGTAGAAGAATTTGCGGAGCTGCTGAAAGCACAATTTGAAAAATAAATAACGATTTCATTGTGAGCGCTGTCCCTGCTATCGGGGGGCAGCGCTTTTTTGTATCAGTTTTACTTATTGAAAACGTGCAAAAGCAAAATTGATTGCAAGGAACCGACAAGCTACAATAAAAACATCAAATAAAGCAAAGGAGTGTTCACATGGCAGCCTTGATCGCATTTTACTCCCGCACGGGGGAGAATTACTTCGGCGGCGCACACCGCCGCATTTCCGTCGGCAACACAGAAAAAGCAGCCGGGATGCTGGCCAAGCTGACAGGCGGCGAGCTTTATAAAATCGAGCAGGCACAGCCGTATTCGGATGACTATAATACCTGCACAGCGGAATCCAAAGCCCACCTGCGGAATAACGCCCGCCCGGAGGTGCTGAACCTGCCGGGTGACTTGGACGCCTACGATGAGATTTATCTGGGCTATCCGAACTACTGGGGCACCATGCCCATGGCGGTCTACACCTTCCTCGAAAGCTACGATTTCACAGGAAAGACCATCCACCCCTTCTGCACCCATGAGGGCAGCGGGCTTTCCCATACAGTACAGGACATTCAGAAGGCTGCGCCCGGCGCAGTCGTTGCCAAAGGGCTTGCCATCCACGGCAGCAGCGTGGACGGGGCAAAAAAAGTAATTGAAAAATGGATTGAGGAGGCAGCAAAATGAAAAATGTAATGCTTTGGGCCGGTGCTGGACAGATCGGCATGGCTATCGCCCGTTGTATGGGTACGGGAATGAAAATCGTAGCAGGCGATAAGAAATTGGAGAACGCACAGGCTATCGCAAAGACCATGAATGAGGCCGGTTTTGATGTGGTTCCCATGGAGATGGATCTGTCCAGTCGAGAATCCATCCAGAATCTCATTGCCGAGGGACAGAAGTATGGTGAGATCAAAATGCTGGTCAACGCCGCAGGCGTTTCTCCCAGCCAGGCCCCCATTGAGGCAATCCTGAAGGTTGACCTCTACGGCACGGCAGTGCTACTGGAGGAAGTCGGCAAGGTGATTGCCGAAGGCGGCGTGGGCGTGACCATCTCCAGTCAGTCCGGCTGGCGTATGCCTGCCCTGACCGCAGAGCAGGACTTGCTTCTGGCAACAACTCCCACGGAGGAACTGCTTTCTCTCGATTTCTTGCAGCCGGAGAATATCCGCGATACGCTGCACGCCTATCAGATGGCAAAGCGCTGCAATGAAAAGCGCGTGATGGCACAGGCCGTGGAGTGGGGCAAGCGCGGCGCACGGCTCAACGACATCGCCCCCGGCATCATCGTCACTCCGCTGGCCCTGGACGAGTTCAACGGCCCCCGCGGAGATTTCTACAAGAATATGTTTGCAAAGTGTCCGGCCGGCCGCCCCGGTACGGCAGATGGGGTCGCCAATGTGGCGGAACTGCTCATGAGCGATAAGGGCGCTTTCATCAGCGGTTCCACATTCCTGATCGACGGCGGCGCAACAGCCAGCTACTTCTACGGCCCGCTGAAGCCGTAACCAAAGATACCGGAGAACAGCAAAAATGAAACGAACCGCCTTTATAAACCGGTAAGTTCAAGCCGTTACCGCCGCTTTATCCGAAAAAAATTGTTTTGCCCCCTTGACTCTCACGTTACGTCATAGTGTATGATAAGACCATGTTCGGACATGAGAAACAAAATGGAGGCTTTACCATGAAAATTACAGCGATCCGGTCTGACCGGATTTATCGGGATATGATGACTGCGCTTCCCGACGAAAAGGAAAACATCTATCGGAACAGGCTGATGAAGCCCTTTGAGTTTAAGTGGGCGTGTGTTGGGATTCCCTTGACAGCAACGCAGGAGGGCGGCTATGATGTGGTTTCTGCCGCCGCAATGAGCGGCTTTTATGCCCCGGTACAGATCACGGAGGCTCGCCGGGCAGAGATTGAAAAAATCAGCAGCGAACCTTTTTGGACAAGCTGTGAGGCCAGCATCCGTGATACGCTTCTTGGCTTTGAGCAGCACGGTATTCAGCTCCCGAAGCAGGAGTATGTGTTTACGGTCGTGCTGAGCGACCCGCAAAGTCCTATGACCGTGATGGCAGGAGACTACTGCGGCGATGGCGGGATTCCTGGCTATATTATCGGTTCCATTGTGCCGAATGAACGGTCGCTCCGCCTGCTGCCTGTGGCGTTGGCACATGAAACGAATCATAATGTCCGCTGGCAGTTTATGCAATGGAGCAATCATATCACGCTGGCTGACATGATCGTATCGGAGGGACTGGCAGAAACATTTGCTGCGAAAATGTTCGGCGAGGATAAAGTTGGCAAATGGGTAAGCGAAACGACACCGGAGGTGCTTCAGGAAACCATTAAACCGCTTGTCCGGGAAAACCTGGAGACACGCGATTTTCAAACGCTTTCTTCGTATCTTTACGGTGACGAGATCATGTCCCTGCGCGGCGGTCAGCCCATTGGTATGCCATACTGCGGCGGATATGCCTGCGGGTATGCGCTGATCGGCCATTATCTGAAAAAGACCGGCGTATCTATTTTTGATGCGACCATCACGCCGACAGAAGAAATTTTGAAGCAATCGGAGGACTTTTGGAAATGAAAGTCAGCGATGTGGCAAAACTGACGGGCGTTACCGTTCGTACCTTGCATTACTATGATGAAATCGGCCTGCTTCCACCAAGTGGTGTCACGAGCAGCGGCTACCGGGTTTACAACGATGCTGATCTGGAAGTTTTACAGCAAATTTTGTTTTTCCGGGAACTGGACTTTTCGCTGGAGGACATCCGGGCGATCATGCGGAACCCAGCTTATGAAAAAGAGTCTGCTTTGCAAAACCAGAAAGCACTTCTGGTACAAAAGCGGGACAGGCTGGACCGACTGATCGCCCTTGTGGACAAAACTTTGAAAGGAGAACGAGACATGAGCTTCAAACAGTTTGATACAACAAAGATAGAAGAGGCAAAACAGCAATACGCAGCAGAGGCCAGGCAGCGTTGGGGTAACACCGCTGCCTATGCTGAGTATGAAAGGAAATCTGCCGGCTATAACACCGTTCAGCAAAAGATGCTTGACGGAGAAGGGGCGGCGATTTTGAATGCGTTTGGCAAAAATCGCACACTCCCCCCGGACAGCCCTCAAGCGCAGGCGCTTGTGAAAAAGTGGCAGGCTTACATTACGGACAACTACTACAACTGCACAAAGGAGATTCTTTCCTGCCTCGGCCAGATGTATGTGGGAGACGAGCGTTTTACGCAGCACATTGACCAGTACGGTGCCGGGACGGCAGCTTTTATGGCGGCGGCAATAAAAGTCTATACGGCCTGAAAGCTGGTCACTATGAGCGGAAACCAAACAAGAGAAGGCACTTCGCCCTATGCAAACGGAATTTATACGCTGCCCGATTTGTAGAAACAAAACGAGGGTGCAAATCAGGTACGATACAGAATTGAAAAATTTGTCCGCAAGTACACCGGGGCGCGAAAGCTGACGCCCCGGATGCTGAACGAACCGGTTGAGAAGATCGAAGTATTCAATGCTGAGAAGATCAACAGCGTATGGGAGCAGCGGCTTCGTATCCACTATAACTGCGTCGGAACGGTTGAGATTCCAACGGTGCTGCCCCTGCCGATCCCGGAAGTGTCCGTAAATACAAGAAAAGGCGTAGTCGTCAACTACGCCCCCTGTGAACTCGCTGTATAAAAAGCGGGTGTTCTTACAGCCTTTAAAATGCTGTAAGAACACCCGCCATGGTTGCGGAGGCAGGACTCGAACCTACGACCTCCGGGTTATGAGCTGTGGTCGAGGGCAATAGTTTTGATATTTCAATGCTTTCTTGCCCATTTGAGCCTGTTTTTTAGGAAAATCAGAAGTCAATCGTCCATTAGGTGCTGCTGCGTCCAACTGCTGATGTCCCCGTATGGGTCAAAATATGGGTCAGCGCAGTTACATACCAACCAATTCTGTCATAGATTTTTACGCCATAGACAAAGAAAGCTAAGGATTACATTTGCGACAAGGTTACGGATGAGTGATTCTAGCAACTTTCCCATAAGTACGAGGCGGAACGCATGGACCTAAACCAAAGCTACTCGCCTCTGATAGCTCCATCGCTTTTGGATCTTGTGGCGAAAATCAGACCAGAGCCTTTCTTTCGCCAGATCATATCTTGGATATTTTTTAACGCCCGGAAAGAAAGCAACCGAAACGCACGCATGCGTTTTAACACACGCGTGTGTTTCCCCTTTTTTGCCGTGTGATACTTGAAGTCTGCACCTTTTCCTTCCAGTGACAGCTGCCCGGCATCTTTTAGCTTTTGCAGAATTCTGTATGCCTGTGGAGGTGTTACCTGCAGGAGTTCAACAATATTTGCGCAAGTAATTTCTCCTTTTGCTTGCACCAATTGTATTACCAGTTCCTGATGCTTGAACAATAAGTAGTTTAAACACTAATCAATTATCCATTGCCTTGAAATGTATCGGCTTGTAGTATATAATTAAAAACTAGATGATAATTATTGCCATGGCGAGGAAATTCAAATGGATAAATGGGAGGAAAAAGAACAAGAGATTGCATTAAAAGATATACGTGTGGCTAAATTTGCCGAAATAAAGACAAATCCAGCTTCATCTGCGGTAGTGACAGCACTTTATGGCATAACAAATTCCATGATGTCTTCGATGTCTACGGCGGCGGTGCCCTGTACACTGGGGATTTTAGGCGCAGCTACAGCGATGAATCTAGAGCATTGCGCGGATATTTCACGTCCTTTATCTGATATGGCGCTGTCTTCCGCAATATCAAGTACACTTGAACTGCAGACCCGTGACGCTCTTTATACAATGGCAACGGGAGCGCTTACTGCTTCAGAGTATATGAGTGAGTTGACTGCGCTGTGGAATAAATCGAAGTATTTGACGAGTGTTACAGAGAGAAGTATCGCTGCACAAAAACTTGCTGTGGTTAGATTTTTACCCAATTTTAATACGATAGAGCTACCTCGGGGAGGAAAAAGTGTATTTAAATCCCTAACCAAACAAACTACAGAAAAGTTAGTGCAGGCAAATGAAATTCAATTTGACCCTAAGGACCTCAAATTTTATCATAAAAGCACCCCGGAACGAAAATTGAGCGCTGATCAGATTGCTGTAGTAGAAAGCTCACAGGATTTGTTCGCCGGGATTTCTTTGGACGAGATTATTTCCTTTGAAAGCCAGCTATTTGAGGACACAACATTTGCACTTGAGCACCCAGTCGGGAGAAAAATTTTTGAAATAATAAAAAACTGGAATCGGTTTATAAACTTTGATGCAGATATATATTTTCATGCCAGAAAAATTGAGGATGGCCAACCACCTTTTTTAGATCAAGACATGATGAAAGCTCCGCAAAATGTGTCTTCTCATGGAAGATATAACGCTATTGGGAAGAGCTGCTTTTATCTTGCCGAAACAAAAGACGGCGCACTTAAGGAGATTACTAAACATAGCGGTGGGAGAAAAGTCAATATCCAAGTTGTTGGACTAAAACCAGTAAAACCGGCAAAAATATTCGATTTATCAGGAGATGCAAATGATAATAGGTTTTTGGAACATCTGCGTTTTACGGTGGAGAACGAAGAAGGCAAGATTGTAAAAAAATATTTGCTGCCCAATTTTGTCGCATCTTGCTGTAAGAGAATTGGCATTGAAGGAATTAAATATCAAAGTACAGGCTACAACTGTCTTGTTTTATGGAATGATGGCTACTTCGAATTTGTCGAAGGAAGTAGAGATATTGTATATAGGGTATGAATCCTCTTTGACTTTAGAATTGTATGTACAGCATAATCTAGCAAAATAAACCTGCGGTATGCCCAGAATCTCAATTAAAAATGTGATTACATAGTCGACGGATATATGCGTGAGTCCGTCGACTAATTTCTTTCGAGACGTTGCGTTTATAACTCAACTTGTATTTATCCCCAGCTTTGCTAGAAAACATTTGCTGGGAAAGCCCATTTCTCCTGTCTATACGACGCAACGCACATCCGTTTACACGCATAACTGTACCCCATATAGCAATACCTCCAATACTGGGTATCCGGAAAACTGGGTACATATCAATTTTACGCCATAGACAAAGAAATTTCAATGTCTACGCTATCCCTGTAAACAAAGTCAATCCTGATAACACGCACTGAACGCGGGGCGCATATCCTCTATTTTTCCCCTTGGAATTTCGTACTTCCTCGCAAGTCGTTCCCAATGATCGCGGACAATTGCCAGCATTTCGCCTGCCATTTGCTCCGCGTCTTTTGCAGAAAGTCCGAAATGGTGTGCGGCATCAATGGCTAAGGGAATAGAAATGCTGTTGTCCGTTTCGTTAATATTCAGCGAAAGTTCGTCGCCGTAGGGAACAGGATTCACATCGTATAGCGGGGAAAGCGTCCAGCCGTTTGTATCCAGAATAAAGGAATGATTCCGCAGATGGTCGTCCGTGTTGGACAAGGCCATGTTCAACACGATGCGTTTCCACAACTCAAGCAAATCCGCTTTGGGGTGGCTGCCATAGGCTTTTATAAAGGAAACAATGTCCAGGTAGCTGCTGCCATCTGCGGCTGAAGCACCATCCGTCTTACCAAGAAGCGTCATTGCGGAAGCAAAATGAATTCTTCGGCTGCCATCGCGGTCAAATCGCTTGATCAGGAAGGTGCTGCCCAGCTTGGAAAATGTTTCCAGTTTGGATTCCGGAACATTCAAGCCACACATGGCGGCAAGGTCGGAGGCAACTTTTTCCCAGGCTCCGGAATTATTATCATCATTTTTGGAGGGGAACTTTGCAATCCATAGCTGTCCGTCCGGGTCCACAACGGTAGCCTTGGGACGTGCGCCACCCAAAGAGGAGCCGGGACGGAGCAGCTGGTTCAGCCATTTTTCATCCAAGGTCACATTATCATTCTCAAACCGACGGGACGCTTCTTCCAATGTGCGCAGGGTAGCCCAGGGCGGGGTAGCTGTTTCCTGATCGTTGGAGAGAAAATCGCCGTCAGGATCAAGCTTGAAACGGAGCCCACCCATGCGCGTTTCGTCATAAACGCCAAGCAGATAATCGCTGTTTAATAGTTTGCGTGGCTTGCGTTTTTCTTTCTCGGCAAGAATCCGTTCTTTCTTCATCATTAGGACACGCCCCCAACGATCGGGAGAGGCATCCGCGAACAGGCCAAATATGGATCGGTTGCTGGGGAACTGTCTGCCTCCGTAGGGCATCAGATCCGGGTCAAGAAACTGGGCTGCCGATGTCCGCGTAAGCCACTGGGCATTATATTCGAAGGAATACGCCTCTCCACCACGAATATTATCCACATAAAGATAGCCCAAAAGTATTGGCTCCGCATTGCTGAAATGGTCGTAAACCAGAATTTGTCTTGATGAATTGGACATATCTCACTTCCCCTTTTTGGTAGCACGCTTTCTTGTCAGCAGATTCAGATCTTGAAGCTTCCGCCCCATGGCATCATCCTTAGCGACAAGCAGCAAATCTGTATCCATATTGTTGAGCGCGTGCAAAACCGAAGCATAAATTCCCATCGCCACGGATGGGTTGCCCTGCTCCACTTTCCACAGCGATGCCCGACTGATCCCGGCACGTTCCGCAACCAGCTCTGCCGGCAAATCTCTCCGCAAGCGCGCCAATTTTATTTGCTCGCCCATCTCAGAAAGAATTGCTTCTGTGGCCGGGACTAAATTATATGGTGTTTTACTCATATGAGGAACTCCTGATTTATATTAACTATTATGATTATAAACGAAATAAATTATAATGTCAATAATATATAACGTTATTTCACAATTACAAATATCTGTACGACAATGAGTAAAGCGCCGGATTCTCTCAATGGGCTGTTGGCGTTCGCTAAAACTTGGTGCAGACATATGTGATCTTCAGTAGGACGAGAGGGAACGATCTCAGCCGTTCCCTCTGGACTTTTAGCAGTTCACTCTGCGACAGATGGGCTTTCTGGCTCTATCCCGACCTATTCCTTCTGCCAATATATCGTATATGTTCCGCTCTGCCAGCGACCACTTGCCAGCAGATTCATAAGTGAATATCCTTGGCATTCGTAAATTTTGCGTCCACTGATGTATAGCAAAACTTATTTGCTATAACCAAAGAAAATTTCTACATATTGTCCCCTATGCTGACGGCGGCAATTGTGATTAGACTAGGGCTATACTGTGCCTAACACGGATAAGCTTTACTCCAGTAAGGCTTCAACATCGCAGCCAAGGACCTTGGCAATTGCGCTCAGGTGATTGTACTGCGCATTGTTAATGTTGCTCCTGCGCTGCTCAAAAAGCTGGATTGACCGAATGGATACACCGCTCAGCTTCGCAAGCTGGGACTGAGATAGCCCTTTTCTCTTGCGCAGAATAGCCAGATTGGCTTCCTTGGGTTGTGCCATTGACCGGTCAAAGACCTCCACCGCCTTGCTGGGGTCCGCTTCGTGGAGGACTCCGTATACATCCATCAGGGAGGAAAAGCTCAGTTTTTTACAAATGACGGCAAAAGACTTTCCTGTATACCACTGGTAGTAACACAGTATCCAGCCGCACCAATATTCCGGCGAGTAGTCAATATGTGGCGCATCAGTGGAGGCAGCGATACGCATACCGCATAGTTCCAGTGTAAGCCTGGCCAACTCAATGCCGGACATACCGGAAATGTATTTTACATTCCCACGGCCAAATTCCTCGGCAAGTCCGCTGGCAATAAACAAATCCAGAAATGCCTGCCCATCAATTTTGCAATTCAGAACTGCATACTCCACAGCAGTGCCCAGGTTATCCATTGCATCATCGAGGTATATTTCATCGTAGGCGTGGGTCATCATTCTGCATCCTCTCCCGGATCATATCCAGCACGTAGATTTCGTTACCAATCGCAGAGAAATCCGTTCCATGGCTTGTTAAATAAGCTTTCCTGGCACGTTCTTCCCGTGCCATACGCTGCGAATTGTAGATGCTTCCATCCGCAATTTCATAGCCAAGGAATTGGATTTGATGAAACGCTCTTTCACTTTTCAAAACGACTTGCTCTCCCAGCTCCCCTAGTTTCATTGCCTGGGAAAGTTGATTGACGGAAATCGTATTGTTCAAAAAGTCTTTTGCGTAACTGAAATAGGAATCGTCCGCACGGTATCCGATAATGCTATCATACCCCGAAATATCCGGCAGAAACGTATTGAGAATATAGTCGTTCGCCTGCCGTGCTATAGGTGAACGCTTTGAAAAGATTCGGTTCTGGAGAAGAATTGCGATCCAATTGAGAATATGGCAGCCATCATTGTTTAGATGCAGCACGGACAGCCCATCCATATTCAATTCATATTGGTTGGAAAATCCACTTTGCATTGTCGGACAGGCCCATTCTTTTGCAAGTTCATTGCTCTGCGTACAGTAGAAGCCAAGGCCGTAATCATTCATTTTGGACCCGAATCCATATTGCGGGACTTCAACAATTTCAGGGGAGCCGTGATATAAACGCATTCTCAAGCACCTCGTTTCCATGCAATTATATCATTCTATTGATATGATTACAAGCGAAATCTGAAATTCTTTGGAATGAGGAACGAAATATTCATACGTCTGAAAAAGAAGTTCCGACCATCTACATACACGCCATGGAAAAAGCAATAAGAAATCAAAATTTTTTCTCCGGGTGTTTCGTTTTTCGTCCTCCATCTCCTAATATCTATATGAGAGGACTTTTCCACTCATGTACCTTGACAGCTTTATAGGAATAGCCGGGTTCACTGTCCGGCCTTTCATTTGGTAGGTGCGCCGAGACTTCGCATTGCGAATAGCGATTCAACCAATGCCAACCTGTGGAGCAAACACGGCAGCTCCCGGGGATGAAAAGGCTGGGTTGAATAATAAAACACCTGGAAACCAGCCCGCATATTTGCGGGGAGACATCGGCGGAAGCTGAAAGCGTATGCTCTGTTTATGTCCCGTGGAATTCCCGGATGGGAGCGATCATCTGCCATCAAATGCCGCGGGGAGGGGCTGGCTATTCTGCAATCAAAAAACTTGTAAAGGAGGTATTTTTATTCGGGAAAGTAAATTTAAAAGTAATTCTGACTTGTCTTTGACGTTAAATGCAATGGATGTTACTGAGGCTCTGGGAATCTCCAGAGCAGCGGCCTACACATTGGTTCAGTCAGAAGCGTTTCCGCATATGCGAATTGGCAAGCGGATTCTTGTTCCAAAGGATGTGTTTCTGAACTGGATTGCGAAACAGACAGAGGGCATTGATTCCCACCTGTGAGGCCACTGGACCGCCTGCGTCGGGAGATTAAAAGAATTACGACAAGATACACGGCAGCGAATACGGGAGAGAGACTTAGCTAAAAAGTTAGGGCTTTGGGGCACCTGATATGGCAACAGACATAGGAGAAAAATTTCGCCCAAAAGTTGGGACTTTTCGGATGACCAACGAGATACGAAAAGCTTGCAGGAATAAGGGCTGGAGACTTTTCAGCCTCCAGCCCGAGGCACAGCGCCCAGCAATGCTGGTCGCACGCGGTTTTTTCAGATTTTGAAGTTGGAGACAAAATAGCGGGCGTTTTGGGTGCTTGGAGACAGAAATCACTGTTCCGCTAGGAAAGAGCAACCTTTTTTGGGGGACTTTAGAGGTGTTACGATTATTTGAGGTTCGGAAAATGCCTAAATGCGCTTCAAGAAAATTTCTACGCCATAGACAAAGAAAAGCGCAGACGAGATTTATATATTTTTGTTGGATTTCGTGAATGGATATTGAAGAAGTAGTGTGGTAATGTGTGCGGTACAAAAAAGGAGGGTGATACAATGGCAAAACGAAGATCCAACGGAGAGGGGAACATTCGCAAACGAAAAGATGGCCGTTGGGAGGGGCGCTATACAGTAGGCAGAGATCCAGTTTCCGGAAAACAGGTTTTCAAAAACGTATTAGGGAAAACGCAAGCGGAAGTCAAAGAGAAAATGAAGTTAGCCATTGAGAAAAGTAAGAAAGTCGATTTCCGTCAGACAGGAGAATATACCGTTACCCAGTGGATGGACGAATGGTTTGAGAATGTCTGCAAATTAAAAGTCAGGCCGTCCTCACATCAGACCTACCGAGGATACATCGACAACCACATTACTCCGTACATTGGAAAACTTCCCATTGAAAAGCTTAGCACAATGGAACTGCAAAAACTGTATCGCAAGCTTATGACCAGGGGCAGGGTAGAACGGATTGAATCGGAGCACCAGTCGAAAGGATTGTCCGCGAAAACCGTCAGAAATATTCACCAGGTGATTTCCTCCGCAATGGATTTCGCTGTAGCGCAGAAAGTTATTGCTGAAAATCCATGCAAGGCGGTAGCACTGCCCAAAGTGGAACACAAAGAAATGCAGACCATTCCAGCCGAGCAGCTCCGTGCATTCTTAGTGGAAGCGAAAGCCAGCGGCGTTTATGAAATGTACTATACGGAACTCGCCACTGGCCTGCGGCGAGGAGAACTGCTGGGATTAAAATGGTCAGACGTTGATTTGGATGCCGGAGTCATCCGTGTCAAACGCCAAATCGCAAGGGTGGATGGTCAGGTCATGGAAGCACCGCTGAAAACGAAGAACTCCTACCGCACTGTGGCGATTTCCCAACAGGCGGTAGAAGTTCTCACGCAGCAGAAAGCAAAGACAAATGACGAATATGTATTTCCATCCCCCAACGGCGGCCCCATCTCACCGGACAGCGTAAATAATATGCTGAAACGTGTGCTGGCAAGAGCTGGGATCCCGAGGGTACGTTTCCATGATCTCCGGCATACATTTGCCACGGTCGCATTGCAGAACGGCGTGGATATCAAAACCGTGTCTGGAATGCTGGGACATTTCTCAGCGGGATTTACGTTGGATACTTACGCGCATGTTACGACTGCGGCACAGAAGGAGGCTGCGCAGACGATGGGGAATGTGCTGAGTTTATAGATAGTAAACATAGTTATGCTGTTATGTGGCGAAAAGAAACTATCAATGCGAATCAATAGTTGAAATTGAAAAAGTAGTTGAAAAACGATGCAATATAGCCGAGAATGTAAGGTGTGAAACAAACAAATCTCATCATGCTATATT
>CAVLCF010000114.1:0-6790 GCA_963661735.1 bacterium | reverse complement strand
GCGGCGGCCTTTTTGTGCTGCACTTTTTTCTACCTACTGCTTGCAAATTTTTCTTTCTGTCAAGTCCGCTTTGGGGCTTGACTTTTTATTTGCAGGCTTCTTTTTCCGCAGGGCCTTCCGATACTCCAGCAGGGCAAAGCCGATGGCGATAGCGCCGCTGGGCACGATCATCAGGCTTGTGGAGCCTGTCAGGGACGGCACCAGAATAAACAGCAGGCTCATAACGCCCAGGGGCAGGATTGCCAGCTTCATGTGCCGGCGATAGTACTTAAAGGCCATAGCGCCGAACAGCGCCGGCACCACGTTTTCAAAGGCGGGCTGCAGCGCGGGGCTCTCCAGCACCGGGCGGATGGGCGTCAGCGCCGCCACGCCCAGGGCCAGCACCAGAATGGTCACAAGGGAGGAGGTGGCAATGGAGATGGTGGCGATCACCTCGTTTTCCTTCGTGCCGGTCCTGGCCCCCACCATATCCCGGGCGGTCACGGCGCAGGGGATCTTCATATTGATCAGGTTGCCGGTGATGAAGCCCAGATACCCGCCGCCGGAGCCAAGCATTGGGGTATAGATCAGAAATTCCGCAATACAGCTGATCATCCAGACCAGCCCCACGGAGAAAAACGCCTTGGCCGCGGCGCCCAGATCCGGATAGGCCCCCAGATAGCGCCCGATCAGAAACGGCGCGCCTACCAACAGCACCAGGGTAACGGCGCTGCTGAGTCTGCCGATGACATGGGTCATACGGGTGTAGCGTGCCCACAGGGCTTCCTTATTTTCGTCCATATTCCCGACTCCTTTCTCAGACCGCCAGGCCCACAGCCACCGCGGCGGCCATGGCCAGAAGCATACTCAGGGCTGTGGAGAAATTCTCTATCCAGTCCATGTGTTTCTTTTCCGACAGCACCGTCAGACCGCCCATGACGGCCGCGGACACCGCCGCCACCAACAAGGGCATCCAGTCCCCCCGGAACCGCAGCAGTCCCTCGCCGGAAATAAAGTCTCCCAGATAGCTGCCCAGGTACGCGCTGACCAATCCGATGAACATGGCGGTCATGGCCTGGTCCGCGAAGCCCATATGCTTTCCCGCGGCGGAGGTGGTGAGCTTTTCGGAGTATTTCTTATTAAAGAAGATGGACATCAGCATGCCCCACATAATGCACACGCTCATCAGCAGCGCAATGGTGGAAAACCCGGAGGGGGTCATTTCCGCGGCGGAAAGGGTCTTCATACCCACCTGTTCCGCGGCCACCTGGGCCGCCTGGGCCTCATAGTGCAGCGCGCCAATGACCGACAGCCGCAGCCAGGGCCAGGGAATGCCCAGGCTCCCCGCCAGGGCAATGACGCCCAGCAGAATACCCACGCTGGGCAGCACCGAAAAGGTGGCGCTGGAAATGACCACCCGGCGCAGCTTCGCCCGGTCCATCCCCAGCTGAAGTCCCACCCGATAGGCCCGGACCAGAAACACCACGCAGATCAGCGCCACAAAGCCCACAATGCCGCCGCAGATGGCATACAGCACCGGGCTGTTCAACTGTTCCAGAATTGACATACGGATCCTCTCCTTCCGCCGCTTCCCACAGGAAAACGGGTCTTTTCCTGATTGTACCACGGTTTCCCAAAAATGCAAGAGTCAAAACATTTTCTTGCAAAAAGAAAAACTGCCGGAATAGCACAATGTCATTGCGGACCGGCCCGCGCCGGTCCGCAATGACACAATGACACGCTTTCTTAACAGCCGCCGGCTCAGCGCTCTGGCAGTGTGATCCAGTACCGCTGCTCCAGGAAGCCGTCCTCCTCGATCTCGTTTTCCAGCACGCCGCCGTTGCGCTGAATGGTTTTGGCGGAGGCAATGTTGTCCTTGTCGCAGACCATCAGCACCCGATCGATTCCCAGCTTTCTGCATTCCTCCAGCGCCAGGGCAACCATTTTCGTGCCGATTCCCTGCCCCCGGTCCGTAGGCCGGACGCCGTCGCCAATATGGCCGCCGCAGCGCAGCAGCCGTTCGTTCAGGCGGTGCCGGATATTTACCGCTCCCACCGCCCGGTTCCGTTCCTCGTCTATGCAGAAAAAGGTGGAATCCGGGACCAGATCCCCGGTGTCCGCGGGGATATCCAGGTTCGCGCAGTAGTTGTCAAAATCATGGTAGTCCAGCCGGGCAATGGCAATGGGGGTAATGTCCTCCATGGCCTCCCGGGAAAACCAGTCCTCCAGCATTTCGCGGATCGGTCCCTCATAGGCCCGGGACGGTTTTACAAGCTTCAGCATAATCTCCTCTTTTCTCCGATCCGGTTCCCCGCGGGCTTTCTCCGCGGAAAAAAGTGAAAGCCCCGGACCGCTTCGTCTGGGGCTTTCACACCTGCTCCGGTACAAACTTCATAATGTCGGAAACTTCACATTGCAGCAGCGTGCAAAGCTGGTCAATCGTATTTGTGGATACGCTTTTCCCGTTTTTCATGGCATAGTAGGTGCTTCTGGCAAACCCCATTTTCTCAAGGCGGTATGAGGAAATTTTCTTTTCTTTCATCGTCAGAAACAGCGGTTCATAACTGATCAATTTCCCCACCCCCCTAAATTGACGCATTTAAGTATATCTGTAAAATTAGGGCTTGCGTATGTCAAAATATTCGTACATAATATAAGGGGGTGGTTTATTATGTACGATAGAGAACACAATTATTCAGAAATTATAACGCCCAGTTTCCACGGGGAAAAGTGCGGGTATAACGGCAGGGACACGGCGCGTGAAATCGGGTGCGATAATTGCGAATTCTACCTTGTATGCTTTCCCGATTGGGAAACGGCGGATCCGGCGGCATTGGGCACAACGATTGAAACGGCCTCTGACAGTATATTGAAGGCCTTTTTACGGGCCGACGCTTCAAAGGATGGGAGCACAGCCGCCGAAATAGAGATCGATCTACAGATCATGCGGGAACTTTATCGCAGAGAAGAAGCAGGAGGACAGGGAATCGACGCAAAAGCAATTTTGAACGAAATAACCCACGGTCAGGGACTGCGCCATTTTCTGAAAAAATAAAAAACCCGGCCCGGTTGGGCCGGAAAATTATGACGGTCTGAAAAAGCGCGGGCAGGCGGATTTTTACCGCGCCTGCCCGCAGCTGCCTGATAGAGGGCCGGATCCCTGTCTTTCGCCGATGCTTGTTGTGCGCTGTGCTCAAAAAAATTTTTCAAACAGGTCTTGACAAGTAACCAATTGGTAACTATACTATGAGTTACCGATTGGTTACTTTGATAAGGGGGAGATTTATGGCTGAGGGTACGAAGGAGCGGATTTTGGAAACGGCGCTGGAATTGTTTGCGCAGAACGGCTACCTTGGGACATCTATGAATGATATTGCGAGACAGCTGGGATTTACGAAAGCCGCCCTGTACAAACACTATGCCAGCAAACAGGAAATTTTGGACAGGATCGTAGAGCGCATGAACAAGATGGACTATGAACGCGCGGAAAGCTATGAAATGCCGGAGACGGAACCGGACGGCTTTGCGGAGGCCTACCTGCACACGCCGGTGCAGAAGATCCGCGCGTACAGCATGGCACAGTTTGACCATTGGACGAAGGAAGCGTTTTCCTCTAACTTCCGCAAGATGCTGACGCTGGAGCAATACCGTGACCCCAAGCTGGCGCAGCTCCATCACGACTGCCTTGCGGGCGGGCCGCTGGAGTACATGGCGGCCATCTTCCGCAAGCTGACGGACTCTGACGAGGCCGCTATGCAGCTGGCACTGGAGTTCTATGGGCCGATGTATCTTCTCTACAGCGTCTACGATGGGGCGAAGGATAAGACTTGCGTTGCTTCGCTGCTGGAAGCACACATTGACCGTTTTATCTCCGGAATAGAATCCGGTTACAGAAAGTCAGGAACATCATGATGAAAGAGGCGGCAAAAGAAAAGCAATGGGTCTTATGCCCTTGGTGCAGCGCCAAGACACGCCTGCAAGTCTTTCGGGAAACGGAATTGAAGGCATTTCCCCTGTTCTGCCCGAAGTGCAGGCGCGAGAGCATTATCAACGTCAAAAATTTTATCATCAGGACCAAACAGCCAGACGCAAAGACGCAGTGCTGATCGCAAAGCCGATCACGCGCTGCGTCTCACTTTTTTGAGAGGAATGTTTTATGAACGCGATTATTTACACCACCAATACCGGCAGCACAGAGCGTTATGCCAGGCTGCTGGCGCGGAAAACCGGACTTCCAGCGTATTCTCTTGCGAAAGCGAAGAAACAGGTCTTTGCCGGAACGGAGGTTATCTACCTTGGCTGGATCATGGCAGGCTCTGTCAAGGGCTATGCCGAGGCCTCAAGGTACTATCGGGTGTGCGCCGTCTGCGCTGTCGGCATGGGACAGACCGGAACGCAGACGGACAGCGTGCGGAAAAAGTCGGCTGTCCCGGCCAATATCCCGCTGTTCACCCTGCAAGGAAACTTTGATGTGAAAAGGCTGCACGGCATTCACCGCCCCATAATGGAGATCATGGTCAAAACGGCGGGCAAAGCTCTTGCCGAAAAGACCGACCGCACACCGGAAGAGGACGATATGCTGGATATGATGCAGCGCGGCGGCGAGCGGGTCAAAGCGGAAAATCTGGGCGCTGTTCTCGATTGGTACAGCGCCCAGCGATAAGCATGGGAGGTAATGATCATGATGTGTCCGAAATGCGGAAAAGAAATGCGGAACGGCTATCTGTTCAGCAGCAAGGACGGGGCGTTCAGCTTCGCAAACAAATTGCCGGGTGCTCTGGAAAACGCCAGAAACGCGGCGGGATTTGTAAAGCTCACCGGATTGAAGGTCGGCGGCCGCACCAGCGTGGAAGCCTGCCGCTGTGATGCGTGCAGAACGATCACGATCCAGTATTGAGAGGTGCGGAGAGAATGAAGCTCTATTTCGGAAACGCCGTCACCGCGGCGACAACTCTGATGATCCTTGCTCTGCTGGGCTTTATCGGCTGGTCGGTTCTCAACCGCACGAACATTCCATACTGGGGACGCAGGAGCGTGGTTCTGCTGGTGTTTGGCCTTGTGATCTGCTGCTTTGCGGCGGCGCGGGATGGCCTGGATAAGACCATCCAGCATGCCATCGACGGCAGCTGCGCGCCGGGGCTGTTCCCACTGATCAGCATTCCCACCATCGTCGGATGTGTCGGCGCGCTGCTGATCATCCTTGCCGCCATTGCCACGCCGATCGCAAAAACGCAAAAGACGTGCGAGGTCTGGTTCTATATGATGTCGGGCGGCGCTGTGCTGAAGATCGTGACAATGGAGATCGCCCGGATCATTCTCTGAGGCAAGAAATGCCCAGTGGCGAGCATTGGTTCCATACCGACGAACAGATGCGGTTTCTGGATGAGTGGATTCGAGAACACAACTTAAGGGATGTCTGTGAATGAGAATGCTTAATGGCACGGACGATGAAACAAGAATAAAAGCAAGCGGGAGGCAGCGGGAATGGAGCTTCAGGAACTGCATGCATATATACAGGAGCATCAGCCGAACATCTGTCAGATCAGTGTAATTCAGGGCGGAAACGAAATCTGCTCCGCAGAATGGAACGGCTATCAACGGACGGACTGCGTCCATATCGCATCCGCCGCGAAAAGCGTGATGGCGCTGCTGATTGGCATTGCTATTGACCATCAGATGATCGGCAGTGTGGACGATCGGGTGCTTTCCTACTTTCCGGAGTATCCGGTCAGGCGCGGCGAAAAGACGATCTTCGATGTGACGATCCGGCATCTTCTGACCATGCGCGCCCCCTATAAAGGGCATGGCGATCCCTGGACAAAGGTGTGTTCCAGTGAGGACTGGACGAAGGCATCGCTGGACTTTCTTGGTGGGAAGGGCGGCATCACCGATGAATTTGACTATCGGACGGTTTGCCTGCACATTCTCTCCGGCGTCCTTTTCAAAGCCACCGGCATGAAGACTGTGGACTTCGCAAATGCGTATCTGTTCCGTCCTCTCGGTATCGCCGAACACGAGAGCTTTTCTGCCGGAACGGCGCAGGCGCATAAGCTGTTCATAACGGACAAGACGCCGAGACAGCCCGTCTGGCTTGCCGACCCCCAGGGGCTGGCCACAGCCGGCTACGGACTGTGCCTGAGTGCTGCCGACATGGCAAAGCTCGGTCAGCTCTGCCTGCAAAACGGCACATGGAACGGGCGTCAGATCGTTTCTTCCGAATGGCTTCGGGAAATGCTTTCTCCGCACAGGATCGAAAGCGGCGCTTTCAGCGGTATGTCCTACGGCTATCTCTGGTGGATCGTACATCCGGAGAAAAGTATTTTCGCCGCGATCGGCGACAGCGGCAATGTGCTGTATGCTGCCCCGCAGGAGAAAATCGTGGCCGCGGTTTCTTCCTGTTTTCGACCGGCAGTCCGTGACCGCATTGATTTTATCGAAAATATTCTGCTGCCGGCGATACGGAAACAATGACAGAAGCGCCGCCCTGTCGGCATGGCGTTTCGCAGGAAAAATTCATTGTGTGCAGCTGCTTGACTTTCTCCCAAAAACGTTTATAATATAACTAACTAATGTTAGTTAGTTACGCAGGAATCGGGCAATGCAGAAAGTGGTGTAAAAAATGGCGTCCAGCAAAGAGTATCTTCATTTCATTCTGGAACAGCTATCAAACCTGGACGATGTCTCTTACCGGCCTATGATGGGAGAATATATCCTCTATTATCGCGGTAAAATCGTCGGCGGGATATATAATGATCGTGTACTTGTCAAGTAAAAGTAGACACTAAAAAGAGCATATCTACAGGAAGCCCAG
>CAVLCF010000113.1:0-15395 GCA_963661735.1 bacterium | reverse complement strand
TGTCTCGGCTCGTAGCTGGCTGCCACTTTTCCGAGGCAAATATATTGTAACAGGGAGGAAAGAAAAATGGCAAATATGACTTTGACCAAGACCCCTATGCCTGAGCAGGACCCCAAGGTTCGTGCCCGCAATTTCAAAGAGGTTGCCCTGGGCTATACCGAAGAGATGGCCAAGGAAGAGGCAGGCCGCTGCCTGAACTGTAAGAACCCCAAGTGCGTCGAGGGCTGCCCTGTCAATGTGCGCATCCCCGAGTTTATTCATAAGGTGGCCGAGGGCGACTTCAAGGCTGCCTACGAGATCATCACCTCCACCAACGCCCTGCCTGCCCTTTCCGGCCGTGTATGCCCCCAGGAGAGCCAGTGCGAGAGCAAGTGCGTCCGGGGCATCAAGGGCGAGCCTGTTGCCATCGGCCGTCTGGAGCGCTTCGTTGCCGACTGGTATCGTGAAAACATCAATGCCAAGCCTGAAAAAGCGCCCTCCAACGGCATGAAGGTGGCCGTGGTGGGTTCCGGCCCTGCCGGTCTGACCTGCGCCAGCGATCTGGCCAAGAAGGGCTATGAGGTTTCCATTTTCGAGGCCCTGCATACCGCCGGCGGCGTGCTGGTGTATGGCATCCCCGAGTTCAGACTTCCCAAGGCCATCGTTGCCAACGAGGTGGAGAATCTGAAGGCCCAGGGCGTGGAGGTCATGACCAATATGGTCATCGGCCGTGTGCTGACCATTGACGAGCTGTTTGAGATGGGCTACAAGGCCGTATTCGTAGGCTCCGGTGCGGGCCTGCCCATGTTTATGCACATCCCCGGCGAGAGCCTGAAGGGCGTTATGTCCGCCAACGAATACCTGACCCGTACCAACCTGATGAAGGCTTATGACGAGTCCTCCGATACCCCCATCATCAAGTCCAAGGCTGTGGCCGTGGTTGGCGGCGGCAACGTGGCCATGGACGGCGCGCGCTGCGCCATGCGTCTGGGCGCGGAGAAGGTGTATATCGTCTACCGCCGGGGCGAGGCTGAAATGCCCGCCCGGAAGGAAGAGCAGCACCACGCCAAGGAAGAGGGCATCGAATTCAAGACTCTGTGCAACCCCGTGGAGATTCTGGGGGACGACACCGGCCGCGTCTGCGGCATGAAGTGCGTCCGCATGGAGCTGGGCGAGCCTGACGCCTCCGGCCGCCGCCGTCCCGTGGAGATCCCGGACAGCGAGTTCGTGCTGGATGTGGACACCGTCATTATGGCTCTGGGCACCAGCCCCAACCCCCTGATCCGGTCCACCACCCCCGGCCTGGAGACCAACAAGAAGGGCGGCCTCATCGTCAACGAGAACGAGATGACCACCCGCGAGGGCGTTTTCGCCGGCGGCGACGCCGTTACCGGCGCTGCAACCGTCATTCTGGCTATGGGCGCCGGCAAGAAGGGCGCAGCCGCTATTGACGCTTACCTGCAGAATAAGTAAGGAACCTCTGAATAAATCGTCTGCGGCTGAAGAGCGGATCTTTTTCGCCCGTTCTTCAGCATCAAAAGCAGGAAATATTGCGCAGCCGTTGCCAGCGGAAGCTGGCTTACGGATGCGGCATACCCCTTGCGGGTACACAAAGTATTCCTCTGCTTTTGATGCTTCGACCGGCCAAAAAATCTCTCGCTCTCAGCTCTTGCCGATTTAATCAGAGGTTCCGTAACAAAACGGTACCGGGAAAATACAAATCCGTAAATTTATCCACAGCTGTTTCCACAGCTGTGGATAAATTATGTGGAAAACCCATGAAATGCTGTGAAAAAGCGAAGCAAAGCCGCCAAAAGGGGCCAAAGCCCGGGAGAAAACCCGGCCTTGGCCCCTTTTCACTTTTCAACAGCCTCTCCCCTACCACCTGAATTTTTCTCCACAGAGTATGAATACCCTGTGGAGATTTTTCATGGGAAAGTGGGACCAGAGCAGCACTGATGGTCCTGAGGGCCGAAAAAAGCAAAATTCTCCACAGACAATGAAAAGACTGTGGAGAAATTTAAGGAACGCAATAAAGTTACATAACAAGACGACAATAAAATATTTGGGTAAATTGCGCGAATTGGGGTATGTCGGAATGCCCCCTTGGCTCCCCCCCTGGGGGAGCTGGCGTGCGCAGCACGACTGAGAGGGTACCAGCGGCGGGATTCGCATGAATGCCTCAGAATCGCAGCCCTCTCAGTCACGGCGTTTCCGCCGTGACAGCTCTCCCATAGGGAGAGCCAAGGGATACGACAACCCCCAAATCGCCAAACGTTCCACAGTCTATGAAAGACCTGTGGAGAAAATTGAGAGTTCCGCCTGTAAAATAATCATAGCTTCCCTATTGACAATCCAGCGTGACAATGATATACTGCAACTTGACAAAGATACTTGTCAATACGACAAGAAAACCTGTCACAAGGAGGTGCGCTATGACATTAGGCAATCGCCTGAAGGAGCGCCGGGCGGCGCTGAATGTGAACCAGCAGGAAATGGGCAGGCTCTGCGGGGTGTCCCGGCAGACCATCAGTCTCATAGAGCGGGGGGACTACTCCCCTTCCGTGACCCTGGCGCTGACCATCGCGAGGGTATGCGGCGTGACCGTAGAGGATGTTTTTTATCTGAAGGAGGAAGAAGAAAATGAAAAATGAGAAGATCCGGCAGGAAAACCGGAAAGCACTCCCAAAATTTCTGGGACTGCTGCTTGTATGTATGCTGATAGGCGGGATCTTCGGCTTCTGCGCTGCCAATTACGGTCTGAACGCTTTTGCGGCCGTGCTGAGTTTAGCCGGAACTTATTTCAGCGAAAAGATCGCCCCCTGGCTGCTGCTGGCGGTGGCTGTGCTCCTGCCTGCGGTCTGCCTGCCGGTATACCATCAGGCGAAAAGCATTGTAGACGCCTGGGACGGCGAGGACGAGGCGGTTTCGGAAAAGGCCGAGGAAAAAAGCTCTCTGGTCATGTGGATCAGCGGCGCGGGACAAATTGTGGCCTATTTTCTTGTCTGCGCCGCCTATGCCGCGGGCTTTTCCCTTTTTGACGGGGAAACGCCGAAGGGGCTTCTGCCCCTCTGCCTGGGCATTGTGGGACTTCTGGCGGTCATGTTTGAAAACCTGCGCTTCCAACAAAAGAGCGTGGACCTGACCAAGCGGCTGTATCCGGAGAAAACGGCCTCCGTCTATGACGTGCGGTTCCAGAAGAAGTGGATGGACAGCTGCGACGAGGCGGAGAAGATCATGATCGGAAAATGCGCCTACAAGGCCTATATAGCCGGAAACCACACCTGCGCGGCGCTGGCGGGGCTGCTGGCCATCTCCGCCCTGGTTTTCAATACGGGCTTCTTCCCCTCCCTGGTGGTCTGCGCCATCTGGCTGGTCATGCAGTGCGTGTATTGCAGGGAATCTATGAAGCTTTCCAAGGCCGGAAACCGGATCACGGAATAAAAAGATTTATCCCGGGCTGAAAAGTCCGGGATAAATTCAGCTTATCAAAAAGGCCAAAAGAAAGAATGTCATTCCGAACCAGTCCTCATTAAATTGAGGTATGACTGCCACTGGCAGTCATTGCCATTTCGATTCGCTGCGCGGAGCACCACTAGTGTGGGAATCCCCCGGTTAGGAGTAAAAACTGACGGTTTAGGACCAAAAATGTTTGAAAAATCGAGGGATTGTGCCCGAAGGAAATCCCCTTGGGGGACCACGGCAGTGCGTGCACTGCCTCGCAATGACATGTTTTTTTTGACGGCCTGGGTTTTTTCCGGGCTGAAAAGTCCAGGAAAAATTTCAGAAAAAACCCTTGACAAAGGCAAGGCATCGTGCTACTATAATGGCGTAAATAATAATCAATCGCAAATAAAAGGAGGTTTCCTATGGAGACAACCAAACAGTTTCGCAAGCGCAATGCCATCCTGGCCTGCCTTCGGGAAACCAAGTGCCACCCCAGCGCCGAGACCCTTTACCAGATGCTCCAGAAGGAGCACCCGGATATCTCTTTGGCCACGGTCTACCGCAATCTGGCCCTCTTCAAGAGCCAGGGCATCATCGCCAGCGTGGCCACGGTGGATGGCATTGAGCGGTTCGACGGAAATACCGAACCCCATGTGCATTTCATTTGCAGCGGCTGCGGCGCTGTGCTGGACGTTTCCCAGGTGGAGCAGCCGGACTACAGCAGCTACGCCCAGTTCCTGGGCTGCCGCATCGATCAGACCCAGTTGACTTTCACGGGACTTTGCCGGGACTGCCTGAACACCCCCGCCGAAACCCCGAAAGTAATACAGTAAAAAACAAGCGTAACAAACAACAAATAAAAATCAAACGGAGGATATTGTTATGAAGAAATTTGTCTGCCCTGTCTGCGGTTATGTTCTGGAAGCCGAAACAATGCCTGAGGGCTTCGTCTGCCCTGTCTGCAAGGTCCCCGGTTCCAAGTTCAAGGTCATGGAAGAGGGCAAGCTGGCCGCCGAGCACGAGCTGGGCATCTACGAGAAGACCGTCGCCAACAACCCCGACATCTCCGCTGAGGACAAGGAATACATTCTGGAGCAGCTGAAGGCCAACTTCACCGGCGAGTGCAGCGAGGTCGGCATGTACCTGTGCATGGCCCGTGTGGCTCACCGCGAGGGCTATCCCGAGATCGGCCTGTACTGGGAGAAGGCCGCCTACGAAGAGGCGGAGCACGCCGCCAAGTTCGCCGAGATGCTGGGTTCTACCCTGGAGCCCAACATGACCGCCTCCACCAAGAAGAATCTGGCATGGCGGGTTGACTGCGAGTTCGGCGCCACCCAAGGCAAGTTCGACCTGGCCGCCTGCGCCAAAAAGAACGGCCTGGACGCCATCCACGACACCGTGCATGAAATGGCCAAGGACGAGGCCCGGCACGGCCGCGCGCTGAAGGGCCTGCTGGAGCGGTACTTCAAGTAAAAAACGAGTGATATAGGGGGGAAGGAAACTTCCCCCCTATATTGGCATTATATTGCAAATAAAAATGGCTAAGTAAAAAGAAGTTCAGGAGAAATATCCTGAGATGGGATAGTATCCCAAAAACCCAATCAAGTCCTTGACGGTGGGAGCGGGCTTATAGTATAATCAAGAAGAGAGAGTGCTGTAAAAACCCAGACAGCCCTTCAAAAAAAGAACTCTAAAGAAAGGATTCTTAACTATGGCCGAAAATCAGTTTCTTAAAAATGCCCACCTGCGGGGTCTCATTGATGAGCGGGAAATTGCTCTCGCAGCCGATGTGACCTGTACCAATGGCAACAGCGGACGGGTCTGGTTTTTTCTGAATGGCAGCGTGTTGTCACTCTATGAGTTCGCCGGATTCACAGATATTGGGAATCTTGTGGAAGCGATTGATCTGAAGAATGCGAAATTCATCAAGGGAAGCAGCTTTGTGCTTCATTCTGTGCTGAAATTCCAGTACAATGGCAATACCTATTCCATGCAGGGATTTGCCCAGGCGAAAAGGGTCGTTGAGGCTATAAAGTCTGCCTGCGGTGCGTGAAACAGGAAATCTGCCCAATGGCCCCGCAATGACCAGAGGTGAGGGAAGATACCTTCTCTTCCGTTTTCACCAATGGCAAAAACAGCGAATGCGCGCTGCTTGATAAAATATGTCGATACAATTTACGGGGCTGTCTCATTAAGGACTCCCGTGGGTCAAAATAGCCAAAATATAAAATGTCATTGCGAACCAGTGACCGAGTCACTGGTGTGGCAATCCCCCGGATAGACGTAAAATCCAAGATTTTCTAACGTGAATGTTTGAAAATCGGGGGGATTGCCACACCAGCGTGCGCGCTGGTTCGCAATGACATTGTTCTTTTTGGGCACTTTGCTATTTTGAGACAGCCCCGGTGTTTTGTTTATTCGGGCAACGCTATCGGATATATCTTCTCTGCCGCGCTTACCGAAAAACTGTGAGATTTCAGCGCTTGACGCGCATTACCAATTTAGTACTCCGGCACCTCAGCAGGATCCGGGGCATAGGCGTACGTCAGATCGTCGGAAGCATCGTCAAAAATGCAGGTGACATATGGCGCATAGCTTTCCGGGCGGTAAATTGTCACACCGTTCTGGGAACGCACGCCGTCTATGGGCGTTACATCCTCGCAGGTGAGGCGGAACATCAGCCCGGGGGGATCGTTGAAGGCGTCTTGTACATAGTTTACAAAGCTGGTAAGATCCTTTGTGCGGTGAATATTGCCGAGGACACGGTCGGAGCGTGAATAAGCGTCCATATCACCGTTTTCCTCAATCGTGGCGATCCAGTCGTTGCGGTAGTGCGTAAGGTCGATGATATAGTACCATTCACCGTCTCGAATATAGTTATAGACGTGTCCGCTGCCGTCCCGCTGGGAAGTGGCGATATACCCGATTTCATCGTAATCTCCCTCCAGCAGGTAGCGCAGCCACGCGGAATCCGTAGCGCAGCAGCCGCGGTTGTTGATTACGGCGATACGCCCCGGCGTATGGTATTCCCAGTTGATCCCGTTTTCGGCAATGCGCACATTATCGTCCGCCGAAGAAAAATTTCCGATCTGGTACAGCTGCAATGCCTCATAGAGCGTTCCGATTTTGGCCTGCTTGTCCTCAGGAGAATCAAAGCGCATTGCGGCAATTTCCGCATTGGTATAGCGGCTTTCACCAAGAGAAACGGCCGGTACCCAGAATACGCCGTCAAAGACTTCTATGTCGTACCGCGCGTCATGGCGAAGCAGAGAAAGATCCTTGCCGCTGTCGTTTGTGTAGTCCGCCAACGGCGCGGAATCGTCCGTAAGCTCAAAAATATACGAATAACGCAGGGTTTCGCCGGAGGGCGCTTCCAGAACAAAGAGTATCTCCCTGCCGTTAAAATCCGTTACGAAGGGGTGATTGTCCTCAAACACCAGTGTTTTTCCGGCGCGAAGGATCACTTTGTCACCGTTAATATCGTTGAGCTCTGCCATATGTCTTATGGTATCGTCGTCAGTGAGAAAAACATTGGTTTCCTGCCCGTCCAAAATGTCGTTAATAAAGATCTGTTCAACGGTCAGATCCACGTTGGCTCCCGGAAGCGTCAATTCAAAATGCCAATCGGATCCGTTCAAACCCAAACGGATGATCTCCACATAATCCGAATTTTCGTATACCCAGGCATAGTCATACCACGCGTCGGCTGCATTCGGGCTTTCCGGAGGTATCGGCTCGGTGTCGTCATCGGTGGTTTCCGCCGCGGAGCCGTTTTCGCCGCTGCTTACCGCGGGCATCACATTGCCAAGCCGCGCGCAGATCATACCGCTGACCGCCAGATTCGCACAGAGCAGCAGCACAACAGCAGCGCGGAATAGCTTGTCCCATTTTGTCATAAAATCACCTCATAAACACGACAGAGCCATTGTATGACATCGTATTGCGGTTGTCAACGCCTGCATGCAAAATCTAAAATGATATGCGTCTTGGAAAAACAGGAAATCTAATGGGCGGGAGTCAAGCCTTCCCCTGGGAGGGCGGTGCGTCGCGCAGCGAATTGAATGAAATGATTGCCTGTGGCAATCACACATTAAAACGCGAAGGTGCCGAGCGAAGCGAGGCGGATGAAGTCGAGACTTCGAGTTATATACCGCCTCCGTTTTATTCCTCCAGCCTCAACCTCATCCGGCCTGCGGGCCACCTTCCCCTCCCAGGGGAAGGCTTGGGGTTTCCACTTTCAGGGTATACGTTCAACTTTCATCTCTGCATGACCCCGAAGTAGTTCCTTGAGTTACCTGACTACCACGGGCTTTCAACTATTGATCCGCATTAAATATTCTCGTTTACAACCTTCAAATCAGCATCAGACCAAATGGTTACAGTTTCCTGATTATGTAAAAAATCCCCCTCATATCTGCCGTCCATCATGTTTCCGAACATCCAAAGAAGATACGTTGCACGACCCTCGGATGTGGAAGTATCGCCGTTAAAGTTTCCCGCGTCTGTGGAAATCGAATCTAAAACGGTTTTGCCGTCCGCGCTTATGAAAATCTGATAGCGTTCTGCCAGCGAACCCTGCCCCGCTTCCTCATTATCCCAATAACCAACGTCCGCGGAGACATTCACAAGGTAGCAGTCTACCGCTTCTTCCTCAAAATCATCGACGGAATAGTGATACACGGCGGTTACTTCGGGGGATTTGGGTTCGCCTCCTTTAAAGTCTTTCGCGAGGCTCTGCCATGCGGCAAATGTCTCAGAGTGAAGCTGTGCCTTTACCGCGTCCACAACGATCTGCTGTTCCGCCGTCAATTTATTCCCGCCTGCTGAGGGCGTGCTGCCTTTGGTATCCGCGGCGGCCTGCCGCTCTGCCGCCGATTCATTCCCGCTCGCTGAAGGGGTAGTGCTTTCAGCATCCGCAGCGGCCTGCTGCTCTCCCGTTGATTCATTCGCATCTGCTGAGGGAGTGCTGCTCTCGGGATCCGCGGCGATCTTCTGTCCTTCCGTCGAATTATTCGCGTCTGCCGGGAGAGTGCTGTTTTCCGCTGCGTTTTGGGCACATGCGCAATTACATTTGCAGCCGCATGCGCAGAGCACAAGTGTCATCGCGAGTGTCAGAAGAAGTGCGAGAGCTTTTTTCATTTGTCTATTCCTCCATATAATAAAAAAGCGCAAAGGCTGCCTGCAAGAGCAAGACTTCGACACTTTACAGAATACCACCATGATACCATGGACCCATAGTGAAAACAATAAACTGGCCGCATAGTATTTTGAAAAAATATTCCGGCGCGAAAACGTACCGGTCCGTGGAAAAGACGATCCCGTCCCGAGACGAACCAGGCTGCCAGATCGTGGGTCCCTTGGCGGAAGCACAAAAATCCCCCTTTCCGCAGTGGGAAAGGGAGAAAACAATAGGAAAGAATTCTATGCCTGTTACAGCGCCCGGAGATACATCTCCTCTGCCGCGCCAAAGGCGGGCTGCCGTCAAAACCCGGAGCGGGAGCTTCTCATACCCGGCAGAGGCAGGACGGATGTGGATCATTGAGGCACCCCTTATTTTAAGTCATCTGAAAATCGAAGCCTGACAGAGACAGAATTGACAATTGACAATGAACAATTGACAATTATGGTGTCCCTACGGGACAAATTTGAAATTATTTTTTGATTTGTTTCCGAAAGAAACTCCTTAATTGTCAACTGTCAATTGTCCATTGTCAATTGTTTTCCTTCTCCGCCTGGGCCCTTGCGTACACCCGCTCGGCGAGTCTTTCCCGGTCGTGGGGGCGGAAGTGGAGGATGGTCAGGGCGGCCACAGCGGCCACGCAGCCTACGGCGGCCAGGACCTGGCTCACCCGGAAGGAACCCCAGTAGAGGCTGTCCATCCGCAGGCCCTCGATCATGGCCCGGCCCAGGCCGTACCAGGCGCAGTAGCCCAGGGCGATCTGCCCGTCATAGGCCCGCTTGGGGTACAGGAAATGCAGGATCAGGAAGCCCGTAAAGTTCCACAGGCTTTCATACAGGAAGGTGGGGTGGTAATACTCCCATTGGCCCGTTACCGTATTGTACAGACCCATGCGGGAGAAAGCCTGGGTGGCCGCGCCGAAGGCCTCCCGGTTGAAGAAGTTGCCCCAGCGGCCTACGAACTGGCCGATCAGGAAGCCCATGACCACCAGATCCAGCAGAGCGGGCAGGGAGCACTTTTTAATGCGGCAGTAGACCGCCACGCCGATGAAAGCCCCGATGACCGCGCCGTAAATGGCCAGACCGCCGTTCCAGATGTACAGCACGGAGATGGGGTCCGCGGCGTACTCGGACCAGCTGAACGCGCAGTAATAAATGCGGGCGCAGATAACGGCAAAGGGCGTGATCCAGAGGATGCCGTCCAGAATGTCGTCCTCCGTCAGCCCCGCCCGTTTGCTGCGGCGGCTGCAATAGACGCCGGCCAGCAGCAGGCCCAGGGCGATGACCACGCCGTACAGGTGGATGGTCAGCGGCCCGACAGTGAAATAGCGGATGGGGTCGATCTCGATGCCAAACAGGGGGAACGAGATCCGGGAATAGTTTGCGGGATTCGGATTCATGTTTCTTCGTCTCCTTCTCGGACGGGAAAAATGACCGACAGGCAGCTGTTCTCCGCCCGAAGGGTCTGCTTCAGAAAATTTTCCACGTCCTCTTTTTGAATGGTTTTATAGATTTCCGGGAACCGGAAATAGTCAAAGTCGCTGAATGCGTAGGCGCAGAGCCGGAAGCAGGTGGCGTCGAAGGAATCCAGCCCCTTGATCCGGCGGCCAAAGGCGCTGCGCTTCATGCGGTCAAAGGCTTTTTGGGAAATGCCGGGGAAGTCCCGGGCGGCGGAGAGCACCGCCTCCCGGACGGCCTCCGGGTCCATGCTGTCGCCGCCGCAGGTGAACAGGGCGCAGCCGTCAATGGTCTCATAGCCGCCGCCGAAGGAGCTGTCAATGGTCCCCTCGTCGTAGAGCTTCAGATACAGCTCGGAGCTTTCCCCGAACAGGGCCTCGGCGGCCAGGTCCGCCAGGAATTCCTGCCGGATGGCGGCATCCCCCTTGCCCGGGGCCGGGCACTTGAAGGCCAGGGTGAAGGTGGGCATGGCCACCTCCATGGCGTCCCGCACATCCCGTTGGGCGCAGGTCAGGGATTCGTCCCAATCCCGGATCTTTTCGCCCACTTCCCGTTTATCGTCCCCCAGGATCTCCCGGGCGGCTTTCTCCACGGCCTCCGGGTCCACGTCTCCCATGACGCAGAGCATCATATTGCCGGGGGTGTAGAACGCCCGGTGGCAGAGGGCCAGATTCTCCGGGGTGATCTCCCGAATGGTCTCGGAGGTGCCCAGAATGGGGACCCGGATGGGGTGCCGTTCATACATGGCCTTTGCCAGATTTTCAAAAACCACGCTGTCCGCGGCGTCCAGGTTCATGCCGATCTCCTGGTCGATGATGCCCCGCTCCTTTTCCACACTTTCCGCCGTAAAATAGGGGGTGCTGACGAATTCCAGCAGCAGACGCAGGCTTTCGTCAAAGTGGTCCGTGCAGGAAAAGTAGTAGGCGGTCATGTCGTAGCTGGTAAAGGCGTTGCTGGAAGCGCCGTAGGCGGCGAATTCCGCGCTGACGTCCCGGCCTCCGGGCAGGTCGAACATTTTGTGCTCCAGATAGTGGGCGATCCCGGCGGGGACGGTGTATTCCTGCCCTTCAAACCGGAAATGGGTGTGGATGGAGCCGAAATCCGTGACGAAATAGGCCTGCTTTTTGGCAAAGCCCGGCTTGGGCACCACGGCCAGCCGCAGCCCATTGGGCAGGACCTTCCAATAAACGGTCTCGTCCAGCTTTGGGTAGCTTGTCTCGGTCATTGGCCCGCTCCTTTCAGAAAATAGCTGCTGTGCGGCCTCAGGCTGGCCGCGGCCCGGGTCAGGTCCTCTAGGGTGACGGCCTCCAGGGCCTTTCTGTGGGCCTGGGGGTCCAGGCCGCTGCCGCCCAGGACCATGGAGGAATAGTAGCTTTCCAGCGCCCCGGGGGAATCCGGCACGCTTTCCAGAGCGCTGATGAGCGAGGCCCGGGCGGCGGACAGCTCCTCCCGGGAGATCTCTCCCCGGCGGCAGGCGTCCAGCTGGCGCAGAACCTCTTCCCGGACGTGGGCTTCCTTGTCGAAATCAATGCCCGCGGACACCAGGACGATGCCCTTGGCGCTGTAGTACCCCGCGCCGATGGAATAGCACAGGCTCTGCTTTTCCCGGATGTTCTGGAACAGCTTGCTGGTAACGTCTCCGCCGAACACCGCGCAGAGCAGCTGCATGGCGGGGAAATCCGGATCCCTTACGGTAATGGGCGTGACAAAGCCCATGCAGAGCTTCCCTTGGGTCAGCTCCATCCGCTCGCTGCGGTTCGTTCCTTCGCTGAGCCGCAGGCCGCCCTGGGCGGGCAGGGGCAGCGGGGCGCGGTCCTCTTCCGCAAAGAGCTTTTGGACCAGTCCCGCCATCCGCTCCGGGGCGGCGGAGCCTACATAGAGAATCTCCACCTGGCTTTCCCGGCGCAGACGCTTGTAGTGGGCAAGAAGAGCCTGGGGCGTAACGGCCTCCACCTCCGCCCGCTCCCCCATCCGGGGCACGCCGAAGGAATCCTCCCGGCACATATTTTTCAGCAGCTGCTGGGCGCAGTAGGCCCGCTTGTCGTTGAACTCCGCCTCGATGGCGTAGATCTGGTTGGTCTTTTCGCCCTCTACGAATTCGGCTAAAAAGCCGCCGTTCTCCTCGGGGTAGTCAAAGAGCAGCTCTTTCAGAAAGTCCATGGCCTGGTCCGTCAGGGCCTCGCCCTCCTGGGCAAAGCGGTCGTCCATCAGGCTCAGGTAAAGCCCGGTGGTCTGCCAGTCCCCCGCCCGGCGGGAAATGGGGCTGACGGCCGCGCCGTAGAGGTCGTCCAGCCTTTCCGTGATCCGCCGCAGATTCGGGGCGCTTTTGCACCCCCGCAGCAGCACGCTGGGGATCAGGGCGTTCATGGCCGCCTCTTCCCGGCACATAGGCCGGATATACTGGAGACTCAGAGCGCCGTGCTTGAACCGCCGGTCCTGAACACAGCGCAGATGAACGCCGGGAAATATTTCGGAATGTGTAAGCATAGAAACTCCTTAGAAGAAGGCTTCCCTTGGGGGAAGCTGTCGCGGCCCTTTGGGCCGTGACTGATGAGGGGCGGTACAAAGTACTGATATGAAATGACTTAACAGTCACTTTTTGCAACGAATATGAAAACTGCTGGGGGTGTACCGCGTTTCAACGTCTGCCGCCCCTCATCAGTCAGGGCTGCGCCCTGCCAGCTTCCCCCAGGGGAAGCCATTTTGTTGTTCATTATACTCTATCTTTCCGCAAATAGAAAGTAGTACACAAAAAATTAAGAGATTTTCGGTTGCCATATTCCCGATCATGGGGTAAAATATACTTTGGATCATTAAAAATCGGAGGAACATGCCATGGCATGGCTGGAAATAACGATCAATACGGAGCCTGGCTCTGTGAATACCCTGGCGGCCAACCTGACCGCCCTGGGCTTTGAGGACCTGTGCATCGAGGATCAGCAGGAATTCGAGACCTTTCTGGAGGAAAACCGGGAATACTGGGATTATATTGACGAGGGCCTGGAAAAGCGGCTCCAGGGCCTTAGCCGGGTAAAGCTCTATCTGGAGGACACGGACGCGGAAAACCTGAGCAAACTCCGTACCTTCGCGGCGGAGAAAAACTTGCCCATGGATGAAAAAGCCCTGCCGGATACGGATTGGTCCGAAAGCTGGAAGGAAAACTACCCGCCCCAGGAGGTGGGGGAATCCCTTGTGGTGCTCCCCTACTGGCTGGCGGAGGGCTACGAGGGGACCCGGAAGCAGATCATTCTGGACCCGGGCCTGACCTTCGGCACCGGGGCCCACCCCTCCACCCAGATGGTCATGGAGACCATGGAGAAAACCGTGACCCCCGGCATGCACTGCCTGGACCTGGGCAGCGGCAGCGGGATCCTGTCCATTACCGCGCTGCGTCTGGGGGCGGAAAGCGCCGTGGGGGTGGACATTGACCCCAAGGCCGAGGACATCGCCCGGGAGAACGCCGCCTACAACGGCTTCGCTTCTCCCGCCTTTACCGCCCTCACCGGCAACGTCACCGGGGACAGAAAGCTCATGGCCCGGCTGTCGGAAAAGCGGTACGGCCTGGTGCTTGTGAATATCGTGGCGGACGTTATTATCGGCCTGGCCCCAGTGCTGCCGGAATTTCTGGGGCCTGACACCACCCTTATCTGTTCCGGCATTCTGGATACCCGGCTTTCGGACGTGCTGTCCGCCCTGGAGCGGGCGGGCCTTGCCGTCACCGGTATCCGGCAGAAAGAGGAGTGGCGCTGCGTCACTGCCCGCAAAGGAGAAACGGCATGAGCATGACCTATCGAACCCGCCGCCGCCTGCAAAAATTGGGGATAACGGCGCTGGTGATCCTTGTAGTGCTGCTGGTCGCCTGGTTTTGCAGCGTGATCTGGCTTCAGAGATATGTGGTCTACGACAAGGACGGAGCCAAGGTGGACTTTGAGTTGGGAGACGCGGGCTTTGCCGGCGTGGTGGCCACGCCGCCCCAGGCCCAGGGCGGCGTCTCCATCTTCTACAACGAAGGCTCGGACGCCATTGAGATATCCAAGGACCTGACCCCGATCAACGGATATTATGTAGACTATACCATGCTCCTGAAAAGCATGGACACGTTGGAGGCGAACCTGAAGCTGATCCCCTCCGGCACCCCGGTCATGATCGAGCTGAAGGGCGGCTACGGCAGATTCTACTATTCCACAAAGATCTCCGGGGCCGGAACCTCCGAGAGTATTGACAAAGCCATCGGCATTTCCCGGGTGGACGAATTTATTCAGAAGCTCAAGGACAAGGGCTGCTATATGATCGCCAAGGTCTCTGCTTTTCAGGACTGGGAATACGGCAACGCCAATGTGACCAACGGCCTGTATATGACCAGCAGGGCGGGCCTCTGGATGGACGACGAGGGCTGCTTCTGGCTGGACCCCGCCAGCGCGGGCGTCCAGAGCTGGGTGACGTCTATCGTTCTTGAGCTGAAGAACATGGGCTTCCATGAGGTAATGCTGAGCAATTTCCGCTTTCCCAACTCTGACGGCTATGTCTATTCCGGCGACAAGACCGAGGCGCTGCAAAACGCCATGCAGAATCTTCTGACCAGCACGGCCTCCGACAGCGGCACCTTTACGCTGTCCTTCGGCACCAACGACCCGAGTCTGTCCCTGGTGGAGGGGGCCAGAAGCCGCATCTATTTTGAGGGCATCGACGCCTCCAACGTGGAGACCACGGTCAGCCAGTCTACCGTGGCGGACAAAGCCTCCCAGATCGTATTCCTCGCCACCACCAACGATACCCGCTTCGACAACTACAGCGTCCTGCGCCCCCTGACCGCCGCGGAGACCCTGGAAGCCCAGAAAGCGGATATAAACGGATAAGCACATTTTTTCCCCGCCGGAATAGCATGGATTGAGCGGTGAAGCTCGAAAAAAATCTTTCGGAGGGAAATGCTATGTGCGGTAACAACTCTTGCTTCGGCGGCAACATCTGGTGGATCATCATCCTGATCCTGCTGTTCGGCAACGGCGGCATCGGCTGCGGCAACGGCTGTGGGAACAATGACTGCGGCTGCGGAAACAACAACAACGGCGGCTGCGGCTGCTACTAAGCCAACCGCGCCCCGGGGACTTCGGTCCCCGGGGCATTTTTCTCTTGATAAACCCGGGGGAATCGAGTATCATGGGGACAGGATAAATTGACAATTGACAGTTGACAATTAGGGAGTTTCCTTCGGAAACAAATCAAAAAATATTTTAAAATTCGTCCCGCAGGGACACCATAATTGTCAATTGTTCATTGTCAATGCGAATCAAGAGTTGAACAGGCTATTATTCAGAGAAAAATGCAAAAAAAGC
>CAVLCF010000112.1:0-2150 GCA_963661735.1 bacterium | reverse complement strand
GCTCTATTATACCATATCCGGCAGCGGGATGGTAGCTTTGATTAAATCAGAGGTTACTTAAAAATCCTGCCGCAAGGGTCCGCGGAAAACGCTGGTATTGCCGCCAGCAAAGCGGCAGCAGCACGCCCAGGGGCACGGTCATGAGGATGTTCAGCGAAGAGAGCATGAAAAACCGGGGCTCCCCAAAATCCGAGAAGGGCAGCAGGTTGATCTGCGGGTGGAAGACGCAGTACCGCACGCTGGGGATCCCGGTGACGGCATACATGAGACACAGATATACGGCCAGCAGGGAAAGAAAAATCCAATTGCCCGTGAACAGCTTCGGAAAGACCCCGGCACATAGCCGGAAAAGCAGCAGTCCCAGCCCCGCCACCAGAATATTGACAAGCACTTCCTGATCTAAAAACACCTGAATCAAAATAACAGCCCCCTTTTCGGGAAAGTCTATCATGGATTTATCCGAAAGGGAATACGCTTTCACAATTCTTAAAAGAATCTTCAGGAAAGACAATACCTTTGGTGAAAAAGAAGCTTTGCTTGCTTTTATGGGGAATCATTGCTATAATGGGCCGTGGATTGAAATGAACAACGAGGTGGATTCCATGAAATACAACAGCCAACAAAAGCGGCAGGCCATGCTCTTCCTGTTTGGCCTGGTTTTGCTGGCAGTCAATACACTGCTGTTTGGCGTTCTGTGGTACCGGTATTACCGGAACCAGATGTATATCTATACCTTCTTCGCCAAGGGCGACATTGGTGTGATCGGCCTGTTTGGCCTGCTTTATTTTATTTTTGCCAGGCTTTACGGGGGGTTTGATGTGATGTTCCACTCCGTGGAGGAACTGACCTACTCCCATGTGGTGGCCCTGGCCCTGAGCTGCGGCATGATGTACTTCGTGACGGCGCTGCTGGTCCGGGCTATGCCCAATGTGGGGCCTATGCTGCTGATGATGCTCTGCGCGGCGTTGGCCTCCCTCCTGTGGGCGCTGTGTGCCAAGAAGCTGACGCTGAAGCTGCTGCGCCCCCGGCCTACGGTGCTGATCTATGACAACCGGGACGCCCGGGAGGATGGCGAGGCCATTCTGAAAAGCCTGCCCAGCAGCTTCACGCTGCTGTCTTCCGTCTCCGCTGAGGCCGGGAAGGACGCCATCCAGGCGCTGCTGCGGGAGAAAAATGCCCGGGCGGTGATGCTCTGCGGCATTCCCTCCAGTGTGCGCAATGATCTGGTGAAATTCTGCATCGACAATGGCATCGAGGCTTATGTCCGGCCCAACATCGGCGATTTCCTCATTAAGGGCGCCAAGCAGTTACAGCTGGACAACCTGCCGGTGCTGCTGTGCCAGCGCTCCAGCCCTGCCATCTGGTATCTGGCGGTAAAACGGATCATGGATATTGTCCTGAGCCTGCTGGCCCTGGTGGTATTCAGCCCCTTCATGCTGGTAACGGCCATTGCCATCAAGCTCTATGACGGCGGCCCCATTCTCTATAAGCAGGTGCGGCTGACCAAGGATCGGAAGGAATTCAACCTCTATAAATTCCGCAGCATGCGTGTGGACGCGGAGAAGGACGGCGTGGCACGGCTGGCCAAAGAGCACGACGACCGGATCACCCCTGTGGGAAGGGTCATCCGCATGGTGCGCATTGACGAAACGCCCCAGCTGTTCTGCATTCTGTCCGGGGCCATGAGTATCGTAGGGCCCCGGCCGGAGCGACCGGAGATCGCCGCCCGGTACGAGAAGGAGATGCCGGAGTTCGCCCTGCGGCTCCAGGCCAAGGCGGGCCTGACGGGCATGGCCCAGGTCTACGGCAAATACAACACAACGCCCTACAACAAGCTCCAGATGGACCTGCAATACATCGGATCCATGGGCATTGTAACGGATCTGAAGCTGATGTTTGCCACGGTGAAGATCCTGTTCCAGCCCGAGAGCACCGAGGGCGTGGCCCAGTCCCAGACCACCGCGTCCAGGAACGAAGAAAAGTAAACGCTGAGCCACCGGCGAAAAATGCCGGTGGCTCAGCGTGTCAAAAAGCCTCGCAGAGTTTGCCGACGGGAGTCGGCAAAAAAGATTCAATCATTTTCTGTCGGGGCGTGTGATGTGTACCCAGTTTTCTGGACACAGTCATTGAATAATTAGTTTCTTATCATG
>CAVLCF010000111.1:0-85060 GCA_963661735.1 bacterium | reverse complement strand
ACGCCGAAGCCCCTCTGACTGTGGTCAACACCCGTGGCTTTGACCTGCCTAAGACTGGCGATAACGGCACCATGATGTTTACCATTGTGGGTATTCTGCTGATGGTTGGTGCGGCGGCTGTGCTGTATGCGGTGTCCAGCAAGAAGTCTGCATAACACGCAAGCCTTCCCTCTGCATTCTTAAAACGGAAAAGTTGTACCATGTCGCAAAAAGTCGATTGAAAAAGTTGACGCTTTGCAGATAAAGTCCCTTGAAAAAGTTTTTCTCTTGTGCTATGCTGTGTGTAAACTGACAGCTGATTGGAGGAATACACAATGCTGAAGCGCAAAATAGAGCAGCAACTGAGGGAATGGAAGAACACTTCCGGTCATAAGCCGCTGATCGTCAAGGGATGCAGACAGTGTGGTAAGACGTTTTCTGTACTGGATTTCGCAAAAAAGAACTACAAGCACGTTGTCTACCTGAATTTCTTTGAAAATCCGGACTACGCTTCCGTTTTTGCGGGATCACTGGAGATTGACAATATTGTAATGCTGCTTTCCGCATTGCTGGGCAAGGATGCTGTTTTTGAGGCAGGAGAAACGGTTTTGGTCCTGGATGAAATTCAGGATTGCCCTGAGGCAAGGACCGCACTGAAATTCTTCCGAATCGATGGTCGCTACGATGTGATCGGCACCGGCTCCCTGCTGGGTGTAAAAGGCTACGGCAAGGAGCCAAAGTCGGTCCCCGTGGGTTCGGAAACTGTGATCGATATGTACCCCTTGGATTTTGAGGAATTCCTGTGGGCCAACGGCATTTCGGAGCCGGTGATCGCAATGTTGCAAAAGGCGCTGGACGCTGAAACGCCGGTGCCGGAAGCGCTCCATAGCCGGATGAAGCAGCTCCTGCTGCAATACGCTGTTGTTGGCGGGATGCCCGACGCGGTGCAGACCTTTGTGGACAGCAAGCAGATGGATGAAGTTCTCCGTATCCAGCGGGACATCGTGCGTTCTTATGAGGATGACATGGTGAAGTATGCGGAAAAACAGGACAAGTCCCGCATCAAGGAATGTTTTCAGTCCATTCCCCGGCAGCTTGCCAAGGAGAACAAGAAATTCCAGTATTCTGTTGTCCGGAAAGGCTCCACAGCTGCCAAATATGCCGGAAGCCTGCAATGGATCGAGGACGCGGGGATCATTGCCCGCTGCTATAACCTTTCCATCACCGAGCTTCCTCTGGACGGCAATGCCGAGGAGGACACATTCAAGGTGTATATGCGGGATATGGGGCTGTTTGTCAGTATGCTGGAGGACGGCACCCAATATGACATTCTTCAAGGCAATCTCTATGGCTACAAGGGTGCTATCTTTGAAAACCTGATCGCGGATATTTTCTCCAAAATGGGACGAAAGCTCTACTATTTCCACAAGGATTCCGGCCTGGAAGTAGACTTTGTGATTCGCTACAAAGGCGAGTGTACACTTGTAGAGGTAAAGGCGGCAACTGGGAATATCAAGAGTACAAAGACGATCCTGAACCATCCGGAGAAGTACCATGTAAGCAGCGCAATCAAGCTGGGAGATTACAATGTTGGGCGCATGGGGCAAGTTCTGACGCTCCCGCTGTATATGGCATTCTTGCTGAGAACACTGTAAAAAATTTCACAACCCGATGATACAAGGCAGCAGGCTGTTTCGTCCTGCTGCCTTGTTTTATCCCCAATGACAGAAATCTCAGTGTATTGCTTTGTCGGCAAGAATGTGAACATGACCGGTGGATGTTTACCATCGTTGGTATTTTGCGCATGGTCTGCGCGGCGACTTTGCTGTACGCAGTGTCCAGTAAAAAGTCCGCATAAACGGAAAAGGCCGGAGGGGCTGCTCCCTCCGGCCTTCGACTGCTGAATTTACTTTGCGGCTGCGCCATATTCCCGTGTCATGGCCTTTGCGGATACGACCCACTGCTTGCCAAACTTGCAGACGTCTACTCCGTTTACAAGTTTGCCATAGGAAATGGCTTTGCGAAGGGTGCTTTCATTCAGTCCCCAAAGCTCGGTAGCGTCACTCAGGGCAATTAAGCCATCAAACGGCGTATCTACGGTTACTCCATGATCCCACATCTCGTCACAGGATAAATCCAGTTCATCATCCCAAACGATACCATAGCCGCCAACATCCACGGAAACGCCACCGAAAATCTCAGGGTGTTCTTTGAGGCTGGCAAACACCGGAAGCCGTTCAAATAGGGGCTTTACATCGTACAGCTTTGTAACCCCCTCGCAGAACTGAACACTCAGTTTGAAGCCTGGAAGTGGGGATACGTTTTTAACTTTGTGGAACATATTACGCCTCCTTATTCCAGCGGGGGAAGTTTTTTGAACTCCTGTGTTTCCCAAATGGTTTTCAGAGCATCCCGGTTTAGCCCAATCCATTCCTGTACCATAGCCAGAGCTTTGCTTGGCAGATGCCCCTCCAAAACTTTTCCGGTTATAAAATCAATGGTGGCAACATCATCGTTGTAAATGGCGTGGATATGGTACGGGTAGAATCGTGACAATACGGACATTCAACATTGCACCTTTCACTGTTAGCATATCACGATACCGTGATATGTGTCAATCATTTTCTTAGGAAATGGCCTTGCGAAGGGTGCTTTCATTTGCTTCTCCAACGCATGATTCATGGAATGAATTTCGTATTCACCCAAAATGCTTCTCCCGTAGTGAAATCAGCACGGTGCGGGCATCGTGGGATTTATGTGTTCTGGCATATTCGGATTCCGCTTTTCCAATGGCAGTGTCGATGGCGGCTATGCTGCTCATGTCCTCATGATTTTCAAGGCTCATAACGACTGAGTCGCCGTAGGCGTTTTTTATGGTAAAACCTGGTTCTCGTTTGGCGTGGCAGATGTCAGAAATCTTAGTGGTGGACAGAAGGTCAGTGATTGGGGGGATTTGTGGCATAGTGCTGCCTCCTTACACAAGCAGAATATAAAGGGCTGAAGGCTGTTAAGAAGTCTATGTGGACGAGGGATTTGTCCCCTCCAGTCGCACAAAACTTATAGCAATTCCTTTGTTTTTCTCGCAAGATACAGCGGAAGATTTGTAATGGCTCCATCTTTACGATACCCTCTGCGAGAAAATCGCAAAGCGTATTTGGGCTGATTCTGTGCGATATAGCGTTTGAAAGAGGGGGCGGATTTGTCCTCGCCACCCTTTGCTTCTACGGGAATGATTTCTGTACCGTATTGCAGCACAAAGTCAATCTCGCTGTTCTTGTCGGCATAATACCGTGGCTCCACTTCAAACTGTTCCCGGAGTTGCTGCAGAACGTAGTTCTCAGTCAGCGGACCTTTGAACTGGTAATCTGTTTTCAGCAGGATTGCGCTGTTATCAATACCGGCCATATATTTTAGAAGCCCCGTGTCAAAAAGGAATAGCTTGAACTGGTCCAGCTTGTCAAAGGCGGTCAGCGGATGCTCCATCTTCCCAACATTGTAAACCCGGTTTAGCATCCCGGCAGAAACCAGCCACTCAATGGCTTCCTCAAAATCTCTGGCACGAGCGCCCTCCCGCACAGCGCCATAGATAAATTTTTCATTCGGCTTTGCCAGTTGGGACACAATGCTGCGGAACACCATCAGGATGCGCCCGCTGTTGACTTTCCCGTTGTGCTTTGAGAAGTCGTTTTCATATACCTCTATGAGTTCACGCTGGATTTCACGAATCTTTGCCGGATCCTTGTACTTAACCCAGGAAGAAACACATTCCGGCATTCCACCGATAATGAGATAATTGTTATAAGCATCCAACAGTCGATTGTGGAAAATTTCTTCAATCTGCTGTTCCTTTTGGATGCTTTCATAGTAGGTGTAGAGTGCTGGGTCCGTGGCGTCCAGGAACTCATCAAAGGTCAGCGGGTAAATGTCCAGAAGATTGACCATTCCAACAGGATAGGATTTCGGTGTTGCCAGAAGTGTTCCCAATAAGCTGCCTGCAGCGATCACATGGTAATCGTTCGCCTTTTCTTTGAAGTACTTCAGGGTATTCAGCGCGGAAGGGCATTCCTGGATCTCGTCAAAAATAATCAGAGTTCGTTCTGGCAGAATTTTCTCCCCGGCAATCAAAGACAACAGTTCAACGATTCGCTGAGGGTTTTTATTGACCTCGAAAATGGATTTCAGTTCATCTTCCTCGTCAAAGTTGAAGTATACAAAACTGTCGTATGCTGTCCGGCCAAACTCCTTCATCAGCCAGGTTTTCCCTACCTGTCTGGCCCCTTTCAGGACCATTGGCTTCCGATCTTCACTGGACTTCCACTGCATAAGGGCAACAAGCGCATTTCGTTTCATGCGATTCACCTTCTTCCTCGGTTTTCATTGCTAGATTAACACGTTTTTCTTAAAAATTCAATAGATATTTTGCACGTTTTTCTGGATACTGATATGACAGAAAACCACATTTTTCTGAAAGGAGAATTTTTGAAAAAGAAAATAGTAACAATCTGTGCGGCGGTGCTGTTCCTCGCAGCATTGGGGCTAACACTGTACCCACTTATTTCAAATTATGTCAACCAGAAGTATGCCTCGGAAATTCAGACTGCCTATCGGGAGCTTATCCAGCAGACAGATGATTCCGTTTTGCATGAGGCAAAGCAGCGGGCCATTGCCTATAATCTGGCAATTACTCCCGGTACAGCAGGTGCCTACAGCGAGGAAGCCCTCTTGACTGCCGCCGAGGATTACGACGATCAGCTGGACATTGCCGGAAACGGCATTATGGGCTATGTAGAGATTCCCAAAATCCAAGTGAATTTACCCATCTACCACGGTACAGACGCAGAGGTACTGGACCGTGGCGTGGGGCATCTGCTGGGAAGTTCCCTGCCGGTGGGCGGCGTAAATACCCATACCATTCTCTCCGGCCACAGCGGCATGGCAAGTCAGAAGATGTTCACGGATTTGGAACAGCTGAGCCAAGGGGATGTGTTCTATCTGAACGTGCTGAATGAAACCCTGGCGTACCAGGTGACGGAAATTAACACCGTCCTGCCCTATGAAACGGACTTTTTGAGTATCGTTCCCGGCGAGGATCTGTGTACGCTCGTCACCTGCACCCCCTACGGTATCAACACGCATCGGCTGCTGGTGCGCGGCTCCCGGATTCCCTACGAAGAAGCACTGACTTTGGAAGAACAAAGTGATACTGTGGAAGCAGTAGAATCTACATGGGAACAAAACTACGCAAAAGGAATCATTATAGGCGCTGTCATTGCTTTGCTGCTCATATTGCTGTTTGCGTTCTTGCACACCATTTTGGGAGGACAGAATAATGATGTGGCGTAGGGCGATCATGGTTTTTATAATCGCCATGTTTCTTCTTGGGGTAATCGTGACGCTCTACCCCCTTTTACACGGGGCGTTTGTAGATACCAAGATTTCTATGGACGCAAAGGAATTCCTTGATCAAAGGCAAGGGGCAGCGGCTGACTCAGGGCAAGAAAGCCAATCATCTAACGTGCCTCCAGATAAGACAATGCCATATCCAGAACTGTTTGCGGCTATGCAGGCTTACAACACACGGATATGGAAAGAAAGGCAATCCCAATTGTGTGATCCATGGTCATACCAGCAGCCTAGCTTTTCTTTGGAAGAATATGGCGTAGATACAGATGCAATCGGCGTTATTTGTATCCCCAAACTTCAGATGGAAATGCCGATCTATTTGGGGGCAACCACGGAAAATATGGCGAAAGGAGCTGTACATTTAAGTCAAACGAGTCTGCCTATCGGTGGGATGAATACCAACTGCGTCTTGGCGGGCCACCGAGGGTACAATGGGGCGGCATATTTTCGCTATATCACAGATTTAGAGATCGGAGATACGGTGACGATCACAAACCTGTGGGAAACGCTGACCTACTCGGTTGTGGATACCGAAATTATTGATCCAACCGATATCCAAAAGATCCTGATTCAGGAAGATCATGAAAGATTAACATTGCTTACCTGTCACCCATATGCTTCCGGAGGACGGCAGCGGTATGTGGTGTACTGTGAGCGCAACAAAGAAATGGAGGAAATGTAATGAAAAAAAGATTTATAAGAGTGATGGTTATGGCGGCAGTAGTGGTCATGATGATGGCATTCATGGCGGTTCCGGCTTTTGCGACAAGCGCGGGCAATGTATCCGGCGCAATCGAAAGCACCTGGAACGCGGCGCAGGGGCAGGTCAAGGATATCGTCAACAATGTTGTGTTTCCGGTTATCGATATGATCCTCGCAATCCTGTTTTTCGTAAAGATTGCTACCGCATACATGGACTATCGTAAACATGGTCAGTTTGAGTTCACAGCACCCGCAATTCTGTTTGCCTGTCTGCTGTTTTCTCTGACAGCTCCCAGCTATATCTGGTCCATCCTCTGATGCAGGCATGGAAGACAAAATCCAATTGTATACTTCTTCCCAAGAGGAAGCAAAAAAATATGATGAAGTTGATCTGTGGCGTGAGAGTTACAAGGAAAACGTAAGGTGCGCATGGGCAATTGAAGATGCGATCCGAGATAACTTTGGTGGCATGACCTTGCGGCAGAACTGTGCCGAGCGCGTTATTGAGGAGTTTGGATTTGCGCGTGTAAACTTCGTACTTGCCAATACGCTGCGAGCAAAGAACTGGGATCTCCGTTTCTCTGAGGACAATTTCCAGTGGGCAAAATCCATATATGTTCCCAGAGAGGATACTTCCTGGATGTTTGCGGTTGAAAGTCCTCCGGCAGTTGTAAATGGATTCTGTGATCAGGTACGGAAAGCCTGGCAGGAACTTGGATTGTATGACCAATCCCACTGCGTGGATACGCAGGGGGAACAGTGCGATTACAGAGATAAAATCGTGATTCTTCGAGGGGAATATTTTAAGGATGAATTCAAAGCTCCGGAGAATCAGCTTTTTCTTGCGGAGAGCGGCTTTGGCTGCTCTCCCAATGCTCGTGGACAAAAGGTCTATGGGGTGTTCCTGCATGATTTGGAGAATGCTTGCATTCAAAGGTCGGATATTATGGGAGTTGCAAAAGACACATGCCTTCCGGAATGGGTACACGCCCAGCTCGAACTCCTGAATAAGGAAACGAAAATCGAAACGCCAAAGCAGTGTCAGCAGCAAATGATGTGACCGAATTCAATCAAACACATCGGAACGAGAAATTTCTGATTGGGAGGTGATGATTATTGTTTGATTGGCTGGGCGGCATCCTGTCTGGGTTAGGCGACGCAATTGGAATTGCCTTTGAAAACGCAACAAGCGGTATCGTGGACTCTATCTGGACAGCGCTGGTGCAATGGCTGTACACGTCCATTTATGACGCAATAGCGGATCTGTTCACGGGAATCAACAATATGGGGGCGGGAATCTTTACTCTGAGCTGGGTGACGGCTGTCGTTGACCTATTCCGACTGTTTGGCTGGGCGCTATTTGCCGCGGGAGTCGTCGTTGCGGTATTTGATATTGCAATAGAATCCCAAAGTGGCCGTGTAAATGTGAAAACGGCGGCGCTGAACATTTTGAAAGGTTTCTTTGCCTGTGCCTTGGTAAGCGTCGTTCCAATTGAACTCTACAAATTCTGTGTTACCTTGCAAAATACGTTTGCTGGTGACTTGACCAGAATATTTGCCGGATCACAGGCGACATCCTTTGGTGAGTTCGTGGCGTTTGTTTTACGGACTGCATTCCTATTGCCGGATACGGCTATCGCAGGGCTGAAATTGCTCTGCTTCCTGATTGCTTTTGCGTACTGCACGATCAAAGTCTTCTTTGCGAATATCAAGCGAGGCGGTATCCTGCTGATCCAGATGGCCGTCGGAGAGCTCTATATGTTTTCGCTTCCACGCGGATTCGATGACGGGTTTAACCAGTGGTGCAAGCAGGTTGCGGCGATTTGCCTAACAGCTTTTTTGCAGACAACACTGCTGTTTTTGGGGATGATGTCGTTCCAGACAGATATGCTGCTTGGAATGGGAATTATGTTGGCAGCTAATGAAGTGCCGCGGATCGCACAGCAATTTGGACTGGACAGCTCCGTAAGAGTGAATATGATGTCCGTATTCCATACTACCAGTACGGCTGTCAACCTGACAAAGGCGCTCACGAAAGCAAAGTGACGGGGAGCATCTGGGGAAGGTCTTGAAATGAAATCGTACAGTTTTTCGGGAGGAGGAATGTTAGTGACCCAATATATCTACCCGCAGAACCTAAAGGCAAAGGCGAATCTTTGGCTTTGGGGTCTGCGGGATTTTGTGATTCTGAGTGTTGCCGTTTTGATATCCGTGGTGCTGGCCGTTCACTCTAAAATGTTACTGCCGGGAGCGGTCAGCATGGCCTATGGCGTATTGACAATTCGGGCAGATGATACCACTGTTTTGGACTACCTCGGATACGCGGTACGGTATTTTATAACGACACAACAAAGTTATGAATGGAGGTGATGCGGTGAAAAAGAAAAAGGGAATCTCTGTACAGGAAATGCTCGGAGTGCAGGCGTTTACAAAATATGGGCTGTTGACGGATCAAGGAGAACTCCTATTTTATCGAGTAGCTCCGACGAACATATCCGTTTTGTCTACAGCCAATATTGACATTAAAATCCGTCATCTGCAAATGCTTTTGTCAGCCATTCCGGACTTGGAGTTTGTATGCACAGACAGCTGTGAGTGCTTTGATGAAAACAAAGCATACCTGCAGTCTATCGCCAAGAAAGAGAGCAATCCGAATGTGCGAAAGCTGATTTTGAAAGACCGAGATATGCTGACCAGCATGCAGGCTGAAATGTCCACGGCCCGGCAGTTTATACTGATCAAGCGGTGCAAGAACATGAAAGCCGAGCAGGTATTTGTTGCGATGAATCGGGTATTGAAAGCTGTTGTGGAACAGGGCTTTGAGGTGCAGCGGATGGATAAAGGTGAGATCAAACGGCTGGTGGCGATTTATTTTGAGGCATCTATGGATGGCAACCAGATGCCGGATGTGGATGGCGCACAATTCTTTGAGGAGGTGAAAGCGTGAAATACCTTGCCAAGAAGGAAAAGAAAAAAGGAAGATACCGTAAGGAGCGAGCGAAAAAACAGGCCGCAGTTGATACGGAAGAAATCCGTACAAAGGACTTTTTTGACTGTGTCGCTCCGGGTGTTGTGAAGTTCTTTGCGGATAGCTACCTGATTGGAGATTCTTACCGGAGTACCTGGGCGGTTAAGGAATATCCTCCTTCTACCGAGGAGCAGGCCATCCTTTCTCAGCTTGCTGAACGGAATGGAGTGACGCTGCGTATTTACCATCGCCTTGTAGAACCCATGGAGCAGCGGCAAATTGTGAACAATGCCAATCGCAAAAATCGACTCATGGCAGGAGATCACGACATTAATGAAGCCATCCAGGCAGAGGGCAATCTACAGGATGTAGTTACACTGCTTGCGAATTTGCGTAAGAACCGGGAGCCGCTGCTCCATTGCGCGGTGTTCATTGAATTAAAGGCCAAGAGTGCGGAATCTTTGCGGGAATTGCAGTCAGATATCGCAATGGAGCTGACACGAGCAAAGATCACGGTAGACAGGCTGACCCTGCGGCAGAAAGAGGGATTTCTGGCAGTTTCTCCCTTTGGAAGTAATCGTTTCGGGGTGCAATATGAGCGAGTGCTGCCAGCCAGCTCTGTGGCGAATCTCTTCCCTTTCAACTTTTCCGGTAAAACAGATTCGAAAGGATTTTATATCGGCAGAGATAAATACGGAACCAATATTCTGGTGGACTTGGACCGCCGCAGTGATGACAAGACGAACGGAAACGCATTGATCTTGGGAAACTCTGGTCAGGGAAAATCCTATCTGATGAAACTGCTCATGACCAATCTGCGGGAATCCGGAAAACGGATCATATGCCTGGATGTCGAAAAGGAATATGAAGACCTGTGCAATGCGTTTGGCGGCAGCTATGTAGACTGCATGTCGGGCAGATATATCATCAATCCGCTGGAGCCTAAGATGTGGAGTGAAGAAGATGACGCTGACGCGGAAGATGATTCCGCTCCGGAGGCATTCCGACGTGCCACCCGGCTGTCTCAGCACATCGCCTTCTTGAAAGACTTCTTCCGGTCTTATAAAGACTTTACGGATGCGCAGATCGACACATTGGAAATTCTCCTGGAAAAATTGTATGCGCTCTACAACATCAGTGATAAAACAGACTTTTCTCGGCTGAAACCAACGGACTACCCGGTGATGGCAGACCTGTACGCTCTGTGCGAAAAGGAGTTTCGAGAATATGACCTTCGGCAAAAACACCTTTACACAGAGAATATGCTGCGGGAGGTATGCCTGGGGATTCACTCTATGTGCGTGGGATCGGAAAGTAAGTATTTTAACGGCCACACCAATATCGTAGATGACATGTTTATTTGCTTCGGTGTCCGGGGCCTTATGGATACGAATGAGCGACTGCGCAACGCAATGCTGTTCAATATTCTTTCCTATATGAGTAATTCGCTGATTTGCGTTGGAAACACAGTTGCGGCAATCGACGAGCTGTACATGTTCCTTTCCAATCTGACAACGATTGAGTATATTCGGAACGCAATGAAGCGGGTAAGAAAGAGAGAATCTATCATGGTGCTGGCATCTCAGAACATTGAGGATTTCCTGATCCCGTCGATCCGTGAGTTCACAAAGCCTCTGTTCTCGATTCCGACGCACCAGTTTTTGTTTTACCCAGGGCAGATCAATCCCAGAGAATATATGGATGCCCTGCAGGTAGAAGAAGCGGAGTTCGAACTAATCCGATACCCGGAACGTGGTACATGCTTGTATCGCTGCGGTAACGAAAGGTATCTGCTGCAGGTTATCGCACCGGACTATAAAATTGAAATGTTCGGAAAAGCTGGTGGACGTTAATGGGTGCAACGATTGGAGCGGCGCTCAAGAAAGTTGCGGTTGCGATCTTGACGGATGAGAAAACGCTGAAAAAAGTTGGCATGATTCTGTTGACCTTGTTTGTGGCACTCATTCTTCCGGTCTGCGCTTTTCTTGCATTGGTCAGCGGAAAAATAAAATTGGATGTGGGTATGCTGCAACAGCAGATCATAGAAAACCTCTCCGCAGAAGACCGCGCAATGCTGGAAAGCATAGAATCTATGATGGAAGAAATCAAATCCGCGTTTACGGAAGCGGACATGCCGGAACGAGCGGGTGAAGCACAGGCCGCCTATATCATGGCGTTATATAATCAGGCCAAGGAGCCGGGATTTGTGTCCCGGCTCCTTGGCCTGCTACCAGAAAGATTCGACAGACCAGCAAATCGTGGATATGCTGAACCGGACTTTCGGCTCCAGAATTACAACTGAGGAATATTCCAATGTTGCTTCCAATATCAGAAGTGCCTACATCGACTTAAAGGATTACTATGATCCAAGCAAGAAAAACAATCTGGACCTTGTGCAATGGGCAATTACCGCACAAGACTCCGGCTGGGGATATGTACTGGGTACCTATGGGCAAGTCCTGTCACGAAGTGCATTCGAGGCAAAACTTTCACAGTATCCGGATCAAATTGAACCGTACAAGGACTTTATATTGTCACACTGGATCGGCAGGCGTACCGCTGACTGTATTGGGCTCATTAAAGGTTACTGCTGGTATGACGCTGCTTCGGATTCAATTGGCTATGCTACCAACGGTATGCCGGATATTGGGACAGAGCAAATTTATAATTGGGCAACGCAAAAAGGAAGCATCAGTACCATGCCGGAGATACCCGGAATTATTCTCTGGAAAACAGGACACGTTGGAGTATACATCGGTAACGGTATTGTGGTAGAAGCGTTGGGTACCAAATATGGAGTGATACGAAGAAGTGTGTCCAGTGGTGGATGGTCTGGCTGGCTCATGCTGCCATGTATCGAGTATGTGGATGAGGCCGCAAAAGAATGACATTTAATGGAGGTATCAATGAAGACAAAAGCGATGTTCCTGCATAAACTGCCGGAAATGAAAACTCTGGATTGTGAGATCGAGAAGATCATTCCGCTGTCACCCAGCGAATATGCGAAGTTTTATCAGCAGCTTCTTGGGGACTATGATTTTATCACAGACAACAACGAACTCATGGGAATGAAGGATGGGACAGCATACTGCATCCTGGTAATGAACGAAGAATTGGATGAAGGCATTTTGGTCAACTCCGGTGGAAGCGGCTTCGCCAGAAATGTATCGTTCTTCCCAAACGTCAGTGCCTACCTGCAGGCGCAGAATCAGAAAATGACATTGCATGAAAAAGGGCCGCGCTTCAGCAGCTCGACAGAGGAGAAAACTTTGGATGCGGTAGTTCGTCAGGTCACACCGTCCCTGCTTGCGTATGGAGAAAAAGTCGAAAGGTATGTGGATGCTTGTGTCGTGCAGGCGCTGGATGGCTACGATGATCAGGCAAGCTATGATTTTTCCTATGCGGAATTGCGGGATGGTTTTGAAGGTGGAGGATTGGACAAAGATGTTTTTATGGCTATGCTCCAAGCTCGCCCGGAAGTTGTAGATATGGATGTCCGGGGGGACGCGGTTGGCGTTATCCTTTCACTGGAATCCATTCAGGAACATGAAGATTCCAAGCGGAGAATCCTGGCACAGGATGATGTTGTGATCATGCACGCTAAACACACATTGTGGCGTTACGATGTGGGTGGCAAGCAGGCAGATTTTGTGGGGTGCAGACTGTCTGGCCTGGACTTGCATGAGATGTGCTTTGACGGTGCCGATTTCCATGGAACGCTGATTGAAAATTGCAACCTGCGTGGTCTCCATGCAGATGATGCGGATTTTTGTGATGCTCGTATCATCAACTGTGAGGTTGCGGCTTTCTCTGCGGACGATGCAAATTTGGACAGCGCACACATTGAAAATTGTACCGTCGATGGCGAGCAGCCAGCTGTGACTATGTACTTAAAACAAAGTGCTGATACCGCTGTGAAGCTGGTCCCTGCTGAAAGTTCTGGAGAAAATGTCAGTGAGATTGCAGGCACAGAAATTCAGTTTGGAGGTGTGTAATGGCGGTAGAAAAGGAATGGCTGAACTTTTTCCGAGATCAATATCCCGTTGGAGCACAGATCCGTCTGCGTGAATTGGAGAATCCACAGGACGGATTCTCCAAGGGAAGACTGGGAACTCTGGTGGAGATTGACGAGGACGCAAAATTTCATATCCAGTGGAAAGATGGGCAGACAAGCTGCTTGATTCCTGGACACGACTCGTTCAGTGTTCTTCCTCCGGAGCCTGTAACCCTCAAGTTGTATATGCCGCTCTGTGCGGAAGTGTTTCGGACAGACCCCTGGGATGGCCCAAGTGACGAGCCGGAGGAAATGACAGACAGGGAGATATTGCGGTATGAGGATGCTATTGTTGCCGCAATGGTTAGAAACCAGTGCCCGGAAGAAGCCGAACGTGGAATTATGCGCTGGTATAACCATGGTGATTCTGTTGACGAAAAAGTACAGTCCGTTGTATTCACAGCAGAAGAACGTGAAGGTAAACTCTGGGGAGTAGCCCAGTGCAGAATTGTTGGAACGCTGTCAGATTCTGAATTGGAAACACTGAAGGAATACATTTCCGGACAGGCATCGGATGGCTGGGGAGAAGGATTTGAGCAGCGGGAGATTCCTACAAGTGATGGAGATATGTATGTGCATTTGTGGAATTGGGAGAATTGGGATATCCTGACAGAGCAAGAGAGATTTGAACCCAGGCTTGCGGAAGGTCTTCCGGATCTTTGCTTCTCAACGCTGGCATCTACCGGTGAACTCATTTGCATAAAGCGCGGTGAACGTGGGTATTACCGCTCTGACTGGAGTACAGAAGATCGTGCGGAGAACAAAGCGTTGGCAGATTACAACAACGCAAGACTCGGTGTCACGGATGCCCAGAGGAAGGCTATGGAGTGCGGCTCCATGAGCGGCTGGGATGTTCCAGGCGCAGATCCTGCGGCATACCAATCCCGGGAACAGACAAAACAGGAAGTAACCATGGGCGGAATGCAATGAGTCCGCAGGAAAGATTTGTGGATGCGGTAAATGAAATTTTACGGCACATTGATTTTCCTGCGGTGATTCATTCCTGCAATAGCGGCAATCAGCAATTGGCGAAGCGTGTGCTTTGCCAATTGCACCGTGCCTTTGTGGAAGCCTATGGCACAGATTTCATTAAGCAGCCATCCGAGCAATTTGTGGATGTGCCTGTGGTGGTGCGTGGTCGGAGAAATGGGATCCTGACGTTAGGGCTGGCCGTGCTGGATATGCACATGGCAGGCAAACTGACACATATGGATCTGTTCACGCCGGAAGGTATTTCCGAACTCCATTGCGTCGAGCCTCAGAGTTTCAATCAGCGTTATTTCCTTAAAAACTTTGATGCGTTCGATTATTGGTACACACCCGAAATCGCGGGAGAAAAATATGTCAATTTCCATTTCCTCCCATCTCCTGTGTACTCGTTGCTGCGAGATTCTGTAGAAGCACATGGCAGCTATGATTGGAGATATGCTTAATGGCGCTGGTGGAAGAAACGCTTTTTGGAACTCAAGACAAAGTGCAGATCGCAATCGAACGACTGCGGGCGTTTGAGCCAAGCGAAGGGTACTACGTTGCTTTCAGCGGAGGGAAAGACAGCCAAGTTGTGTATCATCTGTGCAAGGAAGCCGGTGTAAAATTTGACGCGCACTATAATCACACAACAGTAGATCCACCGGAAGTGATTTACTTCCGGCGAAAATATTACCCGGACGTTATTGTGGATTACCATGGCACAACAATGTGGAAGCTCATCGTTAAAAAAGGAATGCCTCCGACCCGTGTGGTACGCTATTGCTGCGACGAGCTAAAGGAGGGCGGCGGCAAGGGACGTATTGTTGTTACGGGAGTTCGCTGGGGGGAAAGCAGCAGGAGAAAACATAGTCGTGGATTGCTTGAATTGAACAATGATACCAAAGCCATGGTGCGGCTCATGAATGACAATGATGATGCCCGACGTTTATTTGAAACCTGTACCATAAAAAGCCGCCATACATTGAATCCAATTATTGACTGGACGGCGGCTGAAGTGTGGGAATATCTGAATTCCAGAAATATACCACACTGCTGCTTATACGATGAGGGCTATTCTCGGATAGGTTGTATTGGTTGTCCTCTGGCAGGACCGACGCAGATGAAAGCGGAATTTGCAAGATACCCAAAATACAAGGATGCGTACATTCGTGCCTTTGAGAAAATGATTATCAAGCGAAGGGATAACGGAAAACCGTACACGCAATGGAAATCAGGTGAGGAGGTTATGCAGTGGTGGCTATGGGAGGGCACTCGTTCTAAGGCCGATAAAGATCAGATGAGTCTTTGGGGAAACGAGGAGGACGTGGTTTATCGTGAATGAAAAGCCCCTGCGGTTTATTCGTGACCGCAGAGGCTTTCGGATGGCTATATGATGTTGTCGTCCAACAGAAAATCTATGATATTGATGTTGAGGTAGCCTAAATCGTCATACCATCGTCTGCCAATATCTTTGCGTACAACGATTTTGGGAAAGGAATCTCTGGTTAAGGAAAATGGAAGTAACTCCTGCGCGGCCTTTTCAGGATCACTCATTGCGTAGGCAGATTGGATGTATACCTTTTTTCCACAACCACCCTGTGTAGCCACAAAATCAATTTCACGAGCGACTTTTACGGTGCTTCCCTGTTTGTTTTTTTCATTGGAATACACGACACCAATGTCTACAGAGAGATCCCGGATAAGCAAATCATTGTAGAGAATGTTTTCCATGAGATGCGTAGGCTCTTGTTGGCGAAAACCGATTCTGGCGTTTCTCAGCCCCACATCTTCACAATAGTATTTGTTGGGAAAATCAAAGTAGGATTTTCCACGGACATCATAACGCTTGCTTTCACTAAAGAGAAAGGCGTCTTCCAAATGAGTGATATATGCTTTGACAGTATTGGCGGAAACCATCTCTCCTACATTTGTGCCGTACTTTGTTTTGAGGGTGTTGAAAATTTTATTTGGATTTGTGAGAGATCCGATGGATGAGCAAAGCAGATCCAAAATCTGCTCCAAGATATCTTGCCGCTCGATGCCCTTTCGTTCAATGATGTCTTTCAAGTAGACCTCAGAAAACAGAGATTTCAGATAATTCATTTTTGCGGCATCATTCGGGCGGGACAAAATGAGCGGCATACCTCCGAAGAAAGAGTAGGTATCGAACGCTTCATTTTTATCGCCGCCGACTGCGGCATAGTATTCGGAAAAGGATAATGGGTGTACGCGAATCTCGTCACTTCTTCCGCGGAACTCTGTCAGGATATCACTGGAAAGCATTTTGGAGTTGCTGCCGGTAACGTAAACATCCAGATTGGGCAGGGACTTCAAATCATTGAGAGCGTCGTAAAAAGTGATTGGCTTTCCTGCTGCATTGTAGGGGTTTGGCACTTGATCTGACATTTGAATTTCGTCAATGAACAGGTAGAATTCTTCGTTGCTGTTCTCAACGATCCCCCTGACGTAGGATGCCAGTTCCAAAGGATTCCGGAAGCGAATATCCCTGGTTAGATCCAATTCAATCGAAATGATATTTTGAGAATTCACACCCTGGGAAAGGAGGTGCTGTTTAAAAATGGTGCGCAGCAGATAGGACTTTCCACATCTGCGGATTCCTGTGATGACCTTTACCTGACCATCCCACATGTAGCCAATGAGTTTTTGCAGATAGCGATCTCGCCTGATTTCCATATAGCCCATCCTTTCATTGATAAGTTTTGCAATATGGTGTAATACTTATCAATAGAATAGCATACCCCAGAGAAGAAGTCAAATGTTCGGCTGAGAAGTTTAACACATATATGTAGAACTTCTCAATAAGGGAATGATACCCTATCCGCAGAAAAATAATCGATACGAAAGGAGAGCGATGATTTGCGAAAAACCACATTAACCATTTCCGTCGATGAAGAAAAAGTGAAAGCGCTTCGGATTTACCTGGAGCGAAAAGACAGCAAGCTTGAAGATGAGATTGTTGAAATATTTGAAACGCTATATACAAAGATAGTTCCCGCAGGGGTTCGGGAGTACATCGGCATGGTAAACGGTGAGGATGGTGAACAGACACCGGTTATAAGGCCACGGAAGTACCGGAAAAGAATTGTGGAGGATGACAATTCCATGGCTATCCCGGCAGCCCAAGTCGAGGAGCCGCTGGAAGAATAACCACAGCTGTGGGCCGCCTGGTGCCCGCGTGTCGGCTCTGTTCCGTGCTGGTGGAACACGGCCACCTAACAAGGTGCTTTGGACGGTAAACCGAAGCAGAAACGGAATCGTGCAATGACGAAAAAAGTTCGGGATTCGAGGGCAGAAATTGCGGTACGAAAGGTTTGCAGGAATAAGGGCTGGAGACTTTTGAGCCTCCAGCCCAAGGAACAGCGCCCAGCAACGCTGGTCGCATGCGGCTTTTTCGGATTTCAAGGTTGGAGACAAAATAACCCCGTTTTAAGAGCCTTGGAGACAAAACGGTTTCTTGCCTTAGTGAAAAGCCAATTATTGGGGAGACTTTGGGGTTTGACCCGCAGCTGTATGTTTGAATTTCCCCTATTTCCAAAATTAGGGAAACGGAGCGCAAAGAATCTTTGAGAGGAGGGTGTGATGGAAAAACAGAAGATAAAGATCACTGCCTATGTGCTACCCAAAACTGCGGAATTGGTTGAGAAGCAGTATAAGCTTCATGGATGTAGGAGCAGGTCTGAATTTATTGACGCGGCGATACAGTTCTACATTGGATTTTTGAACGCCAAGGACTATAGTGGATATCTTCCTAATATTGTGATCTCTACAATGAAAGGAGCGCTGGGATCTCTGGAACACCGGCTTTCCAATCTGCTTTTTAAGAACACAGTGGAATTAGCTATCCTCCAGCACATTATTGCTGCCGCAAATGATATTGATGAGCGGACACTGCGAGAGGTCAGACGGATGTGTGTGGATGATGTGAAAGCAATCAACGGCTCCTTAAATCTCGATGATATCGTTCGGTTCCAGAGAGATTAAGGTGATCATGTGTGGCAAAAATCATCCTCAAATGGAGATATCTGAAACCGGGGGCGAGGAATCATAATCAGAATTTGGTGAAGTATATTGCCAAACGAGATGGCGTGGAGAAAATAGATGACAGCTGGAAATCCCTTCCGGTCACTGTTCAGCAAAAGAAAATGATCGAGCAGCTTCTAAAGGATTTTCCGGATACTGCTGACAGCTATGAATATCAAGACTACTTGAATGGCCCGACACAAGGAAATGCTTCGGAGTTTATTACGCATAGTATAGAGGAAAATGTTGATCGCGTTGATACTCGTGAAAACTATGTTCGATACATTGCAAACCGCCCTCGTGTCCAGAGATTTGGTTCCCATGGGTTATTCACCGATGCGGATGTTCCAATAAATTTGAATCAGGTAGCAAAAGAGGTGGCAGAACACGACGGTATTTTGATGACACAAATATTGTCACTGCGGCGGGAAGACGCGGCCAGACTTGGATATGAAAAGGGTGAAGTGTGGCGTGATATGCTCCGAGAGCAGGCCGACGAACTAGCAAAGGCCATGGATATCCCCATTGAAGACCTGCGATGGTATGCGGCATTTCATAATGAGGGACACCATCCGCATTGCCATATCATTTCCTATTCTGTGGGGAAAGATCCATACATGACCAAACAAGGTCTGCTCAATTTGAAATCATCTTTTGCCAGAGCGATATTCCACCAGGATTTGATTCAGATTTATGACACGCAAACCAGGTATCGCAATGAATTCAATGCGGACGTTAAAGCTTTGGTTACTCAAATTGTCGCTGATTTGAACGAAAACCCTTACCGTGATGATACAGTGGCGCTGATGCTGCGTCAGCTTGCCGCAAGGCTGCAGGCGACCAAAGGTAAAAAAGTATATGGATACTTGTCCGCACCCGCCAGAAATTTGGTCAATGCCATTATGGATGAATTGATGAAGGACGAAAGGCTTGGCAGGCTGTACGCACTGTGGTATGACCAGCGTTACCTAGTTGTACAGACCTATCAGGAAAGTGCGGAGAAGCGTGTTCCCCTATCACAGAATAAGACATTCCACGCCATCAAGAATATTATTATTCATGAGGCGTTGAACATCTTACCAGACACACCTCTGATTCCTGCTGAAGAAATCGCCGCACAAGAGGATCTGGCACACATTTTTCCCAAAGTAGTTCCAGATGCCGGCGATGAATTGCCTGTCGTTTTAACGTCAGAGGAGATAGATATGCCGGATAGCATACCAGAAGTAGAATCACAAAATTACCATTCAGCTGGAAACAATCCGCCGCCAGTGAAGAAAAGTGGGAGCTGGTGGTCAGAGCAATACCAAGCGGCTAGGGAGTCCCTTTATGGGACAAAGGAGCGGCAGCCGGATCATGCGGAAGCCCTTATGCTCATGACGCAAGAGGCAGAAGCGGGCAATGGTTTGGCGATGTATGACTTAGGAAAAATGTATATGTCTGGTTTGGGAGGCTGTACGGATGAAGCAACGGCGCAGCACTGGTTCACTCGTGCCTATAATGCCTTCTTGCAAATGGAGCGGACAGACAAGAAGAAAGGCTACTGGCAGTACCGGATCGGCAAGCTGTATGCGCTTGGGCATGGCATAGAGCAGGACTATAAACAATCCGCGGAGTGGTTTGCAAAGGCAATGGCTTCCGGAAATTCGCTTGCGGCTTACGCTCTTGGGGGTCAATACTATCGGGGACAAGGTGTAGAAAAAGATGATACTCGCGCATTCAAACTGTTCACCATAGCGGCTGCGGATGAAAAAAGGCCGAACGCTTACGCACAATATCAGCTTGGAAAAATGTATGCGGATGGGTGCGGGACTGCTGTAGATGCAGCTGCGGCTCAGAAATGGAATGCACTGGCGTATCAGGGGTTTCTGCGTATCGAGCAGACGATGGCCGATGATCGGTTGTATTATCGCCTCGGCAGCATGAATTTAGCTGGCACGGGGACAGATGTAAATTTGAACTTGGCTGCTGGATACTTTACAAAGGCAGTGAACTTGGGGAATACAGACGCTATGTATGGGCTGGGTAAACTGCTGCTCAGAGCGGATTACCCAAACAGAAACCCGAAAAAAGCCATAGACTACCTGACGCAGGCAGCGGAAAAGGATCATGATTATGCCCAATACTTGCTGGGGAAAACCTATTTGCAGGGGAAAGCGATTCTGCAGAATACTTCGGAGGGAGTCCTCTGGCTGGAGCGGTCTGCAGAGCATGGAAATCAACATGCACAGTATTTGCTGGGGAAGACATTGCTTCAAGGAGAGCTTATTGAGCCTAATTCCGAAAAAGCACTGGAATTGCTGGAGTGCGCAATTGCGCAGAAGAATCCGTATGCGGCATATTTCCTTGGGAGAGAAATGTTGTCTGGAGAACGGATACCTGTCGATGTAAAACGTGCTGAGGAGCTGCTGACAGCCGCGGCGAATGGTACGTTTACACCGGCGCAATATGCGCTGGGTAAGCTTTACTTGACTGGTGATGCGCTGCCGCAAGATATTGAACGCGCATTGTATTGGCTATGGAAAGCCGGAAACCAAGGGGACAGCTACGCTCTATATCAGCTTGGGAAGATGTATCTGTTCGGACAGAATGTTGACAAGGACGAAGAATTGGGGAAGAAATTACTGAGTGCTTCTGCGGAGCAAGGAAATATTTATGCGCAGAGGATACTGGAGAGCTATGGAAAACAACCAATCTGTGCTATTTGCATTCGACTTGCTTCCAATTTTGCGCAGATTTTTCAAGAAAATATTGAGAAAGATCATAGGAATGTGAGCAAGATAGACCGAAAGCTGCGACGGAAGATTGCGGAAAAGAAGCAGGCGCATGGACAGAGAATCGGGTGAAAATCCCGTTAAAAACGAAAATATGCCAGCGTGTGCGTTGCTGCACACGCTGGCAACTGAGAGAATATGAGTTGAATTTTGCTGGATGAATGCGTAGAAAATAAAATCAAAAAATTTGTTGATAATTTCTAGCAGATGGGGTATAATGTGGACATGGGAAAATAAAAACGAAAATTACGTTTTTAGAAAGGGCGATGGACACATGAAAATACTTCGTATCACAGCAGAGGGCATTCCGTTATTTAAGGAAAAGTTGGATGTGTGTTTTTATACCCAGCAGCGCATGAGCGAAGATGACAAAGAAAGCCTATACAAAATGGAGGGGAACTATTACCTTCATCCAACCTGTGCGTTTATTGGTATTAATGCAGCCGGCAAGACTTCAGTGTTAAAGACAATTAACTTGGCACTTAGTATTGTGAAAAATGAACCTATCAACCACGCAGAAGCAAAAAACATTCTCGGTGGAACTGAAAGGGCTACAATCTGCATCTATTTTTATGATAATCGCAAGTATATTTGCTGCTTGGAAACAACGATTGCGTCTAAGAAAGCGAAGACTGGAGACTTTGTGTACTCAATCATATCCGAAAGATTATGGGAAAAGTCTATTGCAAGTGTTAAGTCAAAAAAATATTTGACTGATTTTTCAGGAATAGAGCCAATAGCATTTCGTAACAGCAAAGAGGCCTACCTTTCAGATGATGTCAGTTTTATCATTGCGCATAACAAAAACACAAATGATACAGTGGAAGTATTCAGTCTGCTTTCTTATACAAATGTAAATATTTTGCCAGTTACTGATGATATTCCTCTGGAACTGATCGCTTTCCTTGACCCCACAATTGAGAAGCTATGTTTTGAGCAAACAGAGGGAAAAACATTTATCCATTTAAAATTCAGGGGTAAAGACGAGATCGTTTTGAACAATTCCGTAGACCTTGAACAGTATTTGTCATCGGGCACGATCAAAGGTATCATTACATTTTCAATGGTAAAGGAGGTCCTTCAGTCAGGGGGGTATCTTCTAATTGATGAAATCGAAAACCATTTTAACAAGGCAATAGTAACATCCTTGATGCGCTTTTTTATGGATAGCCGTCTCAACTCAAAAGGTGGAACGCTGATATTTACTACCCATTATCCGGAACTGCTCGATGAATATGATCGGAATGACGGAATTTACATCGTGAGGAACCAAAACGGAATTACGGTGGAAAATTTAAGTTATCTGCTGAAGCGTAATGATATCAAAAAGAGTGACGCATATCAAAGCGGCTACCTGGCAGGAACGACACCCGCATATGAAGCGTATATGGGACTGAAGAAGAAATTGGCCGCCTCAATCGACTAAGGAGGCGGCTGAATGAAATTGGCAAAATATAAAGCGTGTATTTGCGAAGGATCAGCAGAGACGGCAATCATTGACATATTAGTTGACAACGAGCTCTTGATTTTCACCAGAGAAGAAATGCTGGACGGCGAGGTTATTCGTTGCAGAGATGCAAAAAAGTTTGAGGAGCGGTACTTACGTAAGAGCTTTTCAGACCAGATTTCTGTTGTGCGAATTCTGGATTCCAGGCGAGAGGATTTCCGTCTTAGTAAAGCATATCAACATAAAATAGATGTTATCAATGTTATAACCGCTCCGGAAATAGAGATGTTAATTATCCACAGCGAGGGAGCTTACGATCACTTTAAACGTTCTGGAAAGAAGCCAAGTGAATTTTGTAAAGTGGATCTTCATATGCACAATGTAAAAACATATGATTTCGTGAAAGGATATTTCGAAAATCCGCAGACTTTGGTAAGGGCGATAAGAGAATACCATAGGACAGCCAATATTCCCAAAGGAGAATACAGTCTGTTTGACTTACTAAAGTAAAGCTCATATATGTCAATGCACAGCACAAAAACGATACGCCTCTGGGTAAGCTGATGCATGATTTTTCCTGTACCAAAGCAAATGATATGCACTACCCAGTTCTTGCCGAGCGCGTAAGGTATTTCAAAGAAAATGTGAAAGGAGTAACCACCATGTGCAGAGAAGTTGAGAAATTAGTAATGGCTGAACGGGATGAAGGTCGTGCAGAAGGCCGCGCAGAAGGCCGCGCAGAAGGCCGTGCAGAAGGAAACATCGAATCGAGCGCAAGAGCAGTCCGTAATGTTATGGCCAAGATGTCCCTCTCTGTGGAGGAGGCAATGCAGTTCTTGGAATTACCTGATTCGGGAAGAGATGCCGTCCGGAAACTCATTGAGCAGTAATTTTGTTTGTGTCCATTCACACGTATGTTGACTAATTTGGCTAAGTAAGTTCACAATAACCAAGCTTGGGTGTTGGAAAACGCATCTATGAGAAAAACCACATCGACCAGTTCAGAAAGAATTGGTGATGTGGTTTTTTCAGTAGAATTAAACTGCTCTTGAAGTTTGGTAAGTTTACCTATGGGATTGCTGTAGTCCTATATGATTGAAAATTATGCATTAGGTGTAGAAAAATTATCGCTGTGAGGCTCAGCCGTAGTAAAACATAGGCCCAAGTTTGTATGGCGCTCTAAAGAGTGTAAGGCCCCTTTTATAAAACGCCATGACTCCTTGTAGTCATTACATACGGAAAATTCGGACTCGGAGATGAATTGGATGAATAACGGAAGGTTATTTTTATATTTCATTGAAAAATAAAATGCGTCGTGTTCTTTCTCGTCATCCGTGCTGTTGAGCTTTCCATAAAGTGCGTGGTCTAGGTTGGAAGACATATAGAAAACAGAATAAGGGATTTTCCATACCTGAGAAATAGATGTTAGACGATTTAAGTTATCACGCTTTTGCCTATTACGATTTTCAATTCCGACTTTATTACATGTGCGTATATCAGTGGTTGAATAGTACGGTTTTGTAGCATCTGGGTCTTCAACAATGTTCTCGTCTGGAATATAGGCTCCGTCCATATCTACGATGTGGATAATCTGACGGAAATCACTTTGCTTAAAAGTGTGACCCGCATAGCTTTTTACCACATTCCCAATTTTTGAAACGATTGGAGTGCGCCCAAAATCTGTTGTAATATCGCAGTGCATGACCTCAACATGAACTTCATCTTTGTTGTAGAATTTTGAAAATACTACGCCAAGAGCGTCATCATCTGAGGGACCTTCCACTATAACAAAGACAATTTTTTTACGTGTCATCTCGAATCCCCGCCTCTCTAAAGGCCATTGCAATTTCACTATTGTTTGTTGGTTCATAGACAGACTCGCTTTGGGAGCCAAGGACGATATCGCGATAGTAAAAGTCTCGGAGATTGTTGGTAGCCTTTACATTACACAAGCGAATATATCGGTTATGCGGATTTGTTGTGGTGAAAGCTATAAAGCTCTTATCAATAGTTTCCAATGGGCGCAGATTATGAGAGGTAAAAATCAGCTGTCCCTTTCCTTTTTCAGAGAGAATGCGAAGAATTTCTCCAAGCAAGTATTCAAAAATACCGGAGTCCAACTCATCAATGGCAACAGTCATGCAAGGTTCGTTATAGGCAACAATCAATAGCTGTAAGACAGATACAAGCTTCTTTATACCCTCGGACTCGTATCGCAACGGAATCTCTTTGCTGTTCTTCCTTGAAATAAGCTGAACAAGATATTCGCGGGCACCATTAGACTGTAATTGTTGCCCAACAGTTTTTACATCGATTGTTAAGCCAGGGATAAGCTGATTCAAAACGATATTCATGCTGTTGACAACTTTATGAACAAGCGAGAGTGCCCCCTCTGGGATTGAAGATGGTTCGTCAAGTTTGAGCATAAGATTGCCAACAGAAGCTGTGCCATGCTCAGCGTAGTTAAAAGCAAGCGGCAAAATGTTCATGCTGATAAGCCCAGTGTTGGTCGTGTTAATCACAAACAATCTATAATTCCCAAAGAAAATGAGACTCTCTATCAGGAATTGGCAGCTAACATCTGTGCAGTTTTTACGAATTTGGTTAAGGAGTGATTTGGAAAAGATAAAAGAGCGTGAAGTTTCACAGGCAAGTTGCTTAGCGACAGTAAGATTGGTTGCAGCCTCTTTCTCTCGACCAATAAGCTTATTGTATTTGACCTTCGGGATAAATGGGAGCTCTGACGTGGGTCGCGTATCGATTATTGGAGAGAGGCGACTTTTTTTGCCGTTAGATTCGCAGGAATAGGATAATACTTCATCAAAAAGTGTGACTTTATGAGCGGGATTGGCCACAATCTCTTTCGTGTTATACTCGCTATCATTAATGTCTTTACGCAGGCACACTTCGTAAAATACATGGTATATATTCTTTTTACTACTATCTTCAACCTTGAATCCGTATTTAAGCGTAGCGAATGCACTATCTACATTGATATAGTCGGCAAAAAAACTTGGGATACTCTTTCCGGACAGTACGAGCTTCAACAATTCCAAGGCATCGATCAAGGCGGTCTTACCAGAACCGTTTTGACCGTATAGACCGAGAATGCTTGCCCTGTATTCCGGCTTGGTGTTTTCAAGTACTAGTTTGCCAAAGCTCACATTTTTGAAATTGCCAATTTCGATACTCTCGACTCTTACTGTAGTTTGACCCATACAATGACCTCCTCGTCACAGAAAACTCTATAGGCAGTGTAACATGAATAACGCAAATAGTCAATGATTAAATAGGAAAAAGGAATTTAATATTCCATAATGAGAATTTGAACTACTAATTTGTGCGGGCAAAGTGTATAAAACTCACTGCTGTTTTCATATTATGAACATTTGCAGTGAAAGATAAACTAGGGGGTGTTGAAGAATAATGATTAAAAGAAAAACTCGAACTGTAAAAAAATGAAATCAGAGTAAAGGTTTCCTGTAAGGTAATTTCAGTGAAACGACACATCTTGAAGTCCCTATAAGAATGAAATTTCAATAAAACGGGTTTTCTGAAATTTCACCCGCAAAAAGCAAGAAGTAATTTCAAGTTTAGACGCTTGACATGTGGGAGTAGCTGGGGTAGTAATGTGAAGCCATTGTTCAGAATTTGTAATTATACTTCTGAACTGAAAAGGAGGGTATCATCTGGAAGGAAAAACAATTTTGATTCTTGTCTGCGGAAGTATGCTGGGAATCCTGGCACTCATTTCCGCGGCATCGCATATGTACAATCTAAATGGTATCAAATCGAAAACTGTGGGTGATGGTCAGCATGGCGCGGCCCGTTTTGCTACGGCACAGGAACTGACTCGAACATTTCGCAAAATTCCGTTTACACCTCAGCGATGGCGCAGCTTGGGGAACCAGTGTACACAGCTAAAGTTACCGCAGGGGGTGGTCGTTGGTTGTCAAACAAAATATAGCCTGCGGTTGAATTCAAATGGTGGTCGTGCTTTTCCTGTTTCCATTCAGAAAACAACGTATGCTCTGGTAGATACAGGAGATGTCCACACCATGATGATCGGCGCGGCTGGCTGTGGCAAAACCGCATTTTGGCTGTACCCCAATCTGGAATATGCCTGCGCTGCGGGCATGTCTTTTCTCACTACCGATACCAAAGGTGATCTCTACCGCAATTACATGAACATCTGCAAAGCCTATGGGTATTCGACATCCGTCATTGATTTGCGAAACCCTACAAGGTCGGATAGCTTTAATCTACTGCATCTGGTGAACAAATACACGGACCTATACAAGCAAGATCCCAAACTGTCGTATAAAGCTAAGGCAGAAAAGTATGCCAAGATCGTTGCTAAAACACTTATTTACAGCGATGGAGATGCGTCTTCTTATGGACAAAACGCATTCTTCTATGATGCCGCTGAGGGCTTGATGACCTCGACAATTCTTCTGATTGCTGAGTTTGCGGACCCGGAGCAGCGTCACATCGTCTCTGTATTCAAGCTGATTCAAGACCTGCTTGGGCCGTCTGAGGTAAAAGACAAGAATCAGTTTCAACTGCTGATGGAGCGCCTGCCAGCGGAGCATAAGGCCAGATGGTTTGCGGGTGCGGCGCTGAATACCTCTGAACAGGCCATGCAATCCGTTATGTCCACGGCAATGTCTCGGCTCAATGCTTTCCTGGATTCGGAACTGGAACAAATCCTTTGCTTTGATACTGCGATAGACGCGGAGAAATTCTGCAATGAGAAATGTGCCGTGTTTGTCGTTTTACCGGAGGAAAATCCGAATACTTACTTTATGGTGTCACTGCTGATCCAGCAGCTGTACCGAGAGATTCTGACTGTTGCGGATGAAAAAGGCGGGGCGCTGGATAACCGTGTTATGTTTTACTGCGATGAGTTTGGCTCCCTGCCGCCAATCAGCTCTGCGGAGGTGATGTATAGCGCGTCTCGTTCCAGAAAGCTGAGCATCGTCAGTATCATTCAGAGTTACCAGCAGCTTGAAAAGAACTACGGAAAAGAGGGAGCGGCAATTATTCAGGACAACTGCCAGCTTACCATCGCTGGAGGATTTGCGCCAACCAGCGAAACAGCAGATATTATCTCCAAAGCACTTGGCTCACGAACGGTTATGACCGGCTCTGTAAGCCGGGGCCATGAGAACGCATCGGAAAGTTTGCAGATGACAGAGCGACCTTTGATGAGTGCGGATGAGCTGAAGTCGATGCGTCCAGGCTCATTCATTGTGATGAAAACAGGAGCACATCCATTTATTTCCAGGCTAAAGCTGTTTACAAAATGGGGAATAGAGTTCAATATGGGAAAATGCGAGCTGGAAGATAAAGCCGCACGCCCCGTTCACTATGCGGGAAAAGATACAGTACTCCGGGCGCTGGATCAAAAATACCCACAGAGAGTTGCGGTTTTTGAGTCGATCTCGGAAGAAGTTGTGCCGTATGATATTCCCCCAGCCAGTGCAAAAGCACGTCTGCACCAGACCGTCCAAGAGAAATCCCAGGTAGGCAGAAAGATGGACGGGTTCTGTAGAGCAGGTGGTGTAATGCCTCCCCCGGATCGCTATCGTCCAGATAATTTGCAGGCCAGGAGACAAGCAAGAGAAAGGTTCAAAAAAAGATTCAACATCTCAGATGGAAGGTAGTGGCGAAAGCGAGAAAACATAAAATGCAGTGTTGACATAAAAAGTTCTTGACAAACATGAACATACGTTCTATAATAGAAACACGAACAGAGAAACAGCTACCCAATGTGTAGCGAAACCATAGATCAGTACTGCGTAATGGGAGAGAAAGCTATGCCGTATCTATCAAAAATAGATATTGAAGCTATTGCAAATCGGATCATAGACCAGTACAAACTGCGCTACATTCCCCCCAAAAGGCTTTGCTATTGTGTTGATCCTATGGAGTTAGCCGAAATGCTTGGGCTGTCTGTTTACTTTCGCCAGTTGTCTTCTGATCATTCGATTTTAGGAATGACAGCGCCGGATGAAGTAATGGTTCCGATTTTCGACGAGAACAATGAGAAATCCATTTTTATTTTGGACGGTAAGACAGTTTTGATTGAGTCGTGTTTGAACCATTCCCCAAAGGCAAAGGGACGTCGAAATTTCACGATTGCACATGAGTGTGCCCACCAGATATTGTATCATCTGTACCCGGAGATTTATGGACCAAATCAGCGTGTGCTTTGTGATTATAGACGAAACAATGCGCCCAAGAGAAAGATTGCGGATTGGGAAGAATGGCAGGCAGATGCATTGGCAGCGTGCCTCCTGCTTCCTGAAGACGCGGTGAAAGATGCTATGTTCGTGTATGGTCTGGGTGATAAGGTGAAAGTTTTGAGCCGGAAATACTCAGAATACAAATATCAGTGCTTTTGCGATATGGCAGATGCGCTTGGGGTATCCAGAAGTGCGTTACCTTTCCGGATGGAGCAGCTTGGATTGCTGGAGCGAAATGAGCTGATTGCGGAGGCCAGAGCCAGGAGAGGAGTTGGTTGAGATGGTCTCAAAAGAAGACCAACCTATTCGAGTGGAGGTTCGCTGTAAAACCTGCGGGCGCATATTGTGTTATAAAATGAGCGCCGCCAGCGGTTTGGTCGAACTCAAGTGCCAGAAATGTGGTAGGACCGCAGTTGTAAATCTTTCTCTGCGCAGGGCAAAGGGAAAGCTCGATTACAGAACGGCTAAGGGCACAGGCACATATATCTGGCGGGCAACAGTCTCATAAATCTTTGTACTCCGTAAACAAAGAAAAATGCATATTGGAATCGTATCATGACACAGAGTAAGGTCTATTGTGCTGACGTACAGTATGACAACATAGGTCGGGCGTGAAGTTAGAGTAGAGATACTCTGTCTTTGCGCCCGGCTTTTTATTTTGCACAGGAGGGATATAAGAATGCGAACAACGTATCTGCTTCAAGAAAAACAGTTGGACGGGAGTACCCGCCTGGTAGAAACGACTGCGAAAGACTGGCATGCGATTGTCCAGGCATGCGCAAAGCTCCCCACAGATCAGCGCCGCTACTTTATCCGTGATGTTATTCCGGATGACAAAGGCGTGGACTGCATGTTCATTGAAACAACAAAAGAGACGTGGCAGGAGTGGGATCGGGAGCAGCGAAAGATTCGGGATAACCTCCAACACAGAAAGCAGTATGAGCATATCCCGGTGGAGTCCATGCTCACCATGCAAGATGATATTTTAGTAAATGTGGGGCTTGAAAGTGAAGATATTGCAGATTCCGCGGTAAGCCGCCTCACATGCGCACAGCTGCGGCAGTCAGTAGCAGAGTGGCACAATTGGGCACCGATGCTGATGGACTACTATATGGATGGAAAGAAGACATCCTGTACTGCTGAAGTGGCCAGACGGTGCGGTGTTTCTGAACAGGTGGCGAGGAAGTACAAGCGACAGTTTGAGAAATTTGTTGGGACGTTTTATTCCTAAGTAAGCAGCGAGTCGTAGGAATCAAGTAAAATAGTGGATCATGCAGTATGGTTCACAAGATATATAGGAGGATACCATTATGTTTGAAATCCAGAAAAATGACTTCATGAGCTTTCGGATGATGCCGGATCGGATGAAAGCAGACCCCAGCGGGATCTATGACTTTACGTTTGAGGGACGCTATATTATTTATCACTACCGTCATCAGGTGATGAATCACTATATTGCGTTGGATAAGACAACAGGGCTTGGCTCCTTTGTGATGATGACGAGAGAACGTATGGATGATCACAACTACCCGATGATGATTCCAGCTATCCTCTATGCCATCAAGTACACTGGTGACAGACGGATGAATATGGGCGAACAAATCCAGCGAGGTAACTGGATTGACATGATTTTCCACTGCCTGCTTCCGCAAATTGGATTTTCTGTGCGGGAGGATCAGGTGAGAATGGCCAATGTGATGTACAATGGCCTTGTTGGAAAGAAAGTCACCCTTTGCGAGGCCGGAGTTGGTACCGGGAAGACAATGGCATATTTGGCGGCGGCTTTTGTCGCGTCCCGGATGGATGGGACATATCAGTATGCGGCTAACCCGATTACGATTTCCACGTCCAGCATTGATCTTCAGCGAGAGATCATGGAAAAAGAGATTCCCCGTCTGTCCCAGGTCCTTCAGAATGCGGGTATTTTAGACCGCCCTCTCCAGGCAATTTTGAGGAAGGGAAAAGAACATTACTTTTGCCTGCGGCGTTACCATGACTATGTGAATGGTCTAATGGATGCAGGCGAACAGTATAGTGATACCCTCTGCCTGCTGGATATGTTGAATTTACCTGTAAGGGGCTTCGACCTGGATACAGTACAACTCCCAAGCTATGTAAAGGCAAAAATCTGTGCCAACGGGAGCTGCAGACAATGTGGGTATCGAAATCAGTGTCGGTATGCCCAATTCTTAAAGCAGGCATCCGCAACCCGGAAGTTTGACTTCCAGATTACAAACCATAACCTGCTGTTGACCTCCCAGCGGCTGAAGAATAGTACCGGCCATGGTGTGCTGCTGGACAGCAATTACTACATTATTGATGAGGCACATCAACTGCTGGAAGCGGCAAACTCCGTTTATGGGGCAGAGATTATGCAGAATACCATCCCTGACTTGCTGGATTCCGTAAAGTATGCCAGCAAGGATAAACATGCTCGGAAACAGTATCGGCAGTTGCTCACAAAGACATTGGAAAAGAACGCCGATATTTTTCGGAATATTGGGTTGTGCTTGGATGATGGTGAAGATCGGTGTACCATTGAGCTGAATGAGCGGACGATAAAAGATATTTCCGGTATTTTGGAAAATCTCCGAAAAATAGAGGAGTTCCAAACGGATTCGAGAAAGAAACGGGAATGCAAGATAGTCATGGAGCAGTTCTCCGTGTTCATGCATCCTGGGGACTACCTCTGCTGGATGGAGCTGGATAGAGGTAATGGAATGCTATCTTTGTGTGGTGTTCCTACGGCGATGCGTGGCGAACTAAACAGAAATTTGTGGTCCATGCCCAATACCCATTGGGTGCTCACATCTGGGACAATGAAAGATGATACGGGGTTCCGCTATTTCAAATATGAGCTGGGAATCAGCGGAAACATCCCGGAAGGTGCCACGCTGGAGCATAGCAACGGTTCGCCATTTGACTACAAGAATCACACACGGCTCTATATATCTGAAAATGTCCCGTTCCCGGATATGGACGATCCCGAATACATCCAAGCTGTGTGCGATGAGATCGTCAAGTTGGTGCACGCAACCAGAGGACATACCGCAATCCTGTTTACATCCTACCGGATGCTTCGCATGGTTTATGAAAAGGTAAAAAACCGATTGCTGGACTATCATTTGATTCAGATGACGCGCAGTGACAAGACTGCCATTGGGCAATTCAAAAGGGAAAAGAATAGTGTATTGTTTGCATCCGGGAGCATGTGGGAGGGTGTGGATTGCGCTGGAGATGTGCTTTCCTCCGTGATTATTGTCCGACTTCCCTTCCCTCTCAGATCGCAGCTCATGGAGTACAAGAAAACACAGTACGATACCGTCCGAGAATTTGTCCAAGAGTGCGCAATTCCGCAGATGATCATAAAGCTGCGTCAAGGAGCCGGACGGCTGATCCGAACGGAGAATGACACAGGGGTGATTGCGATCCTGGATTCCAGAGCGGCAAAGAATGGCCCTTATCGGGAAAGGGTACTGACGGCATTGAGCCAGTATCCATTGATGCCGTCTATTTATGGTGTCGAACAGTTTATTTCCTCTGTGAAAGGAACGGAATATCTGGAAGGCGGTAGAGCAAGTGCGTGACGATCTGCAGCCAATTACTATGGGAAGCCTATTCGATGGTATCGGAGGATTCCCGCTGGCGGCAGTTCACTGTGGAATGATACCTCTATGGGCAAGTGAAATCGAAACATTTCCCATAGAGGTAACAAAGCAGCGTTTTCCCAACATGGTGCACGTTGGGGATATTACGAAATTGAATGGTGGGACGCTTCCGCCGGTAGATATTATCTGCGGCGGGAGTCCATGCCAGGATCTATCCGTTGCTGGGGCGCGTGCGGGGTTAGCCGGTACGCACTCCGGCTTGTTCTTGGAGCAGACGAGAATTACAAAGGAGATGAGATGTGCTGATTTACTTCGAGGACGGACAGGCATCTCTGTTCGACCAAGATTTTTATGCTGGGAAAACGTCCCAGGAGCATTCTCCAGTGGGCAGCCCAAAGGCGAAGATTTTCGTATCGTTCTCGAAGAAATTGTCCGAATTAAGTTCGATACCGTATCTGTTCCTCGACCTGTCCGAGGACGCTGGGAATCTGCTGGGGGAATCGTATTGGGAGATTCTTTCTCCTTGGCGTGGCGATGCCTGGACGCTCAATACTGGGGTGTGCCCCAGAGAAGGAAAAGAATCTTCCTTGTGGCAGATTTTGGAGGAACAGCCGCACTCCAAATACTATTTGACCAAGAAAGCTTGTCTGGGTATACTCCGCCGCAGTATGGAGCGAGGGAAAGAACTGCCTCCGCGGCTTAAAGAAGCGTTGGAAGTACAGGCAGGACTAAGAAATACAAATATGCCTCCACCTGTAGGTGCGTCTTATCATATCAATCAGCGAAACGAGGGAATTGACTTGGGTGGCCTGTCCGGTGCTCTGATGGCAACACGAAACATGCAAATGCGTTCCGTTGTTACTCAGGCCCGCCAAGGTGTTAACGACGGCGATGGAGAAAGCTCTATATTGCTGGGAACCCAATCGGAGAAGCAGCAGGCACAGATTGCAGCTGATACCTCAGAAAAAGATTTGAAAGAAAAGCTGAACATTCTGTGCCTCAATGATCAAGGTGGGCAGATTATGCATTGTACGGAAAATATCGCTGGGACGCTGCGTGCCCAGGAGCATGGACATCAGCCACTATTGTTGGAATCCAATCAAAACCATGCCACTGTCAGAACGGATGGTATCTCTACAACGCTTCCGGCATCCATGGGAATGGGAGGCGGCTATGTCCCTATGGTGTACGAGAATCATGGAATAGACGCAAGGTACAAAGGTCCACTGGGTGTGGTTCCGACGATATCAGCAAGATGCGGTACTGGCGGCAATAATGTGCCCTTGGTAGGAAATGACCCTGAAGTCTTTTGCATTGATGGCAATGCCATTGACCGTCAGCCTCAGAATGGCGGTAACGGTATCGGCTATCAGAAGGACATTGCTTATACCCTGACGGCGACAGATCACCATGCGGTCTTCAGCCGTCAACGGGTGGATGTTTTTGCGGAGAACGGAGTAGTCAGCACCGAAAGCGCCCGACAGCACAAGGATGCTACAGACCTAGTGGCGCAGCCCTATCAAAATGTAGTCGGTACGCTAGTCCGGTCAGACCATAAGGGTATTGGCAATCAGTATGTCAGCAATGATAAGTGCGTTGTGGGATCCCAAAACCTGATTCGCCGCCTGACACCACTGGAATGTGAGCGCCTGCAAGGTTTTCCTGACCATTGGACAGATATCACCGGAGCTTCCGACGCGGCACGGTATAAGGCCCTTGGAAATAGTGTGGCGATTCCGTGTGTGGATTATGTTATGCAGGGTATCCTGCTTGCAATACGCAATGGAAATGCCGCATAGGAGGTGCTTTTTCTCCGTTTTGCCACCTGGATATTTATGAAATTCTGTGATATGTGTTTGGAAAAAAGGAGGGATACGAAATGGCAAACAAAAGACCGGATGGCGATGGCCTGGTGCGAAAAAGGAAGGATGGAAGATGGGAAGGCCGGATTGTTGTCGGGCATAAAGCCAATGGTACTCCAATCTTCCGCTCCGTCTTCGCCAAAACACAGAAAATGTTGATGGAGAAACTTCACCAGCACATTGAAACATACCGGGATGTGGAACTGTCCGAGGACTGCGATATGCCCTTGGGTGAGTGGCTGGACCGATGGAAAGAAAACTATGCGGCGTATGCGGTACGGCCAAATACTTTATCCAGCTACGAAAGTATGATTGAAAACTATATCAAGCCACGCTTGGGGACGATGCGAATTTCGGATGTTACCACAGAAGATATTCAGCAGATGTACAACGGACTGAAAGAAAATGGCAGGATCAATGAGCATGATATCATGGGGTTTCAGCTTGCGGATAGTTCTATTCGCAGAATCCATATGATGCTTCATGAGGCTATGGATGCTGCCGTGCGGGAACATCTGGTAGTAGACAATCCAACGAATGGTACGAGAATCCCAAAGCCGAACTATCCTCCAAAGCAAATTTTGACGGAGGAGCAGATGGAGCGGTTTATGACAGAGCTGGAGAGTGATGCTGTCTGGCACGATTTTTTCTATACAGAGCTGACAACAGGGCTTCGCCGTGGAGAAATTTGCGGCCTGCAATGGCAGGACTTAGATTTCACCACGGGGAAGCTGCGGATACGCCGTGCGGTAATAGCGATGAAGCATCAGCCATGCTGTGTAGGTGAAACGAAGACCAATGCGGGCAAGCGTACCATTACATTACCGCCTCATACTTTGGAACTGCTTAAAAATCGGAAGAAAACATCCTATAGCCAGTGGATTTTTCCGAATCCTGTTCGTCCGGAAGCGCCAATGACACCCTCTACTCCCTATCATCAAATGAAACGGCTACTCAAGCAAGCGGGATTGCCGCCTATCCGCTTCCACGATCTGCGTCACACATTTGCTACACATGCCCTGACAAGCGGAGTCGATGCGAAAACATTGGCTGGGATATTGGGGCACACAAACGCCTCCTTTACGTTGGATACTTATACCCATGTGACCAAAGATATGCGGGAGCAGGCCGCAAATGTCGTTGGAGACTTTCTTGGTCAGATCATGTAGGAGGAAAAGGTAATGGCAGGCAGAAGAAAAAATGGAGCGGGAACAATCCGAAAGAGGAAAGACGGACGTTGGGAGGGGCGCGTCGTTGTCTCCTATAAGGAAAATGGAAATCCAGTTACAAAAAATGTCCTGGCCAAAACCAGGACAGAGTGTCAGGATAAGCTAAATGATTTAATAGAGAAAACACTTTCGCCCAGCAGAAAACTGACCCCGGATATGCCATTTGGTGTGTGGGTCGACTTTTGGTATCAGAATTATGTTAAGCCAGGTGTTCGGGAGTCGACCAGAGATGCATACGAGAATAACATCTATAACCATATTATCCCAGAACTTGGGAAAATACCGCTGAATCAACTGTCTGAAAGCGACTTGCAGCAATTCTATTCAAAAATGCTGAAAAGTGGTCGGGTGATTCGAGCCGAGCAATACGGAGAAGGCTTATCCGCTTCTATTGTCCGAAAAATGCATGTGCTGTGCGGAGCGGCTTTGGAAAAAGCCATTGAGAGTGGCTTCTTGCGAAAAAATCCAAATGTGGGATGCAAACTTCCACCCAAAAGAGGCCCGATGATGCAGATCCTTTCGATAGAAGAAATGCAGCGGTTTCTCATCCAAGCGAAGTACGATGGCTTATATGAGTTGTACCTGCTGGAACTCTCAACCGGTCTTCGTTTGGGGGAACTGTTGGCACTCCAATGGAAAGATATTAATTTCAAAACCGGAGCGCTGCATGTGTCTAAGCAGCTGACCACAGTACATGGAAAAGCCACGATTTCTGAACCGAAAACACCGGCATCTATTCGGACGGTGTATCTCTCGAAGCCAATCCTTGAAGTATTGCGTGAGTATGGGAAAGCTGTGGACTCCGATTGGATATTTCCCTCCCAGAGAAGAAATTTGCCCCTGCACCCGTCCGCAATCCGAAAGCGTTTGAAAGGGACGTTAGAACGGGCGGAATGCAAAAATGTACGTTTTCACGATCTTCGACACACATTCGCAACTATGGCGCTTGAAAATGGTATGGATGTGAAAACACTGTCCGAAATGCTGGGGCATGTGTCTGCCGCTACAACGCTGGATGTCTATTCCCATGTGACGGATACGATGGAGCAGCAGGCGGCCATTAAGATAGACAGAAAGTTTAGCAGGGATGATACCCCGCTGCCGCAGGCAGAAAAACCACGGGTGAAGGATCAGCGAAACTTTCAAGCGGTGGAAGGAAATCGCCGGAGGCCAGGGACAGGGTGCCTGCATCAGATCGGGGATCATCTCTGGGAGGGACGTTATTCACGCAGGGATGAAAATGGTAAGAGGGTGGCAAAAAATGTTTACGCTAAAACTAAAGAAGAATGCGAACTGAGGTTGCAAGGGCTTATTACGGAAATGAAGATACAAAACAAGGAAGGAGAAAAGCATATGATTGAGAATATTACGATGTAGCTTATTCGCAATACCAAAAATGAGGAGTTTGACAGAAGATGGACTGAACCACTGGCAACAAAGCTGCCAGAATCAAAATAAGGGTTCAAATTATACTGCCTTGGAAACGGCTCAAATACGCTATAGTGTGAAGCCTTTTTATAGCAGAGAGGTGGATTGTTGAAATTCCACAAAAAAACAAGAAAAATTTTGGAAGCTATCGTAGTATAACTTAGTTGACCTAGTTAACTAGGTGTGATAGAATCTAAAGCAGAAGAAGCCGTTAGTCAACGGACGATTTTTAGGAGGAATCAAAATGGCGTATATCATTTCCGAGGACGCACAGGAGCTGCTGAAGGATGTGCACGAATTCTGTGAGAACGAAGTCAAGGAGCAGGTGAAGGCCTACGATATTTCCGGAGAATGGCCCCGGGAGATCTATGAAAAGGCAATCGAAATGCAGCTGCATATGATGGATGTTCCCGAAGAGTACGGCGGGCTGGGCCTGGATCATATGGACCAGGCGGCCATCGTGGAGGAGATCGCAAAGGCGGATGCCGGTGTTGCCGTAACACTCAACGGAAATGGCCTGGCACTGAAACCTGTGCTGATCGCCGGTAACGAAGCGCAAAAGCAGAAGTGCGCCGATATTATCGTGAATGGCGGATGGGGTGCTTTCGCGCTGACCGAGCCCAACGCGGGCTGCGATGCCGCGGCCGGCAAGACCACCGCGGTCCGGGAAGGCGACGAGTATGTGCTGAATGGCCGCAAGTGCTTCATCACCAATGCCAGCGTTGCCGATTTCTTTGTGGTGACGGCCATGACAGACAAGACCAAGGGGACCAGAGGCATGTCCGCGTTCCTGGTGTATAAGGGAACGCCCGGTCTGAGTGTTGGCAATCACGAGAATAAGATGGGCGTTCGCTGCTCTACCACCAGCGATTTGCTGCTGGAGGATGTCCGCATTCCCGCGGAAAACCGCCTGGGCGAAGAGGGTACCGGCTTTATTACCGCTATGAAGACGCTGGACCTGGCGCGTACCTGGTGTGCGGTCATTGCCGCAGGCGTGGCCCAGCGGTGCATCGACGAGTCTGTTGCCTACGCAAAGCAGCGCGTGCAGTTTGGCCGTCCCATTGCCAAGCTTCAGGCGATTCAGTTTAAGATCGCCGATATGGAGATTCGTACGGAGGCTTCCCGCCAGCTGATCGCCCATGCGATTCGCCTGGCAGACATGGGCCGTCCCTTCAGCAAGGAATCCGCCTCTGCCAAGTGCTTTGCGGGCGACAGCGTTATGCAGACTGCCATCGACGCTGTGCAGATCCTGGGCGGCTATGGCTACAGCCGTGAGTATCCTGTGGAAAAGCTCATGCGGGATGCCAAGATTTTCCAGATTTTTGAGGGAACCAACGAGATCCAGCGGGTGGTTGTCAGCCGCGAGGTCATCGGCAAGATCTGATAGAGGGGGGAAAATGACCATGAATATTCTGGTATGCGTCAAGCAGGTCCCGGACGATTTTGCGGAGATCCGGCTGGACCCCGCTACCGGGCGCCCTGCTACCGCGGGGGCGGAGAAGGTTGCCAACGCCTTTGATACCTATGCGCTGGAAATGGCGGCCCGCCTTTGCGAGGCCGAGGGCGGCGAAGTGACTGTGGCGGGCATGGGCCCGGAAAGCACTGTGAGTATGATGAAAAATCTGCTGGCAGTCGGCGCGAAAAAAGCCTACGTTTTTGATACCAAGGGCCTGGAGAATGACGATGAGGCAGCCGTTGCGGCATATCTTGCGGCTGTCGTGAAAAAGTGTGAGGCGCTCAGCGGCGAAAGCTACGATCTGATTCTGTGCGGCAAGGAGTCCACAGACGAGATCAGCGGCCAGGTAGGCGCGCGGCTGGCAGAACTGCTGGACAGAGGCTTTGTTTCCGGTGTCGTGGATGTGCAGACGGAAAACGGTAAGCTGGCCGCCAGGCAGGAGACGGAAGAGGGCTATGTGAAGTTTACTGTAGACGCTCCCGCGCTCTTTACGGTGTCCAAGCCTGCTTACGATCCCCGTTATCCGAATATCAAGGCGAAGATGGCGGCACGTAAGGCCACCGTGCCTGTGATCTCCGCGGAAGATGCCGGGATCGAAAAGCACGCGGCTGTGGCAGAATGCATCGGCTATACGGAGCCTGCCAAGCGCAGCGCCGGTGTAAAGATCCAGGAAAAAGAGGCGGCGGACGCTGTCAGCAAGCTGATGACGGTCCTGCTTCAGGATAAGGTTCTGTAAGGGGGTCTCCAAATGAATATTCTGATCTACATAGAATCCAAGGAAAACAAGGCCCTGGGCGGAAGCCTGGAACTGCTGAGTGCCGGTTCTGCTATGGGCAGCGCTTCCGCCGTCGTGGTGGAGGATGCCGAAACAGCGCAGGATGCCGCAGGTTACGGTGTACCCGTTGCATTGCTGAAAACCGGCGATGCCTGCCCTGATGCGCAGGTTTCCGCTTTGGAGGCGTACATTCGGGAGCGGAAGCCCGATGTGGTGCTGTTCAGCGGCAGCCTGCTGGGGAAGGAGCTGGCCCCCCGGCTGGCCCAGAGATTTGGCGGCGGCTGCGTCACGGATGTGACGGCGATGGAAGTTACCGCCGATGGCGTGGTATATACCCGTCCCGCATTCGGCGGCACGGTCTTTGAGCAAATTCGTCTGGCGCAGGATAAGGTCCAGTTTGCGACGGTCCGCAGCGGCTCTTATCAGAAACCCGCGTCGGTACACGCCGAGGTAACGGAGATTGCCGCACCTGCGGCGGGCGATTCCGTGAAGGCAAAAATCGTGGAGATCGCAAAGGAAATCACGGAGACGATCGACCTGGAAGGCGCGGATGTAATCGTAGCCGGTGGTCGGGGCATGGGCGATGCCGAAGGCTTCAAGCTGGTTGAGGAGCTTGCCGCACTGCTGGGCGGCGTGGTCGGCGCATCCCGCCCCGCCATTGAAGAGGGCTGGACCACCCGCGCACACCAGATCGGCCAGAGCGGCAAGATCGTCGCGCCGAAGCTCTACATTGCATGCGGCATTTCCGGGGCCATGCAGCATATTTCCGGCGTAATGGACAGCAAGTACATTGTTGCCATTAACAAGGACGAGAGCGCCTCCATTTTTGATATTGCGGATGTCGGTGTCGTTGGAGATGTAAAAGTTATCCTGCCGCTGCTGATTGAGCAGATTCGGCAGCACAGAGCATAAGGGAGGTAGGAATATGCAGTATAAAGTCCCCTCCGCTGAGGTGATTGCGCGGCTGAACGCCATGCTTCCCGGCCGCGTTTTTACGGGCAGCGATATTAATGACGATTATTCCCACGATGAAACCCCGCTCTACGGAACCCGGACTCCGGATGCCGTGGTCATGGCGGAAACGACGGAAGAGGTTTCCGCGGTCTGCAAGCTCTGCTATGAGAATGATGTTCCCATCATTCCCAGGGGCGCGGGCACGGGCCTCAGCGGCGGCTGCGTTGCTCTGTACGGCGGTATTGTTCTGGATATTACCAGAATGAACCATATTCTGAGCTATGATCTGGAAAACTTTACGGTCCGTGCCGAGTCGGGCGTATTGCTGAACGACCTGGCCCAGGACTGCCTGGCCCACGGCGTTATGTATCCGCCGGACCCCGGCGAGAAGTTCGCCACCATCGGCGGCAATGTGGCGGTCAACGCCGGCGGAATGCGGGCGGTCAAGTACGGCACGACCCGGGATTATGTCCGCGCCATGACGGTTGTTCTACCCAACGGCGAAATTGTGAAATTCGGTGCGGAGGTCAACAAGAATACTTCCGGCTACAACCTGATGCACCTGATGATCGGCTCTGAGGGAACTCTGGGCATCATCACCGAGCTGAGTCTGAAAGTCATCGTTCCTCAAAAGTATACGATCAGCCTTCTGGCACTGTTTGAGGACCTGAGCACCTGCGTTTCCTGCGTCAGTAAAATCAAGCCAGCCGGTCTGGACCCCCAGGCCCTGGAGCTGATCAGCCGGACCAACGTTGTGGATATTGAGGCGTATCTTGGAAAAACGGTGTATCCTGCCAAGGCAGACGGTGTTGATGTGGGCTACTACCTGCTGACGACCTTTGACTGCGCTATGGAGGAGGAAATGGATGCCATTATGGAGCACGCCGCCGAGACCCTTATGGAGAACGGGGCTTTGGATGTGGTGGTTTACGACACCCCCGAAGCGCTCCGGAATGCCTGGGCTGTCCGCGGCGCGACGTTGGAGGCAATTCTTGCCAATTACAAGCAGATGGATGAGTGCGACGTGGTGGTTCCGCTGCCCAAGGTTGCGGATTTTATTGAGTATGTCGCAGGGCTTGAAAAGGAAGTGGGCCTGACGGTCCGCTGCACCGGCCATGCGGGAGACGGAAATGTGCATGTGAATGTTTGCGCGAAGGATATGGACCCTGCGGAATTTGCGTCGCGGGTGGACCGCTTTATGGAGCTTGCCTATGCAAAGGGCAAGGAGCTGGGCGGTCTGATTTCCGGTGAGCACGGAATTGGCTCTGCCAAGGTGCGTTATCTGGAAGAAGACCTTGGAAGCGTTGTCATGGATCTGATGCGACAGATCAAGAAGGTATTTGACCCCAAGCTGCTGCTGAACCCCGGCAAGGTGTGTTATCAGCTGAAGCGGGAAGGATAATGGGAGGTTTTACAAATGGCATATCGAAATTTTGCCGAGTTGATCGAGCACGTTAAGGCGGCTCCCGGCCGGAAGCGCATGGTTGTCGCCTGCGCCAATGATTCCCACTCCATTGGCGCCGCGCTGAACGCCATGAAGGAGGGGATTGTCCACCCGATCCTGGTGGGCGAGACCGATGTAATGAAAGCGATTCTCCGGGAACTGGATGCCGTGGATGCGGATGTGGAGCTTTATGACTGCACCGGTCTGAAAGAGACCTGTCAGCTGGCTGTGCAGCTGGTTCGGGAGGGCAAAGGCGACTTCCTGATGAAGGGAAAGGTGGATACCAGCATTTTCCTGCGGGAGGTCGTCAATAAGGAGCATGGCCTGGGGAAAGGCGGCATTATGAGCCACGTTACCCTGTTCGAGGTCCCCACCTATCATAAGCTGCTGGTTCCTGTGGACGGCGGCATGGTGCCCTATCCTACGCTGGATCAGAAAAAGGCAATCATCGAAAATACCGTCAGCGTTCTGCACCGGATCGGTTACGATTGCCCCAAGGTCGGTGTGCTGGCCTGCAAGGAGAAGCTGGACCCCAAAATGCCGGAGACCGTAGACGGACGTGCCCTGCAGGAGATGAACGAGCATGGCGAGATCACCGGCTGCATCGTTGAGGGCCCCATTAGCTATGACTGCGCTGTAGATAAGGAAATCGCTGATTTCAAGGGCTACGAAAGCCGGATCGCCGGGGATGTGGATGTGCTGGTAGCGCCCAATATCCACGCCGGGAACATCATGGGCAAGATGCTGGTCTGCACAGCGCATGCAAAAATGGCCGGGTTTATTGAAGGCGCCAGGTGTCCCATCATTATGACCAGCCGCGGTTCCAGCGAGGAAGAAAAGTACCTGTCCATCGTGGTGGCGGCAGCCGCCGCGGTATAAGCATAGCCGGGGGAGGATTCGGTATGGAGTGGAAGCAGCTTGCCGGAGAACAGAAGAATTTTGTATTTCTTGGTGAGGCGGGGTGCGGAAAAAGCGAGATCGCAATGAATCTGGCATGCGCGCTGGCTGAGCAGGACGGACGGGAAGTGCACTTCTTCGATCTGGACATGACCAAACCCCTGTTTCGCTCCCGGGATCTGGCACAGAGGCTGGAGCAGGCGGGCGTTCAGGTCCATTTCGAGGAGCAGTTCATGGATGCGCCGACGGTGACAGGCGGCGTTATGAAGCTGCTGCGGGATCCGGAAGCGTACGTTATCATGGATGTGGGCGGCGATTATATCGGAGCCCGTTCCATTGGTGGCTATGCGCCGCTGCTCAATGCGCCGAGTACTGTTGTGTATTACATTATCAACAGCTATCGGGCCTGGTCTATGGACATTGACCATATTGATCAGGTTTTGGGACAGGTACTGGGTGTCAGCCATATCCGGCTGGAAAATGTCCGGCTGATCGCCAATTGTAACCTGGGCATTCACACCAACGCCGAGGATGTGACCCGGGGAACCGAAAAGGTTCTGCAGACCGTTGGCGCATACAAAGAGGTTGCGTTCCGCTGTGTTTGGGAAAGGCTGCTTTCGGAGGTAACGGAGCCGGAAGCCTGGCTCCCTGTGAAGCTGTTTCTGACCTACCCCTGGGAACGGGACGAACTGCGTGAGGCGATATAAAAGGAAAACCATGAAGGAGGTTTGTCAAATGGCAAAGGTTGAAATTGTGGCGGAGCGCTGCAAGAGCTGCGGCTATTGCGTGAAGTTCTGCCCCAAAAATGTGCTGGCGATTGGAACAAAGGTCAATTCCAAGGGCTATGAGGTTGTGGAGAGCGTAAACGCGGACAGCTGCGTGGGCTGCTGCATCTGCGCGAGAATGTGCCCTGACGGCGCGATTGAGGTATACAAATAATTTAAGGAGGACAAGGAAAATGGCCCGTGTATTTATGAAAGGCTGCGAAGCGATCGCGGAGGCAGCCGTACGTGCCGGATGCCGGTTCTTCGCCGGTTATCCCATTACGCCGCAGAACGAAATCCCCGAGTATTTTGCCCGGCGGATGCCGGAGGTTGGCGGAAAGTTCGTCCAGGGTGAGTCTGAGGTCGCGTCCATCAGCATGGTCTACGGTGCGGCCGCTGCCGGTACCCGGTCGATGACTTCTTCTTCCAGCCCCGGAATTTCTCTGAAGAGCGAGGGTATCAGCTACTGTGCCTCTGCCCGAATTCCTATGGTTTACTGCAATGTCAGCCGCGGCGGCCCCGGCGTGGGCTCTATCCAGCCTGCCCAGATGGATTATTTCCAGGCTACCAAGGCATCCGGCAACGGAGGTTTCCGGATGCTGGTGTTCGCGCCCAGCACGGTGCAGGAGGCCGTTGATATGACTTATCAGGCATTTGACTATGCGGATCGGGACCGTAACCCTGTGCTGATCCTGGCGGACGGTGTTATCGGCACCATGATGGAGCCGGTTGTCCTGCCTGAGATGAAGAGCGAGGAAGAGGTTGCCGCCATCAAGGAATCCAAGCGGAAATGGGCTTGCGTAGGCCACCCGCTGGACTATAAGAACCGCGCCTGGATTGAACCCGGCCAGTGGTCCACCATTGTACAGCAGCAGAAGAACGAGGAAGCCGCGGCGCTGTATGAGAGCTGGGAGAAGGACGTTCGGGTGGAAGAATATCTGACCGAGGATGCGCAGGTCGTTATCGCGGCCTACGGTATTTCCGCCCGTATCGCTAAGAGCGCTGTGGATATGCTGCGCAAGGAGGGGAAGAAAGTGGGCCTGATTCGTCCCATTACCGTTTCTCCCTTCCCCTATAAGGCCTTTGACCGGCTGAACTACGCAAACATCAAAGCGGTCCTGGATGTAGAAATGTCCATTCCCGCCCAATTCATTGAGGACGTGAAGGCCGGCGTGAAGGAGCGCTGCCCCATTCAGACCTGCCTCTGCTCCGGCGGCAATATTATGAGCCGTGAAAAGGTCATCGAGGCAGTCAATTCGATTTTGGAGGGCAAGTAAAGATGGAAAAGATCTATTCCCGTACAAAGACGATCCAGGAGGACAAGGTCTCCGGCTTTTGCCCCGGCTGTATGCACGGCACGGTTATGAAGCTCATCGGTGAGGTCCTGGACGAGATGGGCCTGGTCGACAGGACCCTGTGCTGCCTGGGTATTGGCTGCTGCGGCTTGCAGATGGATTACATTGCTTATGACAACATTACCTCCCCCCACGGACGTGCCTGCGCCGTTGCAACCGGCGTCAAGCGCAGCAATCCGGATACCCTGGTGTTTACCTATCAGGGCGACGGCGACTTTGCTTCCATCGGTCTGGCGGAGAGCATGAGCGCCGCAAACCGGGGCGAGAACATCTCCGTTATCTTTATCAACAACGGTATTTATGGCATGACCGGCGGGCAGATGGCCCCGACCACTCTGGTTGGGATGAAGGCCACCACCGCACCCCAGGGCCGGGATCCCGCGGAGCATGGCTATCCCATGCACATGGTTGAAATTTTGGACCAGCTGCGTGCTCCCGTATTCCTGGCCAGAACCAGCTGCAATACTCCGGCGAATGTCAACAAGACCAAGCAGTATATCAAGAAGGCATTCCAGAATCAGCTGGATGGCAAGGGATTTTCTCTGGTGGAAATCGTCACCAGCTGCCCCACCAACTGGGGAATGGACGCACTGAAGGCTCTGGATTTCCTGGAGGAGAAGATGCTTCCGGAATTCCCTCTGGGCATTGTGCGTGACCGATAAGGAGGAATACTATGGAAACCAATCTTTGTGTTGCCGGCTTCGGTGGACAGGGCGTTATGACCCTGGGAAAGTTCCTGGCGGATGCCACCTGCAATTCCACCGACAAGAACGTGACCTTTTTCCCCTCCTATGGCGCTGAGCAGCGGGGCGGTACCGCGAATTGCTTTGTCGTTATCTCCGATGAACCCATTGGCGCGCCTCTGGGCGATGTTATGGACGACCTGATCGTTATGAACGGCGCGTCCCTGAATAAATTTCTGAAAACACTGCGTTCCGGCGGTACGCTTTTCATCAACAGCAGTATTGTGAAGGACGAGATCGACCGCAAGGATATTACAGTTGTCAGCGCTCCCGTTACCGAGCTTGCTCTGGAAATGGGAAACGCAAAGGTGCTGAACGTGATCATGCTGGGCGTTTACGTCGGCTATACCGAAGTGATCGCGCCTGAGATCGTTTGGAACACCATTGAGCACAAGCTTGCCAAGAAGGCAAAGCTGCTGCCGCTGAACCGCCAGGCGTTTGAAAAGGGCCTGGAGATCGGCCGCAGCCAGAAAATCTGACAGCTCCTGGCAGCGGGTCTGAGCCCCCGCTGCCGAGCCTCCTAAAGGTGCCCATACCGCTGGTTTGAGAGGAACGGGCGGTATGGGTATTCTGTTAATTATGAAAAAGAGGTGCAAGAAATGAATAACATTTTGGTCATTAACCCCGGTTCTACCTCCACGAAAATTGCCTGGTACTGCGGAAAAGAGAAGAAGTGGGGAGAAAATATTGAGCACGATCCCGCGCAGATCAAAACCTATGCCGTTATCTATGACCAGCTGGAAATGCGCACACAGCTGGTCCTGAAAACCATTGCGGACAAGGGGGAGAAGGTCGATTCCCTCAGCGCCGTGGTCAGCCGGGGCGGACTGCTGGGGCGAGTCAGCGCCGGGGCCTACGAAGTCAACGACGCCATGGTAGAGGTCCTGCGGGACCGGCCTGTGAATCACCATGCCTCCAATCTCGGAGCGGCGATCGCGCTGCACATTGCCCGTCAGGCAGGGGTGAAGGCCTATATCTATGACCCTGTCACCGTGGATGAAATGATTGATCTGGTGCGTATTACCGGCCTGAAGGAGGTCCAGCGCTTCGGACAGGGACATAACCTGAACATGCGCGCCGCCGCGCTGCGCCTGTGCAGGGAAGAGAATATGGACTATGGCAAGTCCAATATCATTGTGGCCCACCTGGGCGGCGGCATTACCCTGAGTCTGCACAGCCAGGGCCGGATCATTGATATGATCTCCGATGACGAAGGAGCGTTCAGCCCTGAGCGGGCAGGCGCTCTGCCGATTTACCGGATGCTCTCCGCTTTGGAGGAGAAGCATCTGGATTACGCGGGCACCATGAAGCTGCTCCAGCGGGGCGGCGGCCTGACCTCCTGGTTTGGGACCTCCGACACCCGTACGGTGGAGAAAATGGCCCTGGAAGAGGGCAATGCCCAGGCAAAGCTTGTCTACGATGCCATGGCACTGAGTGTGGCCCGGAGCATTGCCAAGCTGGCCGTGGTGGTGGACGGTTCCGTTGACCGGATCGTGCTGACCGGCGGCATTGCTTATTCCAAGTATTTCTGCGGTGAGATCACCCACAGAGTTTCCTTTATTGCGCCTGTGACGGTCTATGCGGGAGAAAACGAAATGGAGGCCCTGGCGTTGGGCGCGCTGCGCGTCCTGGCCGGCGAGGAGACAGCCCACATTTTTGAAGAGAAGTAAGAGGGTATGAAATCAATGAACAAACTGAATCGCTGGGTATATGCGGCGGTTGGTGTGCTGGTGCTTTTCTGCGCCGGGATCATCTATGCCTGGAGTGTCCTCTCGGCGCCCATTGCCGCGGAATTTACCGAGTGGACAAAAACACAGCTGTCGCTGACCTTTACCATAACGATGATTCTGTTCTGCGTGGGCTGTATGGCCGGCGGCTTTCTGTCGGCCAAGCTCAGCCCGAAGCTCTATGTAGTTGCGGCGGCCGTGCTGTTTCTGCTCGGTTTTCAGATGACCGCCAATATCCATAGCGTTGCCATGCTGTACATTGGCTTTGGCGTGATCAGCGGCTTTGGCTCCGGCCTGGTGTACAATGCCGTCATGGGAACCATTACCAAATGGTTTCCGGATAAGCAGGGGTTGATTTCCGGAGTTCTGCTGATGGGCTTTGGCGTCAGTGCCTTTGCCATCGGAAAGCTTTACCAGGCTTTCACGCCTGACGAGATCGGCGCATGGCGGAATTCTTTCCGGTTTATGGGAATCGTGATCCCTGTCGTGCTGGCGCTCTGCGCCCCCTTCTTTGTGAAGCCCCAGCCTGCGGAGGCGACCGGGAGCGCGCAGAAGAAGCGCGCAGCCAATCCGGTGGCCATGGAGGCGACGACCGGACAGATGATCCGCAAGCCAGCCTTCTGGCTGTATTATATCTGGGCGATCCTGCTGTCTGCCGCCGGACTGGCACTGATCAGCCAGGCGACCGGAAGCGCTTCGGAGGTTGGCCCCGGTGTCAGCGCCGGAACCATTGCAACGGTGGTTGGTCTCATTTCCATTTTTAACGCCGTGGGCCGCGTCCTGTCCGGAATGCTGTATGACCGGCTTGGCCGGGCGTCAACTATGAATCTTGTAAACACATCCTTCATTGTTACCAGTGTCATCCTGACCCTTGGATTGACAACGGGGAGCTTTGCACTGATCGTTGCCGGCTTTATTACCGGGGGCCTGTCCTATGGCGGCGTAACACCCATCAATTCCGCGTTTGTCAGCAGCTATTACGGGCAGAAGAATTTCTCCATGAATTTTTCGGTAATCAACACAAACCTGGTGATCGCTTCCTTTGGAAGCACCATTGCCGGTTCCCTGTACGATGCCAGCCAATCCTATCTGAGTACCTACCTCCTGATGGCAGGTCTGGCCCTGGGCGGATTTGTTGTAACCGCGCTTATCGGTATGTGTGATAAGCGGGAGCTGGCTGCAAGAAAATAAAATCAAGATCGGTCGCTTGGCTTGTTCCCATTTGTGTGAGCCAGACGACCGGTTTTTTTGCCCCTGAGAAGGGAGAATGCATCCATTCACGCGGGAAATCGCCCCATTCACGCAAAAACCTTTCCCAGTGGCGGGGCGTTATGTGCCATATATGCAAGAAATATTGCACTTTTTGAAGAATTTTTGTACAATATCGCCATGCTGATAAGGAAAAAATATCAATTTATCAGACAAAATAAATGAAGGGAGAAAGAACATGGCGAATTTCAAGCAGATCATGGGAGCTGACGAGCAGGAGCGAAAAAAGGACTACGACTTCAGCGAGAAGCTCCGCAAGAACTTCTATACTCCGGAGGGAAAGAAGAGAAGGACTCAGGGCGTGAAGCGTTTCTTTGCCGTAACGCTGATTCTGGTGATTCTGGCGGCGCTGCTCAACTGGGGGGTCATTACAGGCTGGGGCAATGTGAAAATTACCCGTATGACGATGGTGGGCCGGGATGGCTGCCAATTCAGCGCGCTGCTCTACGTTCCAAAGACGGCTACCAACGAAAATCCGGCTCCCGCGGTGATCAATTTCCACGGCAACGCGGGTAACGCCAGAAACCATGAGTCCTGGGCGGTGGAGTTTGCCCGCCGGGGCTTTGTCGTTCTCTCCGTTGACCAGTTTGGTTCCGGTGACTCCGAGCAGTTCCTGGACAAATGGGGGTTCGGAAACGGATGTATGGTCGAGGTAGGCGAGACCTACTACAATTACCTGCTGGACTGCGGCTTTGTGGACAGCAATAATATTATCTCGGCCGGTCACTCCATGGGCTGCACCTCCGCAATGGTTCTGGGCGCGAAGTACAACGCGAGGGCGATCATGTCCGCGTCTCAGGTGGCCCTGCTGCCCGATGACTACAAGCCCTACTGGGATGCCTATGAGGGCAATTATCTCTCCGCTACCGGCGACGTAGAGACGACACCCGAAAAGTTTGCCGAGAGCAATCTGGAATCCATCAGGACCCGCCCGGGCTTTGAAGACTTGGATACCTTCCAGCTGGATACCCTGTACGGCTCTTTTGAGGAGGGCAATGCTTACTACGCAACGCTGGATCATGAGCGGATCCATGAGGCGGCTTTCGTAAACCAGGGGACCATCGGCAAGCTGGTCTGGTTTGCCCAGGAGGCAGTGGACAATGTGCCCAACTACATCGACAGCAATGACCAGGTTTGGATGTACAAGGATTATACCAGCCTGTTCGGCATCCTCTGCTTCGGTGCTTTCATCTGCGCGGTGGCGCTGGCGCTGATCGATCTGATTCCCGGATTCTCCATTGTTCGGCAGCCGATGCCCCGGAATATCGGCCTGCGCAAGGGCGGCTTCGCGGTCTCCGCCGTCTGCGGGATTCTGTTCCCCTGGATCGTTCTGAAAACCGGCGCTTTCGGTTTGCTGACGCCGAAGAACAAGAATGCCATGAACTACGGTATTTTCAATTTTACATACTCCAATGTGGCGTTCTACACCGTAATTGGTATGTCCCTATTGGGCCTGCTGACGTTCCTGCTGTTCAAGTACACCGACGGCAAGCAGCAGAAGATGAAGCTCTGCGAGCTGGGTCTTGCCCCTGACGGCGCAGAGAAGCTCTCCGGTGAGATGATCCTCAAGACCCTGGCCGTTGCCCTTATGACCCTGGCTGTGGCATTCGGCACCATCAAGCTCCAAGAGGTGCTGACCGGTACCGATTTCTATGCCTGGTTCTTCGGCTTCAAGAGCATTCCTCTGTTCAAGATTCCCCATATGCTGATCTACATCGTGATCTGGATCGCCTGCTTTGTACTCTCTGGCATGGGTATGAACGTGGAGCGCCGCCTGCCCACCACCGGCAAGGAGACCCTGGATGATATTCTGGCGGTACTCGTCAATGTGGTCCTGGCCACCTTTACGATCATCGTGATCATCGCGGTGAAGTGGCACTTGCAGTCCGTGGGACAGGACAACCAGTGGCTGTTCACCTTCAATGCTGACACCCAGCGCATCTGGGGTATGCCCGTAGGCATGACCGTTGGCGTAGGCGGCTCCACCTATCTGTTCCGCAAAACCGGCAACACCTGGCTCACCGCCATCCTTATGGGTACTGTGGCCGCGCTGATGTGCGTGCTGTTCGGGCAGCTGAGATTTATGTAAATTCTTTACACGGCGCATCAGGGGGATGCCAATCGGCATCCCCCTGATGTTGGATTATGGAATCGGAATCAGAGCCGTCAAAACAAAAACACCGCTTTCCTCCTGCAAGACGTGAAGACTCCCGCCGTACTTTTCCAGTACGGCTTTCACGTTTTTCAGGCCGAATCCGTGAAGCTGGGCATTTGCCTTGGCGGTGACGGGCAGGCCGTTGATCAGGACGGAGTTCCTTTTGCAGCTGTTTTCCACACGAAGCGTGAACATATTCGCGCTTTGTCCGCCGGTTATGCGGATGTAGGCCTTGCGCTCCGGCGGCAGCTCGGCGCAGGCTTCCAGGGCGTTGTCGAGAATGTTGCCGAAGAGGACACAGAGATCAAGGTTGTCCAGAAAGTCGGCGCAGCGCATATCCAGGTTTACGGTAACTTCTGTTCCGCGGCTCTGGCAGTCCTCCAGCTTCATGCTCAGCAGTCCGTCCGTAAGCTCGTTACCGGTATTGTAGTTCCGCCGCGAGGGGACTGTTTTCTCCAGAAGGGCTTGGATATACTGCTCGATCTCGGCTGTGTTTCCTTTGGACAGCAGAAACTGAATGCTCAGCAAATGATTTTTCAGATCGTGCCGGAGGGCGGAAACCTCCTGGGCATTGAGTGCCTGGTTTTGGACCTGCTTCAGAAGCGCCTCGGCTTCCTGCTGCTTGAGCTGTGTCATGGCGCTTTCCCGGCGATCCCGGCGGGAATACTCCACATAGCCCAGAAGTACCATCAGCGCGGCCTGGAGGGTCAGATAATAATTGCTGACCTCGGAGACGGTGGTGCGCTCGGCTCCCGACAGGGGAATCGCCAGTTCCCGCCCGTATAGAGCTACGGCAGCGATCAGGCAAATCGGGATCAGGTCCGAAAAGCGGACGGGACTCACATGAACCAGAGGCGTGAGCCAGGAGAAGGGGAGAAAGCAAATCGCCTTCACCAGAAAAGTCAGCAGGATACACAGAAGCGTATCTAGATTGGGCTGCCCGGTGAAGATTGCCTTTCCGGTAAACAGGGTGTAGGTGAACGGAGCGAAGAAAAGGCTCTGCACCAGCAGATGGATGGTACACCAATACCCAACGGCATAGGCGGAAGCCGAAAAGCTGATGGGGAATACAATGACGACATACAAAAGCGTCAGCGCGGCCCGCAGCAAAAAGCGCTGGACCATACCGGAGAGAAAGGGGAAGACGCCGGAGGGATAGAGGATTGCTGTGGACAGCAGGCAGATAAACCCCAGCGCTCTGCGCCATGGGGGAACACTGGCATTGTCCATCCGGCGGAAATACAGCAGGGTGAAGAGCAGATCCATGAGAAAGTTTGCGCATTCGATCATATTCATTCAAACCGCACCCCCGCAAAACGGCTGTAGGCATCGAGAAAAGCTTTCCGGCGGTGTTTGCTCAAGGGAATGCTGCTGCCATCACGCATTGTCAGCGCGTCCCGCCCGATGGATGCGATTTGCTCCAGGGAAACAAGATAGCTTTTGTGACAGCGGAAAAAACCTTCAGCGGGAAGCAGAGGTTCGATGGAGCCAAGCTGTACATTGCCCTGAATGCGTCCGGTCAGCAGATGAAAGCTGGTTTCATGCTGGTAAACCTCGGCGTAAATCAGCTCCTGAGGATCAATGGCGCTGACACCCTCTGCGGTTTTGACCAGCAGCTTTTTTGGCTTTTTTTCAGACGCGGCCAACGCCTCTCTTATGATGGCGGCGAAGTCCGAATAGGTGACGGGCTTCGGAAGAAAGCCAAAGGCGTGGACCGCATAGCCTGCTATGGCATATTCCGTCATGCTGGTAATGAACACAATGGGAAATTTCGATCCTCTGGCCCGCAGGGCCTTGGCGCATTCAATGCCGTTCATGCCCTCCATGGCAATATCCAACAGCAGCAGGTCCGTATCCTCCGCCAGCCCGGCAAGCACCTCTTCGCCGGAGGAAAAGTAGGAGGGGCAGAGTTCAAAAGGCAGCTCCTTTTGGAGCTGTTCAAAATACCCGGCGGTTTGCCGCAGCGCTAAAGCGCTGTCATCGCAGACGGCTATTTTTTTGACCATATGCGTTCCTCCTTGCATCTGCTATACTTAGTTAACTAGCTTCTGCCATTATAGCATAATGCTGCTGTAAAAATCAATATGCTGAGGCGGAGGTTTTGAAGCAAATATACAAAGGTCAATAACAGCGAGAAAAAAGCTCCGGCAATATTGTGTGCCGGAACCGAAGACCCGACTGCCTTGCGGAGACAGTCGGGTATATTGGTTAGATTCTTGTCTGAGCGTACAGAACACAGGTCAGGGCACAATAGGTACCCATCAGGAAAGCTCCGGGGTAAACACTGCCGGACTTCCGGTACATGTAGGTCTGGCCTGCACCGGCTGCCAGCATTCCAACAGGCATTCCCCAGATACGTACAATTTCAATGCCGAAGCCGGCAAGAGCGGCACTGCCGCCGCCAACCATGGCATGCTGCATGGCGTTCTGAATGAGAACGACTGCGGTGATGGCTGCGCTTGCCATAAACATGTTAAAGACAGTTTGCAGGAAGAAGTCCAGGCTGTCTTTGCCTGTAGATGGCAGTCGGCGCTCCACGTTCAGTCCCAGGGAGGCGGGGATGAACAGCAGACAGTAGACAATGATATAGGGAATATAGTGAACAAATTTCACGCTGGCGATGTCCTTAACGCCCCAGTACAGGCAGTAGAAGTCAGTTCCCAGAATATGGGTTTGCGCGTTGATATAGTTCCAGCCGACCATAATGACGACGGCAGCCAAAAGGGCGCTCCGTCCAATCAAAGACCAGTCGAGTTTGTCTCTGGCGGCGCTGGTAAGGCCATAATCGCATAGTTTGGCGTGGTGTTTTCTGCCGTCGGTGAAATGGTACACGAAAAACATGATGATGCCAAGCAGCGCAATACCCACAAAAGCGAAGAAGGGGAAGTTGCCCGCGCGCATGGAGAAAATCTGGTTCAGAGTGCTTTTGCCTGCAATGCCAATGAGCTTCTTTAGGCCCAAGCCGCCGGTGTATAAGGAAATTACGGGGAATGCCAGACCTGCAATGATGCTGATTGCCATGCCAGTGTGTCTCAGACCGATATTACGGGGCAGAGGCTGAACAATGGCAGAGAAGAAGGGAACACAGGTCATCAGCAGATTTGCGAAACTGAGCAGAAAGACAACGAAAGCGATGATACCAAGCTGACCGGCTGCGTCTTTCCAATACCAAACCTGATTGTTGGCATCGATATAATTGGGGGCTGTAGTTGCCTGTTGGGCGAAATCCAGCAGAGCGGCTGTGGTGTCTGTATGGACCATTGCGCCTTCGTGAACCTGCTTAGGGCTTATTATCAGCTGCTTGGCATTGCCCTCTTCAAAGCTGCCATAGATTTTGCCGATTTCAATGTTATCGACGGTCAGCTCAGGAAAGCTTGTGCTGAAGGCGGCGACTGCGTTTGCGGTGTTGTTCTCTACGGTGTCTACGTTTTCAACGCCGCCGAAAACCTGCAGCATGTTGCCGGTAAATTCGCCTCCGGTGGTAGAACCATTGCCGGAACTGATCAGAATTGCGCGCGCGTTGTACTTGAGACCAAGAGAATAGGCGGCGTCGTTGCCCCAGCTGTGGCCGTTGGTGATAATCTGATCCTTATCGACAATATCCATGCTCAGGAGAAGTTCATAGAACATTTCGGGAACGGCATTGGGGCCGTAGGCGGATACGTATTCGCTGTCTCCGCCGCCAAAGTTATCAACTGCGATGACAACGTAGCCGCGTCGGGCAAATTCCATGCTCCAGGACTCGTTGTTTCTCGCATTGGAAGAGCCGCCGTGAATGGTGAGCAGAGCGGGCGCGGGGGTTTCATTTGTAGCGGTTTTGGGAATGTAGGATAATGCGCTGTACTGCCGGCCGTCATCCCCGATAATGGTAAGACGGGTTACTTTTACGCTGCCCCAGCTGGATACAACGCCCCAGTTCAGAATGGAACATACCAGAAGGGCGGCCAAAGCAAACAGAAAGAATCTGACAGCATGTTTTTTTACGGAGGATCGTTCGTTCATAGGTCTCGTGTCTCCTTCTTTTCAGGAATTTGTCAGTTACGGCTATACGGGGTGAGGAAAAAGATGGCTCGCCAGGTATGCCGTGGTACGGAATGGCAAAAAATGGCATTCTCTTCCATACTCCGGGAAAGACGCAGAATTTCCGGCCGGAGGCAATGCATGTATAGGCGTGGAAAATCGGTATGCACTGTCAAATTCTACAATGTTTCCCCTGGATATTGCTAGATTATCATCTTTTTTTACAATCTTCAATATGCTAAGCCCAGTTGGACGCTTTTGAAGCCTGGTTGGCCAAAGACTTCCGCTGACGCATTCACAATAAGGGAAACCGGTGCGCTTTGAAAGCCTGCACCGCGTCGCGGCAATGCGGACTGTTGCAGGGGCTTTCTGCTGCGGACCAGGGATTTGCTTGAACGGATTGGGACGGATATAAGGTCCCCTTGAAAAACGATAAATACCGCCCGATTCCAGTGGAATCGGGCGGTGTTTTGGCAAGCAGAGAAATGCGTTATTCTGTTTCTGCCGCACGCTGGGCGTTGAGCTTTTTCAGGAAGGTATTATTCAGGATAACGAAACCGACAGTGGAGATGCCGCACCAGACGGCCAGACTCAGGAACATCTTTTCGTAACCAATGGCTGTTACGACAACGCCGATAATCGATGTGCAGGCCACGGAAAAAATATCGTTGAACAGCAGCATGGTTGCGGACATGGCCCCCTGCTCGCTGCGGCTGACGGCTTTCATACCCAGAACACGGAAAGCTGTGCCGTAATAGCGGGTGGAGTAGTAGATAATCAGGCCGGCACTCATCAGGGCGGGGCTTGCGCTGTCAGCCCACATAATGGGGGCGACAACCTGACCCAGCAGTCCGATGGTGATCAGAATCGCGGGATTCATAATGTCGCACAGTACGCCGATGGCAATGCTCAGGAAGCCATAAATAGTTCCGCCAATGGTGGTGGGGGTCAGGAAATCAAAGCCCAGCTCATTGAAATACATCTGGGAGAAGTTGCTTTCGGCGTTGAACAGGACGATGGGCATTGCCGCGACGATGCAGAATGGAATCATGGATACGCTGATCCCGGCCAGGATGCCCTTTTTCTTCGGCTTGGGAGCACCGGCACCGGGGGCGGGCGTACCGGCCACCTTTTTGGTGTCCAGACAGCAGGCGACCAGAGCGGTCAGAATACCGGTTGCGGCGGCCACCAGAGTGGCAGTCATCAGCCCCTTCTCATTGAACAGGGAGATGCCTGCGGAACGGGCAGAAGCGGACACGATATTGCAGATGCCCATCATCAGTGCGTAGCCGCTGCCCATGGCCCGGCGGTCAATGGAAATAGCCATCAGGGCGGGGAGCATCGTGCCTGTAAAGGACCAGATCACACCGTCCAGGAAGAACAGAACATAATAGCCGACCGTATTGGTAATGAAATTGAAGCCGATCCAGATAAGACCTTTCAGAACAAAAGAGACAACGATAATGGGCTTCAGTTTGGAGCGCAGCGTGTCCGTGATGGCACCGGCGGGGGTGCGGAAAACCAGACCTGTGATCAGAAAAACGGACAGCGCAAACCCAACAACCGTAGGACTGAGGCCAAGCATTTTGGTGGCGACCAGAGTACGGAAGCCGTTTTTCATATTGTTGCCGTACTGGTTCAGAGAATAAATAATGATAATCAGAATAGGGTTGCGTGCCAGCAGGGATTTCAGTCCGGCGAGATAACCCTTCCAGGAGAATTTTTCTTTTGCCATAGTTCTCTACCTCTTTTGAAAGTCCGGTTTACTTTTGCAGGCTTCTGACGTACATATCGTGGTACATCTGTTCAAAGCGATGATACCCTTCATAGCCAAGAACGAAGGGGTTGGGAACGCCGTCCACAATGGTACGGATCAGCTGAAGCCGATTCAGAGAACAGTCCACAAAGGGGTGGGTGGAAATGGCCACATCGCAGCCCTCGGCCAAACCGATTTCCGCGAAATGGTCGCAGCTCTTCAGAAGGGTTTCTCTGTCGGCCATGGCCCGGGGAACGCCGGTACCGCCCCAAAGGGAACCGCGGTGGTGACGGCCTTCATCGTAGCAGTCAAAGACGAAGGACATACAGCCGGGGGTATGGCCGGGGGTGTGGTAGGTTTTGATCTCCGTTTCGCCAAGCTTAAAGGTGCCGCCGTCTTCCAGATAGCCGTCCATGGAGAAGGGCATTGCGGTCTGGCCCTTGGGCCGGGGCTGGTTGGGGTCCTGAGCAAATGCCTCATCAATTTTGGACATATACAGCTTCGTGCCGTATTTGTTCCGGAAATACACGGCATTGCCGTAATGATCGCCGTGACCGTGGGTGACGAGGATTGCCTTCAGATTGGCGGGATCGTACCCCAGGTCTTTCAGACCCTGCTCTACGTATTCGGCATCCGTAGGCTCCATATTGTCAAACATGACAAGGCCCGCGGAGGTTTCCAGGACAAAACAGCCAACAAAATCATTGCCGATAAAGCTGATGTTGTCAAAGAACTTTGTTGCGGGGAATGGGGTGCGCGGGTCCATAGGATTGTTAGGCTTGTGCGGGCGGGCGGGACGCCAGGATGCTGCAATTTTCTCCATTTTTTATTTCTCCTATCCATTATTGATTACGTAATGCATTACGTAATTTGATATTTGAATAATATCACAGTAACAAGGGAAATGCAATATCGCAAAAATACCAAAACAGAGCTTATCAATTTGGTGATAATACCAAAAGCCTCTCACTCCGGAGTTGAATCCGGAATAAGAGGCTTTTAGCGAAAAATGAAGGATTGGATACGTTCAGACCGTCTGTGTAAGTCCGTCCAGAACGATCTTGATTCGTCGGTAAGTGATCGTTTGGATATCAAAGGGAACTGCGCTGACCCCATACTGATACACGGAGCCGCGGTATACAGAAAGCAGCAGATCGCTGATTTCGTCCGGCGTATATGCGGATCGAATCATCCCCTTTACAACGGCGCTCTCTACCAGGGTCAGTACAATTTTCTCAAAAACGGAGTCCGTATGTTCAAATTTCAGAACAGAAGAAACGCGGTATTGTGTATATTCCTTCCCGTCCTGAATAACCTGCTGGACCATAAAATCCCCCAGAAACTCCTGAAGGTCATGTACAGGGTCAGCAGAATCCTGATACATTGCCAGCAGCTTATCAAAGCCCTTCCTGTGTTGGGAGAAAACGGCATCCATAATCTCCTGCTTGTTCTTGAAATGATGATACAGGGTCCCGGTTGTTACCCCCATGGCAGAGGCAATGTCCTTCACACTTACCTGGTCAAAACCATGCTCCTGAAACAGAAGCATAGCGGTATCACTGATCTGCATCTTTACCTGTTCGCTGTGCTGCTTTTGCTTGCTTGGTTGAATTGACATAATTTTCATCTCCATGGCCCGGATTCCCTGGGGCATCCGGGCCATTTCCTTTTTAGCTTTTAATTACTTATCTATTATACTGAAATTTGCATATTTTGCAAGAAAGAAAAAAAGAAAATGGAGAGGATTTGAGAGAAAGAAGCAGATCATTGAGGAGTATAAGGTGCAGTATTCATTTTTTCTCTTCGGGATTCGGAAGCGGTATTTGTACAGTACACTGGAACCAGCCTGGCTCAGAGGTATCAAAGGCCAGAATCCCATCGTATTTTTTGATAGTGCTGCGGACGTTGCGCAGACCAATGCCGTGTTCCTGGGGATGCTCCTTTGTGGTCAATGGCAAGCCATTTTGGAGTGCGACCGTTCCGACACAGGTGTTCCGGAAGACAATTTGCAGAAAATTGGCGGCAACGCCTCCGCGAACACAGATCCGACGTGGTTCGGGGTCAGGAATGTGCTGGCAGGCTTCAATGGCGTTGTCAATGAGATTTCCGAAAATGGTGCACAAGCTCCAGTCTTCCAGAAAATGAATGTTCGAGAAATCCAGGAGAATATCCATTTCTATATGGTTTTGCGCAGCTTGCCGGGACTTATCCGCAAGTAATCCGTTCAGCAATGAATTCCCTGTTTCAACCAGCCGGCTGTCGCTTTCCGCCTCACGCAGCAGCGAATTGATATAGGCATTCAGCTGCGTGTTGTTTTCTGTGGATGCTAACTGTCGTATGGCGCACAGGTGATTTTTGATGTCGTGGTTCAGAGCACGCACGGTTTCTTCGCAATGCTGGTTTTGCTCCAGACTTTGCAGTCGGTATTGGTTGGTAATATTCTGAATGTGCTGCTCCTTTTGCAAACGCTGATTGGCAATAAAGCTCTCAAAAAAGGCGAGAAAACAAAGCTGAAAGATTTGCAGCATCAGTGTAAAGGTCGTCAGCGCAATATCCTGATTGGCCTTATTCTGAAAATAGTATAGAGTGTCCTTTACATAGATTTCGCATATTGCGGTAAGACACAGGACAAACCACTCGGCGAGGTTCGGATTTTCGATACGTTTCAGAGGAACCGTATTGCAGATGAGCAGAAGCGCAAGCCCGGTCAAAAGAAATTGCGTGGAGCAGTCCCAAATGGTCGACATGACAGAGGATTGAACAGGAAGTTGATTGCGCATGAATTCATAGAAAAATGGCGCGGAAAAAATATTTTGACAAGCAGTGAAAATCAGCGTCAGAAATACGGAGAAAAACAGAGTGTTACGAAAGGTCTGCTTGTTTATTGCGAGAAACAGCAAAAAATATGCCGCGACGCGAAACCCAAAGCGGATCCAGAAATTAAAGAGATAGGGCGTTGTGTAGAGATAGAACAGCTCTATAAAGGCGGCGGCACAGGCGACTTTTCGTACAGCGGACATTTTTGGAATGTTGGTAGAAATACAGTAAAGGAAATAAAATGCCAGGGAGGTATCTCCAATATACATCAGCAGAGGGCGCAGCTTGAGACTCATAGTATATTCCTCCCGCAATAGTTGGCAAATGCAATACGGAGATCTTTCCGGCGATGTTTGCTGAGGGGCAGCGCAAGACCATTCGCAAAAACGATTGCTGTCAATTCGACTTTTTGCAGATATTCAAAATTGATGAGGTAACTCTTGTGCGCGCGGTAGAATCCAAACGGACCAAGCTCCTCTTCCAGTTCGGACAGGGAGGGGGAACAGGGGAGAATTTCTCCGTTCACCATATGCATATCCACGCGGTGCCCATATGCCTCCAGATACAAAATGTCCTGGGTCTGGACGTGCGTGGTCTGCCCGTTCCACGTCAGCTGGATGCTATCGCCCCGGCTGCGGCGCAGCATGCGGATGGCATCGCAGAGAACAAGCTTCAGTTGCTGGTACTGTATTGGCTTTTTCAGAAAGCTGAATGCATGAACGGAGTATCCCTCAATAGCATACTGCGCCATGGTTGTAATGAAAATAATGGGGAGCTGGAATCCTTTGTCCCGCAGTCTGCGGGCGGCCTCCATGCCGGACAACTTGCCCATTCGGATATCCAGCAGCAGAATGTCAACTTTCGGGGAGATTTCCTGAATGAGCTCTTCGGCACTTCGATAACAAATAAATTCCAACGGCTCATTGGCTTCCCCACTGAAGCGCAAAAGGGCATCCTTCAGCTGCGTGCGCATATCCTGCTCGTCATCACAGATACCAATGGTCCACATGGCCGCATTCCTCCCGGACATCGATTGGCACATGCCTCTCTCAATTTTCCACGAAACAAAATGCGTTTTTATTTGTGACTTTTTGGAGAAGTGTGCATTTTTGACAAGAAAATTATAGCAACGATTCGAATATATGTCAACTTCCTCAATATGCTCAGTTAGGAAGCGAAAATGACCAGATACGCACAGCGCATTGCTTGCGCCAAAGTCGATGCATACAATGGCCTCGAAAACGACAGAAAACTCTGTCCGGAAGAAAGAAGGAGGCAAAGCAATGAAAAAAACGACAAAGGTATTTCTCATCAATCTGGTATTGCTTCTGCTGGTTTCCATACTCAATTGGGGCGTGGTTTCCGGCTGGGGAAATGTCAAGATTCAACGCCTGACGCTGATCGGAGACGATGGGCTCAGCAACAGCGCTCTGATGTACATTCCGAAAAATGCCACAAATGATACGCCGGCACCCGGCATCATGATGTATCACGGTGGTTCCGGCAATGGCAGAAACCACGAGGCATGGGCGATGGAATATGCACGCCGCGGCTATGTTGTCATCGCGGTCGACAACCTTGGCTCCGGAAACAGTGAGTACAATGGCAGAGACAGATACGCAATCTGCGACCTGTTTACCCGCTATCTGTATGACTGCCCCATTGTGGACAACACAAAGATCATCCTATCCGGTCACTCCATCGGCGGTGATTTCACGCAGGAGATGGGCCTGCGGTTCCAGCCTGCGCTGACCATTGTTTCAGATGGCGGCGGCAAAGAGTTCAACACGGAACGGCAGCTGGAGCATGCCTATCTGGTTGTAGCCGGTACAGCGGACAAGGCTTGCCCCGAGGGAAAGTATGAAGATACCATCTCCAAGCAGTTCGCGAATGACGGCGTCCTGGCGCGGGGTGAGACGGTGGAGCAGAATGTTGTATACGGCAGCATAGAGGAGGGCAATGCCCACAAGTTCGTGCGGATCAAGGATCAGATCCACGAGGGTGTATTTGTCAATTCCAAACATATTGCCGCTATTCTGGACTTTTCTCAGCAGATTGTTTCCCCTGTAAAGTATATTGACGCTGAGAATCAGGTCTGGTTCTGGAAGGATGCTCTGGGCCTGATCGGAATGTTTGTGTTTGTGGCGTTTATGCTGAATCTGGCACTGATGCTGATCGACCAGATGCCGGTTCTGGCGGAATTGAAGCAGCCGCTGCCCAGAAATGTGGGCCTGCGCGGGGTAGGCCTGGCGATCAGCATTGTGATGGCATTGGTTTTCCCCTTGATCGTGCTTTATACTGGCGGCTTCGGTCTGATCAATGCCTTGGGAGGCGCCAGAAATCTGGCGGATACTGTCTTCCGGGTACGCTTTGCCCACTATGCTGTGGTGATCGTTGCGGAGCTGAATCTGTTCGGCCTGTTGATGTTCTTCCTGTACATGGCCACGGACGGCAGGAAGGCCCATGCGAATCTGCGGGATCTTGGCCTGACCGCCGAGGGCAAGACCAAGATCCAGTGGAGCATGGTTGGCAAGGCTTTCCTGGTGGCGGCCTTTTCCGTATTTACCGGCTTTACCTACATGAAGATGCAGGATGATATTCTCGGTACCGACTTCTATTGCCTGTTCTTCGGTTTCAAGGATATCGAGCTGAAGAAATTCGTCTATTACATTCCTTATCTGCTGATTTGGATCCCCAGCTTCGCGATTGCCGCTGTGGGCATGAATGTTGAACGCCGTCTTCCCTCCACAGGCAACGAAAAGCTGGATGATGTGATCGCTGTTTTGTTCAATGGCCTACTGGCAACCGCAAGCATTACAGTCATGGTTATTATCGAAAATGCCGTGCAGATCCACATGGGCAGCACACAGGGGGCGGCACTGCCGAATTGGGGAACGGACATTACCAGAATCTGGGGTATGCCCGTGGGAATGTTCCTGGCCGGCACCGGTAATACCTATGCTTACCGCAAGACCGGCAATATCTGGCTTGGTGCCTTCCTGATGGGTATCATCTGCTGCCTGGCTGCCTGCCTCTATGGCCAGACCTATCCTCTGGGTGCGTTCAGCATCGGATAAAAAGAAAGGGAACGGACAACTATGAAAAAGAAATCCATTTATGCAAGAGTTTTCCTGATCCTGCTGGCTGCAATTTTGATGTGCACCGTGTGCATGTCCTATTTTGCTTCCAGCAAGGGCTTTGTAAAAATCAAGCGCATTGAGTTGGTCGGTGACGACGGACTGACCTACAGCGGTCTGATGATGATCCCTGCCAACGCAACCAACGAAAATCCTGCGCCTTTGTTTGTGGACTGTCACGGCGGTTCCGCGGATGCCCGCGCCATGGAGACCTGGGGCCTGGAAATGGCCCGCAGAGGTTTCGTGTGCCTGCTGCCTGACGGCGCCGGCGGCGGTGCGTCCGAAAAGTATTCCGTTACTGCCCGGGATGCTCGGTACAACTACATTATTGAGCCGGTAAAGACGATGATGGATTACGCGCTGACCCTGCCCATCGTTCAGTCTGATAACATTACGCTGGCTGGCATCTCTCAGGGAGGAAATCCTTGCCGTGTCCTTGCGGAGGATTACCCAGACCAGGTAAAGTGCGTGATTCTGGTAAATACCAACCAGTGCGAGCCCTATCCCTGCAACGTTATGTATTATCAGGGCACCAAGGATACCGTTGCCCAGAACGGCAAGGAGGGCATTCTGGTTGACGGCTGGCTGGCGCCTCTGTACACCGACTTTGAGCAATTCGGCATTACCAGCAACGATCAGATTGAAGTCGGCAAGGTTTACGGCAGCTTTGCAGACGGCACTGCCAAGTATTTCGGGCAGACCGCGATGACCCATGCGGCCGGTACCTTTAACCATGAAACAACGGCGCGTCTGACGGAGTTCGCAATGAAGAGCGCTGAGGCTTACGGGTGCAACTATCGTTATGTGGACCCGGACAGCTCCGTTTGGGAAATCCGGGAGGCCTTTGGTCTGGTTTTGTCCATCCTGATCTGCGTTCTGGTACCGGTTACTGCCTGTATGCTGATGGATATGGTTCCCTCCTTTGGAAGAATCCGTCAGCCTATGCCCCAAAATGTTGGTTTCCTTGCAGGCGGAAATAAGATGGGCTTTGCCATCAGCGCGGTTCTGGGCGTGATTCTGCCAATGGTGTTTTTTGAACTCAAGGCAATTTCCGGAGTCCGCCGTTCCAGCAAACTATTCCCGGCCTATTTCCTGAATATGACCATGCTGTGGCTGGCTTGCCTGACCGCGTTTGGAATCGTGATGTTCTTTGTGTTCCATGCAACGGACGGCAAGAAGCACGGCGGCAACCTTGAAAGCTACGGATTGGTTCGTGCAGGGGTGAAGGGCATTGATTGGGAGCTCATAGTCAGCACCCTGTGCCTTGGCCTGGTGGTTGAGCTGATCGTCAATTTTGTGCTGCGGGAGATCGAGGTTTTCACGGGCCTGACACCGCACTTCTGGTTCATCAATTTTGCGCCCATTGTGTCCCACCGTATTACCGTATGCATCCCCTATGTGCTGTGCTTCTTTGTAGCCTTCCTGTTCTCCTGCCTGAGCATGAATGTGGAGCGTCGGCTGCCGGATACCGGCTGCGAGTGGAAGGACACCCTGCGGGCGCTGGTTGTGAACGCGGTCATTGCCGGCCTTGGCATTACCATTTTGCTCCTGGTTCAGTGGTTCTTCGGGTATAATACAATGACCCAGGCGGGCGTGAAAAATGCGTTCAATAACCTGGTTGCCCACTCTCACTTCGGCCTGTCCTTTACCATTGCGGCTGCTGCATCCATAAATACGTTCCTCTACCGGAAGAGCGGCAACGCATGGACCTCGGCCTTTGTAACGGCAATGTTTATGGGCGTGAACTCCGTTATGAACACCTGCATCTAAGCCAAAGAGAAGCGCCGTTTTGCGCGGATACGATAACCCTTAAAATTCCCGGATACGCGTTTGCGTATCCGGGAAAAATTTTGGAAAAACACTTGCACCAATTGTTGTCCGCAGATAGAAGACCCGCTCCCCAACGCGGTCGGGTAGGGAACGTGATGCAATAAAAAGCCAACTGCGGCCAGCTGCTTTTTCCATGCAGCAGCCGCAGCCAAGCGCAATCTTCGAAGTGTTCCGTCGATTATTTCAGGTCGTCCAGGAAGGAGGTCAGGTGCTTCTCCATGGCGGCGCAAGCGGCCTGCTCGTCCTGGGCCTGGATGGCGCGGAAAATCTCCTCATGCTTTTCGTGGACCTTTTTGAGCATCTTATGCTGCTCAACCTCCGGGAGCGCGGAGATCTTATTGCGCATAAAATTCTGGTTGATGCTGCTCAAGGTCTGGCTCATGAGCATGCTGACGGTGTTCTTTCCGGCGGAGGCAATGAGACCGTGGTACTCTGGGTCCATGGCGATGTAGGCGGCAGGGTCCTGAAGGTTTTCCGCCATTTTATCCAGCTGTTTGCGCAGTAGGGAAATATCCTCCTCTGTCCGGCGCTGGCAGGCCCAGGCGACGGTGGCGGCTTCGCTGATGCGGCGGTATTCGCTCATTTCGCCCAAATCGATCTGCCCGATCTGGAGGGCTTCCTCAATGGATTGCTGAATGCTGTGGTTGTCCGGCTCCAGAACCACAGCGCCATTGCTTCCGGCGATGGTGCGGATATAGCCGCCTCGCTCCAGCATCCGCAGAGCTTCCCGGATGGTAGGGCGGCTGCGTTGGAACATATCCATCATGTTGCGTTCGCTGGGGAGCCGGTCGCCGGGCTTCAGCTCCCGGCGGATAATCATGTCTTTTACCTGGTCAAAAATGATCTCGCTGGCCCGCTTGGTGACGGCCGGCTGGAAATTGATATTGGTGGTATTTTGCTCTGCCATAGTGCGTACTCCGTTCCTTTGAATAGTTATTTAACCTAGCATACCATATTTCACAGCACCTGACAAGCGCATTTCTGTAAAATGGGCGGACACATTCCGAAAATTATGAAAGTACCGGCATAATTTGCTTCAGGAGCTGCCGACATGCCTGCTCCTTACATTTTGCGCCGCTGACTTTTCCGGAGGCGGTCAGCGGCAAGGTGTCCCAGAAGAGAAAAAAGCGGGGGATTTTGTAATCGGCAAGCTGCGCCCGAAGATGTGCCCGAATTGCATTTTCCCGAATGGGAGCGCAAAGCTGTATGCAGGCACAGACTTCCTCTCCGTAGTGTGCGTCCGGCACACCGACGACTTTGCATCGGCTGATCTGCGGGAGAGAGAGAAGGGCCGTCTCAATTTCGCAGGGGCTGATGTTTTCACCGCCGCGGATAATCAACTCTTTGAGGCGTCCTTTGAGCGTTATGTTTCCGTCAGCGTCCAGAATGCCCAGATCGCCGGTATGGACCCAGCCATCGGCATCCAGTGTTTTGGCGGTCTGCCCGGGATTTTTGTAATAGCCCTGCATGGTCAGGTAGCCCCGCACGCAGATCTCTCCGCAGGAGCCGACAGGCAGTGCTTTTCCGGTGGACACATCGGCGATCTTGCCCTCTACATGGTCCATGAAATGTCCAACGGTCCGGCTGCGTACGGATGCCGGGTCCGTAGGATCGCAAATGGTCAGCCCCGCGGTGGTCTCCGTCTGTCCGAGACTGGAAAGGAGGCAGAATTGGGGCCCGATAGCCCGTTCGATACACAGAAATTCCTCCGGGGAATAGAAAGCGCCGCCGATGATGCCGGTACGGACTGTGGAGAATTTCCGGGGATCGTATTCTTTCTTAGAGATCAACGCGTGGAACATGGTCGGGACGGAACTCAGAACGGTGCAGCCGCAGCGGCGCACCGTTTCTGTAATGCTGGCGGTGTGACGGTCCTTTGGAATGCACAGACAGCCCCCAACGGCCAGGCTTGCCATCAGATTGACGGAAATGCAGAAGCAGTGAAAGATGGGCATGGTCACGCAGAAACGGTCCTCATGATCGGTACCCATGTCATGGGCCTGCTGGATGCCGCCGTTGACCCGGGAGTAGTGGCTGCTCATGACGGCTTTTGGCAGGCCGGTGCTGCCGGAAGTGAACAGGATCAGAGCCGTATCGGCGGGGGAAACCCGCGCTTCCGCTATGGAAAGTCTTTCTTCGGAAACGGATGGGAGAGAAGAGAGACTGCGGCGGCCGGGAGCGTATAGGTTCCCGACCGTAAGCAGTTCCTGCACGCAGAGAGGAAGCGGCATTTCCGAGGTCTGCTCCAGCAGCATCCTTTCGGATTTGTAGCTTCTTCCGACAAATAGGTAACGCACATCGGCATGGGCCAGAAGAGGAAGAAGTTCTCCGTTTCCAAGGCTGGTGTTGAGCATAACGGCTACGCAGCCCACATCCTGAATGGCATAGAATAAGGCAAGCATTTCCGGGTCCAGCTCTCCCAGCAGGGCAATGTGCGTTCCGGGACGGACCTCCAGCGACAGCAGGCGAGCCGCCGCACTGCGGATGTGCTGATTCAGCGCACGGTAGCTTTGAAATCTGCCCGCATACCACACGGCGGGGGCCTCCGGGTACCTGGCGGCTGTGCGGCGCAGGAGTTGTCCCACGGTCAAAGCTTTTAACGGAACCATAGAAATTCCCCCTTCCAAGATAATCTCCTATTATATTTAGCACACCTAGTTAACTAAGTCAACCAAGAAAATGTAATAATCAAAAAATCATCAAATATCACAAAAAATCGGGGAGAAATTCGTGCAGCTCTTTCAGAATAAAGAATTGACAAATACATGCGAAACCTATATAATCTAGTTAACTGGTATTACCAGTTAGACAAAACACGGAGAGATAGCTTATGATAACAATGGGCATCGATATAGGCTCCACAACGTCAAAATGCGCGATTCTGGAAAATGGAACCCGCATTGCTGCTTCGGCACTGCAGGTTGGCGGGATCGGGACAGAGAGTCCGGCAGAGGTCGTCCGAAAGGCTATGGCGCGGCTTGGGGTAGACAGAAGTGATATTCAGGCTGTTGCCGCTACCGGCTATGGTCGGAACCGCTGGGAGGATGCCGATTTCCAGGTCAGTGAACTGAGCTGCCATGGGCTGGGCGTGAATCTTTTATTCCCGAGTGTTCGCACGATCATTGACATCGGCGGGCAGGACGCAAAGGTGATCTCCCTGACGCAGGACGGAAAGATGCGGAACTTCCTCATGAACGACAAGTGCGCCGCGGGAACGGGCAGGTTCCTGGACGTTATGGCAACGATTTTGCAGATCCCTGTCAATGACATGGCACGGTATGCGCAGGCAGCAAAAAAGGCTGTTTCCATCAGCAGTACCTGTACGGTGTTTGCCGAAAGCGAGGTTATCAGTCAGCTGGCAAACGGCGCAGACAGGGCAGATCTGATTGCGGGAATCTGTGAATCGGTGGCGGCACGGGTAGCGTCACTCGCCAAACGGTGTACCATAGAAAAGGACGTTTGCATGAGCGGCGGGGTCGCCCAGAATGCGGGCGTTCGGCTGGCATTGGAGCGCGACATCGGCTGCCCCATCCTTTTTTCGGAGTGGGCGCAGCTCTTCGGCGCCATCGGCGCGGCCAGATATGCCTGGCAAAAGGCAAAATAAGACTGTAGTTTTGTTATGGAGGTTTGAATATGGCAGAAGAAGTCAAAAAGCACAGATCACCCCCGGATCCCAACAGCGCGAAGTATAAGCTGGGACAGATCGCGGCAAAGGCGTACTCCGATGCCCAGGCGGCAAAGGACCGGGGCGAAATGGTCGGTTGGTGTTCCTCTAATTTCCCTGTGGAAATTCCGGAAACGTTGGGCCTGGCGGTGGTTTATCCCGAAAACCAGGCGGCAGGTATCGCGGCCCGGGGCGGCGGAGCCCGCCTGTGCGAGATCAGTGAAGCGGACGGCTATTCCAATGACATCTGCGCCTATGCCCGGATCAGTCTGGCCTACGCGAAAATCAAGGACGCGCCGGAGCAGAATATGCCCCAGCCGGATTTTCTGCTGTGCTGCAACAACATCTGCAACTGCATGATCAAGTGGTATGAAAATCTGTCCAAAGAGCTGAATATCCCCATGATCCTGATCGATATTCCGTTCAATCCGGATTATGAGGTTTCCGATGCGGAAGTGGCTTACGTCAAGGCCCAGTTCTGGGATGCCATCCACCAGTTGGAGAAGTTGACCGGAAAAAAGTGGAGCGATGAAAAGTATAAAGAGGTCATGGAGTATTCCGGCCGCACCAGCCGTGCCTGGCTGGCCGCTACCGCGACTGCCCATTATGAGCCATCTCCTTTCAATGGCTTTGATCTGCTGAATCACATGGCGGTCATGGTGACGGCCCGGGGCAAAAAGGAAGCCGCGGAAGCCATGGAAACGCTGTTAAAGGAATACGAGGACAACCACGAAAAGGGCGTCAGCACCTTCCGGGCCGAAGAAAAGTACCGGATCATGTTTGAGGGCATCGCCTGCTGGCCCTGGCTGCGGGTGACTTCCACCGGCCTGAAGAGCAGAGGCATCAATATGGTCACGACCATTTACGCGGACGCGTTCGGTTTTATCTATAAGGATTTCGACGATATGTGCCGGGCCTACTGCAAGGTGCCCAATGCCATTAATCTGGAATATGCCAGAGACAAGCGAATCAAGCTCTGCAAGGACAACCATGTGGAGGGCCTGCTGGTACATACCAACCGCAGCTGCAAGCTGTGGAGCGGCTTTATGTATGAGATGAGCCGCCAGATCGGCCAGGCCTGCGACATTCCTGTAGCGAGCTTTGACGGCGACCAGGCGGACCCCAGAAACTTCTCCGAAGCCCAGTATGATACCCGCGTCCAGGGCCTGACGGAGATCATGGAAGCAAACAAGGAGGCAAACTGATATGACGATGCAAGAGATTCTGGACCGTTTTCATGCGGCTGCCTCCGATCCGAAAGCACAGATGGATGCCTATCTGGCGGCCGGTAAAAAGATCGTTCTGACAGCGCCTGTGTATACGCCCGAGGAGATCATCCACGCCATGGGTATGGTCCCTATGGGGGCCTGGGGCGGCGACATGGAACTGCAAGAGGCAAAACGCTATTTTCCAGCCTTTATCTGCTCCATTGTGCAGAGCATGGTGGAGCTGGGGATGCGGGGAGCCTACGCAGGCGCCAGCGCCATTGTGATCCCCAGCCTCTGTGACAGCCTGAAGGTAGTGGGTGAGAACTGGAAATACGCGGTGCCATCCATTCCGTTCATTCCCATGACCTATCCCCAGAACCGGAAGACGGACTTCGGCGTGGATTTCACGCTGGCAGGCTATCGGCGGGTCATCAGCGATCTGGAAAAGGCCACCGGAAATACCTTTGAGGAAGAAAAGCTCAAGGAAAGCCTGGAAATTTACAACCGACACAATGCGGTCATGCGGATGCTGAGCGGTCTGCTGGCAGACCACCCCGAAATTACCAACCGGCAGCGCAGTGATATTTTCAAGAGCGCGTTCTTCATGCTGAAGGAGGAACACACCGCTCTGGCGCTGGCGCTGGTTGATGCGTTGCAAAAATCCCGGCCCGGCGTGAAGAAGACCCGGATCTATACCACCGGCATTTTGCTGGATGCCCCGGCGCTGCTGGATATTCTGGATGAAAACGGTATGCAGATCGTCGGAGATGATGTGGCGGCCGAGAGCCGGCAGTACCGCACGGATGCTCCGGCGGAGGGTTCTCCTCTGGACCGCCTGGCGCGGAAATTCTGCGCTATGGACAATTGCAGCCTCCTATATGATGTGGAGAAGAAGCGTGTGTCCATGATCGTGGAGCAGGCAAAGCAGCGAAAGGCGGACGGTGTTTTGTTTGCGCTGACGAAATTCTGCGACCCTGAAGAATTTGACGCGCCGCTGATCCGGAGGGCCTGCGAGGCGGCGGAGCTTCCCTTTGCCTCCATTGAAGTGGACCGGCAGATGGTGAACTACGAGCAGGCCAGAACGGCCATTGAAACCTTTAAGGAAATGCTTTGATTTGAAAGAGAGGCTGTGTTTATGAGTACGATCAAACGCCCCCTGGAGGGCATTCACGTTGTGGAGCTGGCCACCTTTATTGCCGGTCCCTGCTGCACGCGGTACCTGGCGGACCTGGGTGCCGAGGTCATTAAGGTAGAGGCCCCCAACGGCGACGCGCTGCGCTATACGGCCGTAAATGAGGGCCGCCCCTTCGGCGACAAGGAGGATACCAGCTTTACCCTGGAGAATACCGGCAAGAAGACCGTGACGCTGAATCTGAAGACGGAGAAGGGCAAGGAAGCCATGGACCGGCTGCTGGCAAAGGCAGATGTGTTCGTGACCAACAACCGGCAATCTCCGCTGAAGCGTATGGGGCTGGATTATGGGACCCTCCACGCGAAGTATCCCGCGCTGGTCTATGGCTTTGTCAGCGGCTACGGCGAGAAGGGGCCGGATAAGGATCTGCCCGGCTTTGACTTCACCGCCTATTTTGCCCGGGCAGGCGTTATGGGCACCATGTATGATGTGAATGCCATCCCCATGACCCCTATTGCCGGCTTTGGTGATCACCAGGTGGGCATGAATCTGGCCAGCGGCATCCTGGCGGCGCTGCTGCGCGCAAAGACCACCGGCCAGGGAGACCAGGTAACAGTCAGCCTGTTCCACAGCGGCGTATGGGATGTGTCGCTGTATCTGTCCGCCAATCAGTACGGCGACCCCGGTACCCAGTACCCCATCAGCCGCAAGCAGCTTGCAAATCAGCTTCAGGTCGTCCATAAGACCAGCGACGGCCGCTGGCTGATGTTTGCCATGCCCCGTTACGACGCCTGCTACAACAAGTTCGTGGGGGAGGTCCTGGGACGTCCGGACCTGGTGGATAATGAAAAATTCTACCCCCAGACCAATCTGCAGAATCACCTGGATGAATTCTACGACATTATGGTCTCTGAGATCGGCTCCAAGCCTATGGCATATTGGGTCGAGGCCATGGGCAAGGCGGATATGCCTGTAGCGCTGGCGCAGACCTGGAATGAGGTGCTGGAAGACAAGCAGGCTTGGGCCAGCGACATTCTGGCAAAGGTCGATTTCCCCAGCGGCAACAGCCGCACCATGGTCCGCACGCCTGTTATCTTCACCGAAACCGATCTGCCGCCTTATGAGCGTGCCCACTTCCTGGGCGAGGACACCAGAGCGGTCCTGGCAGATGCCGGTTATACGGCGGCTGAAATTGACGCTATGTTCGAGGCGGGAGAAGCCTGCGACGTAAAGCGCATCGGCTGAGCCGCAATTGACTTTGAAAACCCAGAGAAGAGAATCGGTCAGGCAGCCGTTCCCTTCTGTTCCTATGAGAATCCTCCTTCTCAGTACTGCGCTATGGGTTTTCTGCCGTAATTTCTTTTTTCCTTTCTTTGATTCCTGCGGCAGGTATGGCGCGGCGCCTGGGGATATCCGCCCGGTGCAACTACGGGCGGACATCCCGGGCACTTTTGAGGGCATGGGAAGAACTGCAAATTCCATAAGAAAACGGGCTCGATGCAGTTCTGGATTTGTTTCCCACACTGCTTCGGGCCTGTTTTGATTTTCTTTCAGGAGGTAGGAACCGTGAAAAAACACTTACTGAAGCGTTTTGTTCTCCGGCTGTTGGTTTTGTTGAGCGGCCTGTTTTTCATCGCCATGGGTGTGGCCCTTTCCACAAAGTCGGGCCTTGGCGTTTCCCCGTCGGCAAGCCTGCCATATTTGCTGTGCAGACTTTTTCCCATATCTATGGGTACGTTTACGATCATTGTCAACATCGTGTTTGTCCTTGTCCAGATTTTGCTGCTGCGAAAGAACTACCATCCTATTCAACTGCTTCAGTTGGCCGTTGTGATGTGCTTTGGCTTTTTCACGGACTTTACCAACGGTCTGGTAGCGGCCATGCAGGTGACGGCTTATCCTCTGCGGCTGGCGCTGTGCGTTGTAAGCTGCGCCGTTATGGGCTTCGGCCTGTACCTGGAAGTAAAGGCCGGTTTGATCGTCATGGCCACGGAAGGAGCCATCAGCGCCTTTGCTCAGGTATTTCACCTGGAATTCGGCAAGGTGAAGATCGGCCTGGACTGCGGCTTTGTAATCGTCAGCTGCTGCGTGTCCCTGATCGGCTTCGGCAGATTGGAGGGTATCCGGGAGGGGACGGTTCTTGCGGCAGTGCTGGTGGGCCTGTTTGTGCAGCTCTACAGCAGAAAATTCCATTTCCTGGATAAGCTGCTTGAAACGGAGCAGACGGCAGACCGGAAGGCTGCGCGATCCGGCACGCCGCTGGTAATTACCATAGAGCGAGAGCTTGGAAGCGGCGGCCACGAGATCGGGCAGCGTATTGCCAAAGAGCTGGGGATCCCGTTCTATGACTATGCGCTGATCGCGGAGACGGCGGAAAAAACCGGATTCTCCGAGGAAGTCATCCGGCAGCAGGAGGAGCGGCTTTCCAGCCCGCTGCTGTATGGGCTCTATCAGGCCAGCTTTGCGTCCAGTCAGAGCATTTCCAGGCAGGATGCGATTTTTTACGCCCAGAGCAAGGTGATCGAGGACTATGCCGCCGCGGGAAGCTGCGTCATTGTGGGGCGGCTGGCAAGCTATATTCTGCGCAACAGGGCAAACTGCTTCCATGTATTTGTCACCGCTGACGAGACTTTCCGGGCAGAGAGGATCCGGGATGAAAAGAAGGAGTCCCAGCGGGAAGCCCTGCTGCGGCTTCGCCGGGAGGACAGCTTCCGTCAGAACTACTGCCGCCACTTTACGGGGGAGCCCTGGGGCCTGGCCTGCCACTATGCAATGACGCTGAATACATCGGTCTGCGGTGTTGAGGGCGCGGCAAAGCTGCTGCGCTCCGGTTTGGAGCAAAGACTGGAAGGGAGTGCGGAAAAATGACGGAGATCGAGCGCAGGCTCCATGAGCGGGTAGACAATACACCCTTTATGAAGGACAATCGGCTGTCCATTCTCCGGGCAGAGCTGGGGCGTGTCCAGGTCAGCGCCCCTATCCGTCCCCAGCTGCGGAACAATTATGGCATTGTCCACGGTGGGTTTTACATGAGCATGGCGGACACCACCGCGGGACTTGCGGCGCTGACGGATGGAAGAAAGTATGTTACCCAGAACGCCAGCCTCCAGTTCCTGGGAAATGTGTCCGACGGAACGCTGTACGCCGAGGGAACCGTCCTGCACGCCGGCCGGACGGTATGCAGCGTACGGGTGGAGATCCGAAGTGAGGATGGGAAGCTGCTCTGCGAGGGGCTTTTCAGTATGTTTGCGGTGGAAATGCCCTTTGTGCCGATTGGCCCGAACGGGGTGGCTGGTCATAAATAAAGAAATCGGATAGATGTACTTGCCTGAGCGTGTACATCTATCCGTTAGAAAGCGCTATGTTGGAAACGGGATAAGGAGAAGCAGAGAATCAGCGCACCAGTGTAAAGCCAACCAGAGTGAACAGTCCGGCAAACATGGCACAGGGAATAACGCCGGCAAGCACATTACCGTGCTTCCGATACAGGTAGGTAACAACGCCGGTGGTTCCGCCCATCATGTAGCAATAACCAAAGGCGAAGTCCAGAGCACCGGTGCTGCCGCCGTCTCCGGCAAAGGGCACCTGGCCGGTTCCCAGCATCAGGCTTCCGCCGTACTGGACGACCAGCAGGACAAACAGGGCGGAGGCGGTGAGAACTGTGTTGACAGCTACGGCAATCCACAGATCCTTGCGTTCATTGCCGGTAGAGGGTAGCACGCGCTGATTGATATTGCCAAGACCCATAACGATCAGTATAATAATCATGTAGGGAATGGACTTTACGATACGCTCGGGGCTGGGCTTCAGATAAGTGGACAGGTTCCACACCTGATAGTCAATGCCCAGGAAGCCCTCCATAGCGGTCATCCAGAGGCCAAAGAAGCAGACAACGATCAGGCCCATCAGGAATGCCTTGCCAACATAGCTCCAATGGAACCTGTTGTCTCCTGCTGCTGCGATGCAATAGTCGGAGAGGGCGATGGTTTCGCCATTCTTCTTTCGTTTGTTCGCCTTTACGATCATGCGGATAATGCCAATCAGTCCCATGGCGATCAGCAGCCAGAGCATGATGCCGTTCAGATTTGTAGAGGTCAGGATTTTGCTTTTCGCAAACCACTTCATACCCCATGTGGATACGGGGATGAACAGAGCAGCGGGAATCACGAAGGTGAAAAGAATATCTGTGAGCCAGGCTTTTGCGCCGCGCAGTTCCTTGCGAGGCACACGGGCAAAGGCGATGGAGCCGAAGAAAGGGGTCTGCATCAGCAGATTCAGGAAAGCAGCCAGAGCAAACATCATGGTAACGCAGGCGATGCCGCTGAACAGCTGCTGAGGCAGCCACTGCTGGTCGCTGTTTGCCAAAGAGATGGGTGCAGTGTTCTGAGAATCCTCAAAGGACAGGATGGCGTTGATGGTATCGGCGCTGATATTGCCCGTCTGGTGCATGGTACCGAATACCTCGATGTAGCGAAGGATGCTGGTTTCACCGAAAGGAATATCTGTATCCGGGGTCAGCACGGTGTCCATTTGCAGAGCGGCGGATACCTTGACACGGCATTCCTCGGGTGTTCCGATAAAGCTGTAGTCATACTGATCGCAGTCGGCTTTCAGAATGCCAAAGCTGATATTATCCTCTGTCAGCAGCTTGTGGATGGTATCCATGGAACGCAGGATCATAAAGGGACCCATAACGTTCAGGACGGAGTGGACCTTTTCGGGTTCCGCGGCGGCAACCTGGGTTGCGGTGTTTGTGCCAAGGGAATAGCCGATGAGGTTCACCTGCTCCGGATCAACAATGTCCAGGGACAGCGCGTAATCCAGTGTCGCAACACCCTGCATGGTGCGGCCATCCGTGAAATAGCCTCCGTCAAAGGTGTAGGATTCGCCGCCGCCGGTCAGGTCCGGGCTGAGGACTACATAGCCTCTGCGGGCAAGCTCCATGGACCAGGTGTCATTGGAGTGGCCCTGATTGGAGCGGCCGTGATAAATGACGGCGCAGGGAGCAGGATTCTCTGCCGTCGCGTTTTTGGGAATATAGAGCAGTGTGCTGAGCTTTGTACCGTCAGGGGAATTCAGATGCAGCCGCTCAATGCGCACATCACCCCAAGAGGTCTGGAAGCCCCAGATGAAAATGGAGCTGAGCAGAAGCACGGCAAGCGCAATGGCGAAGAAGCGCACTGCGCCGGAGCGTTCTGCGGATGCGGTTGGAGAAGATTTCTTCATGGTATGATCCCTTTCCTGTGTTTTTATATCGGCCCGATACGTTGGCTGTATTATATCCGACATTTTTTGACGGTTCAAGACCATCGCCGTGAGTGGGAGGCTTTGCACCGTCAATGGCAGATCATACAAAAGAAAATCCTTCTGGAGGGGAAAATTGTGCTGAATGTTATACTGTGTGACGATGAACAGGCTGTGCTGGAGCAGGTAAAAGCATATCTTGGGAGAATGCCTGCCTTTTCTGAGGGAGACCTGCACGTCAGCTGCTGCGGCTCCGCGGAGGAGCTCCTGCGCAGCCGGGAGCTGGAAAAGGCGGACCTTCTGATTCTGGATATCCGCATGGGAGAGCTGTCCGGTCTGGACGCCGCAAAACAGATCCGGCGGAAAAATCAATCGCTGTGCCTGATTTTTCTCACGACCATGGTGCAATATGCCCTGGATGGTTACGAGGTACATCCCTGGTCGTTTCTTCCGAAGCCCATTTCCTTTGAGCGCTTTTCTGCCTGCGTTACAGAAGCCGTAAACCAGATTTACCGGCAAAAGGGAAAGCGGATCGTTCTGAAAGACGGCGTGGACATGGATTATCTGAACAGCAGGGATATTCTGTATTTCGATGTTCTGGATCACACGACCCGGGTTGTTATGGCGGACTACAAAAAGAATTATTATATACGTCTGAACACTGTGGAGCAGCAGCTGACAGGCCAGGACTTTTTCCGCTGCCACAAAAGCTATCTGGTGAATCTGCGTCATATCCGGCGGGTTTTACAGGATCAGCTGATTATGAGCAACGGGGAGGCGGTTCCGCTGAGCAAGCACCGGCGAAGGGAATTCCTCTTGGCCTTCTCATCGTTTGCGGAAAGGAGCCATTGGCAGTGATTTACCGATTGATGTTGTTTAATACACTGACATTGCTCTGGGCCTACGCGCCGATTCAGCCAGAAAAGCGGCAGTCATTGCGCAGCATAGTATTTTCCTGCCTGGTCCTGATTGGACTGCGGCTTCCGTTTTATCTTGTGTTCAATCAATTGGAGCCTGTATGGCTGTTCACGGTTCTTCGGCTGCTCCCGAACGCGGTGTTCCTTTATTTTTATAAGGGCCTTGATTGGAAAAGATGCCTGTATTTTTCCTGCCTGACGTGGATCGGCTTTACGCTCTGCTCAACGATTTTTGCTACCCCATGGCTCAGCGGCATTACACGCGGAGAAATTTCTCTTACCGGAAGCGCGCTCTGGGATCGCGTTTTGGGTGCGACGCTGGAGCACGGGACCTATTTCCTGGTTATCACTGTCCTTACCAGATTGCTTCCGATGAATCGAATTCAAAAAATTGAAAAAGAGCGTTTTCTGCTGCTCGGTTATGTAATTTTCTGCGAGGCCTACCTGGTGCAGATGCTCGCCGTCACGAAAGCAAGCGCCCTGGGCCGTGCCCAGCCGGAGCTGACGGTGTATATCATTTTAATGCAGAGCTTTGTTATCGGTGGAATGCTCCTGTTCGAGCGGTACATGGCGGTCAGCGAGAGCCGCGGCAAGGAGCGTATGCTGGACTTGGCCGGGCAATACCGCTACGAGGCCCTGCGGGAACGGCAGGAAGCCGAAACGGATGTCCGGCGGCTGCACCATGATATGAAAAACCACCTGCTTGCGCTCCGCAGTATCGAGAGTGACGCTGCGAAGGTGGACGAATATATTGAACAGATGCTGGACAGTCTGAAAAAGCTGGAGGTTCTGCGCAGAACGGGAAATGAACTGCTGGATGGTCTCCTGGCTGAAAAAATCCGCATTGCCGCTGTCCATGGAATAGAAATGACAGTGGAACTGGACTTCCGCCCCTGCTCCTATATGGAGAGCTTTGACGTATGTACGATTTTCGGAAACATTCTGGACAATGCTATTGAGGCGGCCGAAAAGGTCCAGAGCCCGTGCCAGAGAAAAATTCAGCTTTGCGGCAGCTGTGCCGCCGACCAGATGGTGATTACATGCACCAATCCCTATACCGGGAAGCTGAATCAGCTGGGAGAGTTTTACCGTTCCAACAAGGCGGACGCGGAGCTGCATGGCATAGGTTTGTCCAATGTGAAGCGCTCTGTGGAGAAATACGGAGGAACGATGCTGATCGACTCGGGGACGGCAGGTATTTTCCGGCTGGTCCTCATGCTTCCCGCGGCATAAAATGAAAGCCACCGAACGGTACCCGCAAGAGCGGGGCGTTCGGTGGCTTTGCTGTGCGTTCCCAGTGCGCGGAGCTTATGCCATCTTAAAGCTTCCGTAGGAGACTGCGCCCAGGGCGCAGATCAAGGACATCAGGAAGACGCCGGGCCAGATGGAGCCGGTCTTCCGGTAAAGGTAGGTATTTCCGGCAACGCCGATGGACATATTGACGGGCATACCGTAAAGACGGGTGATGTCAATGGCCCAGTTGGCCATGGCCTGCCCATCAACGGTTCCGTTCTGAGCGAGCTGCCTGCTTTGCTGGAGAAGAACGATGAAAGCGATGACACCAACGGAGAGTACGACATTGAACACGATGGCAATTGCGGTGTCCAAGCGTTCCTTGCCCGTGGAGGGCAGCCGCTTTTCCACGTTGATGCCGATTGCGGAAACGGCAAAGCAGGGAATCCAACAGACGATATAGGGAATGTACTGCACAAATTTTTCAGTACACAGGGGCTTATAGCCCCAGAAGAGGCAGTAGAAATCAGTGCCGAGCACGGCGGTCTGAAGACTTAAGTAGCTCCAACCGGCAGTGATAACGACTACAGCGGTCAGAAATGCCTTGCCGATCATGACCCAGTTCAGCTTCCCGGTTGCGGCACTGCCGAGACCCAGGTCATACAGGTTTGCGTTGTGCTTTTTGCCGTCCGTAAAATAGTAAAGCATCAGCATGATGAAGCCGAGAATGGAGATGCCAAGCACCATGGCCATGGCTTTGTTGGCATGGCCCATGTTAAAAATGGAGGCTTTGTTCAGAGCGGTCAGTAAGCCGAAGCTTCCCGTTTTCATGCACAGCAGGGGGAAAGCGATAGAGGCAACCACCGCAATGGCCATTCCAACGCCCCGCAGACCGATATTCCGGGGGACAGGCTGCTTCAGAACAGCCAGGGATGGCATCTGATCAATCAGGAAGAGGAACAGTGCAATGAGCATGCACACAAAGGAGATCATGCCCAATTGGCCGACAACATCCTTCCACACCCATACCTGATTATTCGCATCGATGTATTTGACGGGGGAAACGGCTTTCTGCGCAAAATCCAGAAGCGTCCCGATAGTGGCTTTCTTGATAAAAGCACCCTCGTGAACCTGACCGGGGATTCTTGCGGTCTGGAGCACCTTGCCGCTCTCAAAGGAACCGTAGACTGTGTCCAGAGCAACCTTTTCGCCCTCGGGCAGAAAGCCCATGTCCCATGCGGCATAGCTCATGTTGTTGATGGCGGTTTCAGTGCTGTCAATATCGGCAGCGCCGACTGTTACCAGGGCAGCACCCTCGTAGTTCTTGAAGTTTTTTGAACCACCGGTACCGCTGGCCAGCAGCGCAGCCTTCAGCTGGTAGCGGGATGCAAGGATTGCGGCCGGCGTTGTACCCATGGAGTGGCCGGAGGTGATGATGTTGTCCTTGTCTACGCAGGGGACTTCCATCAGATACTTCATCCACAAAGAAGGGATATTCTCATAGATACCCCAATAGTCCCGGGTGACGCCGGTTGCGTCGCCTTTCCCAGGCGTGACACCCGCACCATAGGCTTCGCTTTCGCCGGAACCGTTCCAGTCGACAGCCAGGCAGACATAGCCGCGGCGCGCGAACTCAACGGACCAGGATTCATGATTCCGTGCGTTGCCCGCTCCGCCATGGAACATGATGATTGCGGGAGCGGGGGTCGCGTCAGTGGCGTTGGAGGGAACATACATGAGGGCACTGTATGTCAGACCGTCTGTGCCCAAAATGCGGAGGCGCTTTACTTTTACGTCCCCGCCGTTGGAGACGATGGCCCAGTTAAGCAGGGAGAGACAAATGGTTATTATCAGTGTAATAATCAGGCCGATGGTTGCGGGGCGCAGTTTCTTTTTCATAGGTGGATTCTCCTTTTTGTTTACTCTGGAAGAATAATGAAGCTAAGCGTATCTACAGTCCTGCGGTGGAGAGAATCAGAAGGCAAAACGGGTTTGACCGTAAAGGACACACATAAGGGCGGCCACGGTGCCCATGAGGAAGGCAGACAGCCATGTGTTGCCGGTCTTTCTGTAAAGGAAGGTGGAACCGCCGATGCCGACCGTCATGCCAACCGGCATGCCCCAGAGCCGCTGAATATCCGTACCGAAGACTTCCCAGAACCGGTTGTTAAAGACCCCGTTGGATTCCAGATTCCATTTGACGATGATAATCAAGGTGACGGTGAATATTCCGACCAGAATGTTGAACGCCACGGCAAGGACGGTGTCCAGATTCTCATTTCCGGTGGTTGGGAGCCGCCGCTCCACATTGATGGAAAAGCTTGCGATTACAAAGCAGATGATCCAGACCACGATGTAGCCGAGGTAAAATCTGATTTTGTCGGTGGGAATGGGCTTGAAGCCGAAGAACCATCCGTAGAAATCGGTGCCGAAGACATTTTCCTGAAGCTGGAGATATGCCCAGCCGATGGCGATTACAACCATGGACAGGAAAAAGCTCTTGCCTACAAAGTTCAGACTGGGACGGGATTTGCCGTATTCGGTAAGACCGAAATCACGCATGGTGCAATGGGCCTTTTTCCCGTCAGTGAAAACAAACAGGATCAGGGTGAGCGCGCCCATCAGATTCAGACCGATAATTGTGGTAAAAGCCATGTTGGAGAAGCCCATACGCCAAATCGGGTTTGTGTTCGTGCCGATAGCGCCCATGAGACCGAAGCAGCCTGTTTTCAGCACAATGTACGGGAAAACGACGGCACAGACCAGAGAGATAGCCATACCAACCTTGCGCAGACCTATGTTCCGGGGAAGGGGCTGCCTGACCACAGCAAAGGCGGGGATCTCCTCAATGAGGAGCAGGGCCAGTGCGCAGAGAAAAGCGGCAAAGGCCAGCATACCGAAAAGACCGGTAAAATCCTTGACCTGCCAGATCTGGTCAGCGGAATCGATGTAGTTGGGGACGTTCTCATGGCCGATCGACTCCTGCGCGAACCATACGATCTTTCCGATGGTGGTGGCATTGACAAAAGCCGCCTCGTGAATGCGTTTCTCGTCCAAGGTGTTCAAAAAGACGTTGCCTGCATCAAAAGAGCCATAGATATGTTCAAATTCGTAGGTTTCAGCATCCTGGGCAATAAACTCCCGGGATTTAAGCTTAAGAAGATAACTCTCATAGAGATTCTTGATTCGGCTGGTTTCCACAGCACCGTTTACATCCATGTAATTGCCTTCATAGGCATCCCAGAGTCCGGCGTAGTGCTCATACTCGCCAAAATCAGGAGCATACCGATCTCCCATGACACCCAGGGCCGCCGGGGAAGCACAGATGATGGCACTGACGCCATATTTGGTGCCCATTGCAATGGCAGGAGAGCTGCCCATGGAGTGACCGCTGCTGATGATCTTGTCCCGGTCCACAAAGGGCTGCTGAATCAGGTAGTTGAAATAGAGCTCAGCGCAGGGCATCATACCTTCTTCGTACATTGTGCGGGAGGTGTTGTTGTTGGAGTTGCCGGCGCCGAACTGATCCACGGACAGGACAACGAAGCCCCGGCGGGAGAATTCCACAGCCCAGGATTCATGATTTCTGGCGTTTCCCGCATTCCCGTGGAAGCAGATAATGGCAGGGGCGGGCGTGGCATCAGAGGCGTTGGAGGGAACATAGAGGAGGGCACTGAATTTGGTTGCGTCTGCGCCTTCAAGGGTCATCCGGGTAATTTCCACATTGCCCCAGCCGGTAACAACGCCCCAGTTCAGGACCGAGGCAAACAGCAGAACAATGAGGGCAATGCAGAACCCTCTCCGAACGCGTTTCTTCCGGGCGGCGTTCTCTTCGGAATTAAAAAATTTTTCTTGGAGTTTTTGATCCATTATGCGATCTTTTTGGGCCGTTGTGGTCTCGTTCATAAGAATTCTCCTTCTTTTCCAAGTCTGTGCTGCCGAGACAAACCGAATTTTCAATGCCGGGTAGACGGGCGGAGAACAACAGCCCATGGGCCATTTCGCCGCAATCCGCATTTCTTATGTTCGGTTTGTCATATTCGCTTGCATATTGGGGAAAAAGCTGTATAATGGAACTACAACATAGTTAACCAGGTTGGCTAGGACACACCGGTTCCCTTGTTGTACATCCGCTACGATGCCGCTGATCTCCGGCCGGACAGCAAAGGATCATAAAGCATGACTTGGTGACTTTGCCTAAAAACAGCGCCATCCGCATTGGATATTTTGAGTATATCATCGCTTTTGCCACGGTTCAATATGCTGAGCCTACCTGGTCAATATTCGGGCCTGGTTGGTCAGCCTCTGCGCGTTGCCGCTGTAAAATGTACGCTCTACACAAAGGGAGAATTGAAATGGCCAGAAGAATTGTTATCTGTGATGATGACCAGCAAATCCATTCTCAGATTACGGAGTATCTGCGGGAAATGGAGTCAGAGAGCGGAGAGAAGTTTTGTCTGACGCACTGCTTCTCCGGAGAGGAACTGCTCTCAGAGGGGCTGCGGGACGTGGATATTCTTCTGCTGGATATTCAGATGGGGGAATTATCCGGTCTGGACGCCGCAAGAAAGCTCAGACAGGAAAGCCGGGACACGATCATTATCCTGATCACAAATCTCATAGACTGCGCCCTGGAGGGCTATGAGATCCACGCTTTTTCCTTTTTGTGTAAGCCTGTTTCCTACAATGCGTTTCTGCGGTGTATGACGGATGCCTTTCAGAGAATAGACGCGTCAAAGCCGGCCAGTATTGCGTTGAATATCGGGGGTACGCTTACGGTTGTAAGTCTTGGCGAATTGATTTATGTGGAAGTATACCACCATTCCACGACCTTTGTTTTTCACAGTGACAGAAAAACGTGGAATATACCGTTGTCGCAAATTGAAAAAATGACTGCCGGCAAGGGGTTCTTCCGCTGCCACATGAGCTATCTTGTCAATCTGGGATTTATCCGGGAAATCCGGGCGGCCTCTCTGACTATGGCGAATGGCTGTGAGGTGCCGATGAGCAAATATCGCAGAAAGGAATTGATTTCTGCTTATTCCAGGTATGTTGGAGGAAATTTATGATAAAGATCGATTCCTTTTCCGTCGGGGCGTATATAACGGATATTGCCTGCCTGGTTTCCATCGGCTGCAGAGCGAAGCCTCTCAGGCATCGATTGCTTTTGCGGGCCCTTTCAGTAGTCTGTGCTCTTTCGCTGGGCATACTCTATTCATCATGGGCAATCCCTGTATTCAGCGGGGCGGTAGGACGGTATGCCGGCAGGCTCCTGCTGAACGCAGCCTTTTTCCTGTTCCTCTGTGAGGAAAGCTGGGAGAAAAGCGTGTATCTGGGTGGGTTTACAGCCCTGGCGAACACCCTGATCCATGGGGTTTTTCTGACGCCGCTTACGGATGCGCTTGAGACAGGGACCATCGCCTTTACCGGGAATGCGTATGCGGACTTCTTGCTGTGTTGTCTGATATTCCTGGCGATTCGGGGAACGCTGTTGTTTCTGGTCTGCAAGGCAATCGAACCGGAGAGATTTGATCGGGTGCATTCCATTTCCGTAATTCTGCTGGTGATACTTACGGTCAGCACGCTGGCTATCCGAGAGATGCATTTCTCAATGCTGAAGGCGGGGCCTGAGACGGCAGGAAAGGAGCTGAGCGTTTATTTCATCTTCCTGCATTTGGCGCTGCTGGCCGCACTGCTTCTTTACGAGAGGTATCAGTATATGCTGCAGGATAACAATGCCCTTCATGGGCAGAAAATCATGACGGAGTCTCTTATGAAAATGCTGGAACTGCGGCAGGAGCACGACAAGGCAATCAGCCAGCTGCGGCACGATCTGAAGAACCACATGCTGACATTGCGTGGACTGCTTATGCGAGGAGAACTGGTGCAGGCTATGGAATACACGGAAAGCTTTTTGGATGCCAGCGGGCAGCATGAATTGAGAGTACGTACCGGGCGAACAATTCTGGATGCGCTTGTAAGTGATAAAATGGGCAGAGCAGTAGAGCAGGGGATCGCTGTGAGCGTCATCATGGATTTCCGGCAAGGGGAATTTATAGAAGATTTCGATTTGTGTATGCTCATGGGCAACGCTTTGGACAATGCAGTGGAAGCCTGTATGCGGATACCGCGGGAGGCCAGTCGGTTCATTGACGTCAAGAATACTGTTTCGGCCAACAGCATGATTATTTGTATCACAAACAGCTGCGCGGAACCGCCGCAGAGGTCAGGAACGGCATTTATTACATCCAAGAGGGATCGCCAGGAGCATGGCTATGGCCTGCGGATCATTGGGAATGTGCTGAAGAAATATGGGGGAGCGCTGCAGGTATGTACGGACATCCCCAATAAATTTACGTTGATCATGTCGCTGCCTGTTCCAAAGCCGGGAGATGGCTGACGCGGTGACTGTGGCGAACCGTGTCTGCGGCTATAGCCAAAGGCAAGGGTGTCCGTCGTGAGGCGGAATCCGAAGAAAGCCGGATACTTTGAAATCCGGAACTACTGCGAGTCTCTGCACTTACGCGATTGAACCGCCGTGTACCGAACGGTACGCACGGTGGTGTGAGAGGCCGGGGCTATGCAGCCCCTTCTCTCTGGGAAAAGGCTTCGCAACCTCCTGTTTGGCGTTCTCAACTTGGATTTCCAGTTTTTTCAACTTCTCCTTGTAGTCCAGCTGCCTTGTGAGCATACTTTCCGGCAGGTTATCCATATGGTAAAGCGAGGTGATGCGTGTTGAGAGAATTGGAACAAAGTGTGCTGTGTGCATTGCTGCGGATGCTTGTGAAAGAGGACCTTGTTTCCGAACAGACTCAAGAGAAAGCGCAAAAGGAAATCCTTCGCACATTGGACTGGCCGGACTTCTTCCGCTATGCTAATGGCGGAAAGGAGCAGAAACATGGAAGTACGTAAGATTCGATCTGAAATGCGCATGGGCAGGTCCTTTTATGACCTGCCCCTACGGGTAACATTTTACGCCCGGGTATCTACAGACCAGGATGAACAAATCAATTCCCTGGAAAATCAGGTGCAATATTACACGGAGCTGATTCAGAGCAAACCCAATTGGAAATTCGTGCCGGGGTATGTGGATGAAGGCATTTCCGGCGGCTCTACGAAGAAGCGGGACAATTTTAACCGCATGATCCGGGATGCCAAGGCTGGAATGTTCGATTTTATCATCACCAAGGAGATTTCCCGGTTCTCGAGATCGACCCTGGACAGCATCAAATATACCCAAGAGCTGCTGGATTACAATGTAGGGGTGTTCTTTCAGAACGATAATATCAACACTCTGGACACGGACAGCGAGTTCCGGCTGGTGATTATGGCGGGCGTTGCCCAGGATGAGATACGGAAGCTGTCGGAGCGGCTGAAATTCGGCTTTCGGCAGGCTATCAAGAACGGCCATGTGCTGGGCAACGACAAGCTCTATGGCTACGACAAAAAGGACTGTGTTCTGACCGTCAATGAGGAGGAAGCGGAGATCATCCGCATCATTTTCGACCTCTACGGAAACCAGCGGCTTGGAACCCGCACGATTTCCAAAAGGCTGATGGAGCTGGGATATACCAGCCGGGAGGGAAACGCCTTTAACACTCTGACCATCCGGCACATTCTGGAAAATCCCAAATATAAGGGCTGGTATTGCGGGAACAAGAGCCAGAGCGTGGATTACCGGACAAAGCGAAATATTTTGCTGGATGAGGGCGAGTGGGTGACATACCCAGACCCCTCTATACCGGCTATCGTTTCCGAAGAACTGTGGAACCGGGCCAACGCCCTGTACAAGAGAAGGAGAGAAGAAATGAAGTCACACAGCAGCGGAATCAGCTTTCACAACCGCTATCC
>CAVLCF010000110.1:0-12512 GCA_963661735.1 bacterium | reverse complement strand
CAGGGTTATGCACTTTTTGAGGCCCTTTTTATGCACTTTCTAATTGACTAACACACTGTTGAAAGAAGAATTTTGCAATCTCTCAATTTTCCTAAATGTGCAGCTAAGAATACCCCTAATCCAATGACACATTTCGCGGTATGAATTAGGGATATTTATTGTGTCGTTTCTTACTCCATCAGCTCAAAACCGGAGAAATCCAGAGATGCGGTGCCTTGCCATACGAAATACAGTGGCTTCGTTCCTGGAGCATAGGAAAATGCAGCAGGTGCGCTGGTATGCCAATTCTGAGAATCCGCCAGTTCTATTTCGGCGGCAGGTTTCCCATGCAGGTCTGTGTAGACCAGCATTTTACCGTTGCCGCCCCGTGTGCGGATACGGATATGTCGGGCCCGGTCCAAGGCAAAATACTTAAAGCCCGCAACAGACCCATTGCGCATATTGGCAATATATTGATCGCCGTCTATATTGCGATCAATACCACTCTGGGTGAAATAGGGATGCAGATGCTTTTTGTCCTTCTCAAAGGATTTCAGATATGCAAATGTGCCTTCTTTTGCGTACAGGTTGCAGGCGATCCGCGCCTCGTAATAGCCGATTCCCTGCAATGGCCCGTCGTTTAGTCCGCAGCTTGTCATTTCCGCCTGTGGGATGGAGCCGTCCGGAAGAATTGTCAGTTTTTCGGCGCACCCTTGACGGGCGCATTTTTGCTTGTTGGTCTGCCGGTGGTAAAAGATATACCACTGGCCCAGAATGTTTATCATGCCGCCATGGGTGTTACCGGTGTAATTGTCCGGTTCGGTACGTCCGTTGTATCCAACGTCACCGTTGCTGACCAAGGTTCCACCGTAGGTGAACGGCCCCAGAGGGGTGTTTCCGATGGCATAGCACAGCTCGTGGCTCAGGATGGAGGAGTAGACGAAATAATATTTCCCGTTTATTTTTCGGATGCTGCTTGCCTCATAAAAACCATGTCCTTCGTAGGGCGTTCCCTGTGCCAGAATGGGGCCGGGAACAACCATCTGGGGTTCTCCCTTCACAGTCAGCATATCCGCTTCCAGCTCTACGCCAAAGCCGCCATCGAAGTTTAACTTCATCATCTGCATAAGCTTCCGGAAGAAGCCCTTGTCCGGGGAGAAGCCGACATATAAATAAACTTTCCCATCTTCATCCCGTAAAACGGCCGGGTCGAAACCGTAGACCTCTCCCGGGCGGCTCCCCAGAGCATGACCGTCTGGGTAATGAACCGTTCCATAATAGGCGAAAGGACCTTCCGGCTGATCGGATACCGCGACGGAAACGGTACTCAAACGGCTGATCTGATAATACAGGTAGTACCGTCCATCCGCGCCGCGTTCAACATCCGGAGCGTTCATGACCCATTTGCCCTCCTGATTCTGCGGGTCCTGATTCCGGTGATAGATGATTCCTTCATATCGCCAATTGCCAAGATCATTGACAGGTGCCGACCAGCAGACGTAATCACCCAGACAAAAATCTTTTCCGCCAAAATGGTCATGGCTTGCGTAAACATATACACGCTCTCCGAAAACATAGGGTTCTCCGTCCGGGACATATTCATAGCTTGGAAGATAGGGATTCAATGCTTGCATAAAAGCCACCTCTTACACGAATTGATCCGCGGTGTATACTGCCGCGTTGCTGTCCAAAAGCTGTTTTACAATGCGTCCCGCGCTGATTCGCAGCTGTGCGCGCGTTACGGTGCCATTTTGAAGACCTTGCAGAATCTCCTTTGTGTTTGCCGGCATACCGGGCATGATCAGATCATTGCCGGCCCGGATTGCGCCATCGTTGCTGCCCAGACCGTTGCCGGTGGAATACCAGTCAGTCATGACTATACCGTCAAATCCCCATTCACACCGCAGTACATCCGTCAACAGATCCTTGCAGTTGGGGGAATATACACCATTGATCTTGTTGTAGCTGGACATCACGGACGCAGGACGGGCATCCCTTACACAGATTTCAAAGCCTCGGAGATAGATTTCCCGAAGCGTTCGCTCATCCAGCACACTGTTGGACTTATTCCGGTTGTCCTCTTGATTATTGGCCGCAAAATGCTTGATGGTTGCATAGGTTCCGGGATGGGACTGCACGCCTCGAACAAGAGCGGCGGCGATTTTTCCGGAAACCAAGGGGTCCTCCGAAAAATACTCAAAGTTTCGCCCACATAGGGGGTTCCTGTGAATGTTCATGGCAGGAGCCAGCCAGTAAGTGACCAGGTATGTATTCATTTCCGCACCGATGGCGCTTCCGATCTCTTCACACAGTGCCTTATTCCAGGTTTGCGCCAGCGCGGTTCCCACCGGAAATGCTGTGCAGAACTGATAGAGCAGTTCATCCTTCTGCGGATTGGCCAGCATGGCCTTTTTCAGAAATCCGGGAAAGAATTCCATAAAGCTCATAACAAATTGCAGCGTTTTTACCTTGCCATTCCGGCTTACGGCAGAGCCCTGGGAGAGGCGCAGTCCGGCTGGACCATCTGACAGATTTACGCCCGGAATTCCCTTTTTCCAGAGAGTATCTGTTGTTTTCCCAATGCATCCCAGAGCGGCGATTTTTTCTGCCTTCATCATGCAGCCATACCCAGCACCCACACAGAGTTCCGCCATTTCTTTCTCAGTCAGCGTATCAAGGATTGCCTTTACCTTAGGCTTCTCCAAGGCGGCAGGTTCGGAATAGGAAATCACCTCCGGTGCGAAGGATTCCATCGTCAACCGGGGAAGGGCACTATCCGCAACAGGGCATTCCCGTGCCGGGGCGGTCAGCTGTGAAACCGGCTTTTCGGGTGTACAAATGTTTTTGCACTGGGTAACTGTCTGGGTCTGCGGCACAATAATGACGGCAGTCGGCGACACATTTGCCGAAGAAGTACCAACCAGAAGCGAATATGCGCCCTGTTCCAGCACAAAGGCGGCAACCTGCTTGTCATAGGAAGCGCAGTCCTTCATAGAAAATTGCAGCGACAAGGTCTGTTTCTCTCCCGGAGCCAGGATGTCGGTTTTATCAAAGGCTGTCAGCCGCTTAAACTCCTTGTCCAGCTTCCCGGAGGGAGCGCTGACATAGACCTGAACAACTTCCCGCCCGGCCGCCTCTCCGACATTCCGTACAGTTACCGGAACAGACACCTGTGTCCCGGACAACGTGGGGACTCCCGCGGTCAACGTAAATTCCGTATAAGACAGGCCATAACCAAAGGGATACCGCGGCGCAACGCCAAAGGTATCAAAGTAACGATAGCCTACATAGATTCCTTCCTTGTAATCCTCCCGGGAGGTGTCACCGCTGAGATAACTGTATTCCATCGCAAAGGGAATATCTCCGTATGTCCTGGCCCAGGTATCCACCAGCTTTCCACTGGGAGATACTTTGCCCGTCAGAACATCCGCCAGAGCGTTTCCGCCCTCTTCGCCCTGCTGGCAGAAATAAAGAACGGCAGAAATGTCAATTTCGTCGAGAATGCTCAAATCCATCTGGGCTCCGGAATTGATGATCAGGATGGTTTTTTTGTAGGCAGCGGATAGCTTCCGCAGGCTTTCTTTTTCATTGGGCATCAGGTCAAATTCGCCCTTATCCAGCTTTTTGTCCGTTCCTTCTCCGGCCTGTCGGGCTACTATGTACAGTGCCGTATCGGTGTCACTGGCAGAAATATCCGCTTCATTGACCACCCGTCCGGCGGGAAGCATCAGCGGATCATTCATGATGTTGATAACATCCTTGAATTGCAGCAGGCTGGTTTTGGCTTTCCGTTGCGCGTAGGCCTCTTTTGCCTGGGCGTATTCCGCTTCAAAATCCTGAATCCATTGCTTTGTTGTTACAACGAAGCCGGCATTTTCCAATCCCTGCAAAATGCTAACCGTATAACGCTCATTTACCTCACCGGAGCCTGTGCCGCCCTTGACGGTCATGGATGCGCCCGCACCGTACACCGCCAGCTTTCCGGGGCAAAGCGGAAGCGCATGATCCTGATTTTTCAGAAGGATAATTCCCTCCTGCGCTGCCCTGCGCGCCAATGCGCGATGGGCCATCTCCTGTTTGGTCGGCGCGTTTTCAAAGGTCGCACCGGTTACATACTTCCTTTTTTTCATGGGACAGTCCTCCTGTTATTCCTTAACCACAAAATCATAGCTTCCGGCGGTGAGCTTCTGTGTGATACCCGGCAGGTTCAGCATTGCGCAGGTGTTGGCAGGTATTTCAAAATGGTAATGGACACCATCTTTTCCTCGCTGCCAGATACTGACGATTTCTCCGTATACAGAATTCCAGCGCAGTTCCGCATTGCGAATGCTGCCTCCCGGCAGAGGCGCAAGACGAAATGTGTTTTCCCCGCTGACGCTGACACCGCACATTCTGGAAAAAATCCATTGACATACGGCACCTTTGCTGTAATGATCCAGGGATTCCACAGGATCTCCCTTCGGACCTTCCCAGCCTTCCCATATGGTTGTGGCACCGTTTTTGGGCATGGCAAGCCAGCCGGGGATCTCCTCGTTTTCCAAGAGCCGATAGGCATACTTCGGATCGATCTTCTCCAGCACAAACAGCAGAAAAGGCGTAGACAGGAAGCCGGTTCCGACCCGCCAATGGAAATAATCCAATGCCTGAATCAAACGTTCCCGCGCGTAAATCGTCTGTTTTTCGTTGAGCAGCTCCAGATACAGCGGGCGCACCAGCTTAGCCTGCCGGTTGGTGTCCAGATTGTACTCTGGCAGCTCTATCAGTTCCTGATAGGCACGCTTGCAGCCTTGGGCGTATTCCTGCCAGCGGTTGACTTCCGGCCTTCCAAGGTGCTGCGCAATTTCCGCCATACACGCCATGGTGAGCGCGGTATATGCGGTGGATTCTTCAATGTGAGGCTTCGCGATTTCACGAACATCGAATTCCACAAGTTCCTTGGGCTCAATCCATTCGCCGTAGGACATTCCCTTCATAACGAGGTATTTCTGATTCTGTTTGGAAACTTGGGGCTTCTTCCCAAACAGCGGAGCCTTTCCGCACCGGGAGATCATGAATTCGGCGTACCGCGCCATGGCATCATAGCATTCGCGCAAAATCCGGTCGTCCCCATATTGCTTCCACATTCGGTATGGAATATAGACACCGGCGTCAGACCAGCCCACAGAGCCATCCAGCATACGCATGTAAAAGCCCATTTGGGGGCGAGGGGCCATTTGCGTAAAAGAGCCGTTTTTCCACTGGGCATCCAGCATATCCCGGATATATTTTCTGCCAAAGGCCGCGTAGTCAAAGAAATAGCAGGCGGTATTATAGAAAATCTGGGCATCTCCTGTCCATCCGGCGCGCTCCCGGTGCGGGCAGTCTGTTGGAACATCGGCGCTGTTGTTCTTTCCTGACCAGCGGGTACATTCCACAAAGCGATTCAAAAGGTCGTGAGACGAGGAAAAGCGCAGGCAGTCCTCCATATCGGAATAGACCGCAATGGCGGTAAAGTCGTTGGCATTGAATGGGACATCGGTTTCTACCAGAACATACTGAAAGCCGAATATGGCGAACCGGGTCTTATAGTGATTTTCACCCTCCGTACAGTGATAAACCACCTTTTGGAAAGGGTCTATGCTGGCTTTGTTTCCCACCATTTTCGGATTGATATTTTCCTGTGTAAATTCGCCGTCGCGCATCAGCTCCCCCATGGAGAGCGCGATGGTCTGTCCGGATCGCGCGTTTACCGTAAACGCGACAAAGCCCGCAATGTTCTGACCAAAGTCCAGAACCGTTTTCCCGGAGGGAGTGCGGAGCAGCTTTGCGGGAAAACGTTCCCGCTCCCGCATCAATACGTTGTCTGATGCGGTCGGAACAACCTTATGTGCCGTTACCTTTGCCTTTTCACCGTAGGAGGGAGCCTTTCGAGCGTCAATTTCTTCTCCGCCCTTATTGTCGGCGAACAGGACGGGGCCGTCATTGCTCCAATTCCAAGTGTCGTCCGACACAACGGTTTCGGCCTTCCCGGTGTCATCTGTCATCTCCAGCTGCACCAAGAGCTTACGCTCCCGCCCAAAGGTGTAATCTATGGTTCCCGGCTGCTTCTGGCTGTACAGCCATCCCGGCGCAAGCTGTGCCGTAAGAACATTCTTCCCACAGAGCAGCAGTGAGGTCACGTCAAAGGTCTGGTACTGCACCCGTTTGCGAATGTCCGTAGCACCGGGGGTAAGCACCGCATCCCCAACCCGCTGACCATTCAGCCGCAGCTCGTAAATGCCGCAGGCTGCGGCATAGACGCGTGCCCGTTGCGGTTTTGTACAGGTAAACACCTTTTGAAAGCAGTCAATCGGTGCGTTTTCATTCTTTTTTGGCTGCACTGCGGACGTAATCCACTTTGCTTTCCAGTCTGAAGAATGCAGCAGGCCCATCTCAAAATTGGCACAGTCAGACCAGCCACCGGGCGTATTCTGTTCGTCCCATAGCTGCACTTGCCATTCTACCCGGTCTCTGGAATTTACGGCTACGGGAAACGGAATGTGGGTCATGGCGTTCCCGGATATTTTACCTGTAGAGAAGGGTGTCCCATTGATATTTCCCCGCAGCGCGTAGGCGGTCTGCGTGACGCCATCCGTGCAGTTCCAATACAGGCGCGGGGCAGGGGTGCCCAGTCCGATCGGGCTTTTCAGATATTCTGTGCGTAGGTTGATTGCTTTCAAGTGTCTATTCTCCCTTTGCTGTCCAGGTATGCACCGTCGTATTCCTTAACCTGATCCAAAAGGCGGTCATAGCGGGAAAAACGACGGAACCTGGGCTTATAGTTTCGGCCGGCCTTCACCACCATGAATGGTGCGGCCAGATAGGAAAAATCCTTCAGCGGATCTCCGTCTACAATCAAAAAGTCAGCCTGCTTTCCAACCTCAATAGAGCCAAGCGTGTCACCAAGCCCCAAGATACGGGCGTTTCCCTGGGTTGCTGTATGCAGGGCAAATTCCGGGGACGTTCCGATATAGCGGGTAAAGAAGTCCAGCTCCCGCCACATGCAATACTGGGTGATCAGAGGACTCCCGTTATCAAGCCCCATACCCATGGGAATTCCCGCAGCCACCGCTTTTCGATAACCGGCTATCAGCTCGTGAAGGTATATGCTGCAGCTCTCCTGATAAAGCGCGGGAAGCTTTGAGAGCGCTATGGGCAGGCAGGCCATAGACGCGACAACGGTAATTGTACTGACAAGCGATGCCTTTTTCTCCTGAAACAGAGAAATCAGCGCATCGTCCATATCTCCGCCATGCTCAATGGTATCTACGCCGTTCTCCAGAGCGGCACGCATCCCGGCACTGCCTTGAACATGGGCGGCGACCGGAAGGCCAAGGGCATGGGCGGCCTCACAGGCAGCTTTTATCTGCTCCGGGGGCATCAGGATACGGCTCTCATCTCCGGGCTTTTCAATATCCAGTGTTCCGGCGGTAATCATCAGCTTGATCAAATCCGGATGGCCTGCCGCAATTTTGTGTACCAAATTTACGGCTTCTTCCTTACTGTGGCTGATATAGGCCAGGGTTCCCGCCATATGACCGCCCGGTACTGAAATCGCCTGATTCGATGCAAGGATCCGCGGCCCCAATCGTTTCCCCGCCGCAATCTCGTCCCGTAATTGGGAATCCATATCAGCAAGACCTCCCACAGTACGGATCGTCGTTGTACCGGACAGCAGCTCCGTCTTGGCGGATGACGCGGAGATCCCTTTCATAACAGCCCGCCCAATGGGGCTTTTCAGCTGCTTTTGAATCAGCTCCGCCGTAGAGGCATCAATTTTCTGAGGCCTGCCATCTCCGGGAAGATGGCAGTGGAGGTTGATCAGTCCGGGGAGCAGTGTTTTCCCTCGAAGATCAACGCGGCTGCATTTCATCGGCAAACTGCCGCCGCTTTGGACGGAACAGACTTTTCCGTCCTCTACCAGCACAGTTGCATCCGGGATCTTGCGCATCTGCGCCGTCCCATCCAGAACGTCCGCATGAAGATAGGCTGTGATCATTTTTCGTCCTTTGCATCCAGAGCTGCCCGCATGGCGGCGCGCTTCTCATTATCCAGAGGGTATTTCCGATAGATCAATGCGGCAATGACCGCAAGGATTGCCGGAACGAGGCCCATAATGATGATAAAGCCGTTGAGCATTCTGGGAATATTGGCAACATCGCCTAGGAAATTGCCGGTTACAGAATCCACGTTGTAGCCAATTGCAATCAGAACGCCGCCAACCAGAGCGGAGGATACAGCGGACTGGGCTTTTTTCAAAAACTGGGACAGGACACCGGTCAGCGCGGAGCGGTCTTTTCCGGTTGTGTAGATGGTGTAATCCATCAGCTCCATCTCAACAGTAGACTGAGGAATGGAATCTGCCGCAATGGACAGCGCCATAATGAACAGGCAGAGGAAGAAAATCACGGGGAATTTTGCCAATAGCCCAGTGATTTGAGAGATAAAAAGCACAATCCCTCCGACTGCCTGGATGGACAGATTGAACTGGCTGACCTTAATGGGGTCCCCCTTAAAGATTTTCAGCAGCGGGCTGCCCAGCAGATTGCCGATCAACGTGGGGAACAGCATCATCATCGCTACGATCAGAGCGTAAGTACCCAGCAGTGTCATATTCACTTCTCCGGTTGCCAAATCCGTGCAGAAGCCCCATTTGACATAGTAGCTGGGGGTGGCAAACAGCAGCGTCCATACGAAGCCGGAGAATACACATTTCAGCACATGGACGGTCATGGCCTTATTGGATTTCAGAAGCTCTATGAAATCAGAGAATTTCGCCTTTTCATTTTCTTCCTGCTGTACCACATGGCGCTCTTTTACGCAAAACCAGCCAATGATAGAAACGACTGCGGAAATCAGGCACGCCGCGCCGACAACCAGCGTAAAGGTTGTATTAAAGTTGCCGATGTTATCGTTGATCTTTACAATGAACGTCAGCATACCGGAACTGACCGCGCCGATCAACAGCACAAACATAGCCGGCGCGATGGCCAGCTTGGCCCGCTGCTTTACATCCCGCGTCATGGTGCGGTAGAGAATATTGGGATTATAAAAGGAGGTGCCGATGTCGTAAAACAGATAAAACACAATGACCCAAATTCCCACCAGGACGGGAGTCTGGGCAACGGGGCGGGGCAGGGCATACAGCGCAACTGCACCGATTGTTGTCATAACAATGCTCAGCAGGAAAAAGGGCTTATATTTGCCGTGCTTTCCGGACTTCGCGTTATCCATGATGAAGCCTTGAATGGGATCGTCTACCGCATCGATGATTCTGGCCGCAAGCAGCAATGCTGTCGCCAGCGTCGCGCCCCATGCGCCAAGTCCGGCATAGTCCGTCATGTACTGCATGAACATGGTGGACATGAAAATTGCGGTGATCGAGCTTGTCATAGAAAGTGCGGTCACGCCAAAGACCTCTTTGGCTCCCATGTATTCCGAATCTCGGACTTTTGTTTTACCCATTTTGATTTCTCCTTCACTTTTTTATTCCAACCGGACGATCCCGATTAAAATTACTCCCTTGCGATCAGTTTCAAAATCTCGTCTGCCAGCTCCTCTGAGGACTCCTTCATGCCATTGTCCAGCCAATATTGAACAACATTGAATGTTCCACCCATCCAGAAACGCATTTGCAGGGGATTACCGTTAAAATGCTCAAGCAGAACAATATCCCCGAAATATTCATTCATACACTGTAAAAGGGTATCTCCTTGCCATGCGTCAGCCTTGTGAATATTGTAAAATTTTCGGCACTGCTCGATGCTGCCCACAATCATATGCCGCCAGAAATTCCTGTCCGTAGGGTCAGAATTGGCTTTTAGTTCCTGAACCATCGCTACAAAGCTGTCATGGACAATACTTTGCAGTACCTCTTCCTTTGACTGGTAATTGCGGTAAAACGCCGAACGGGAAACCCCGGCCTTCCTGACAATATCCAGAATTGTTATTTCCTTGAACGCCTTTATCTGTAAAAGCTCATTCATCGCCTGCTGGATGCTCTCAATCGTCAGTCGATGGGTCTCCGCGTTGAATTCCTGCAATGACGAAACTTCAATGTCTTTCCACTTTGTTTTTGCCATCGTGCGCCTCCTGTAATCTGTGGCTATTTTGCCGAAAATCATTGCTGAACTTGAAAATCTTTTGTTTGGTTTGATTATAGCAGCTGATGGGACATTTGTACATCCCGACTGGACAATGATGCTACAAATGTCCAGTCGGGCTTTGCAAACAGTAGGGACGAATCTATAATTAAGACAGGTGCAGAGCCTTTCAAATGCTCAGCAATCTTGACGATGATAAATAGACGTACAGGAAGGAAGTCGCAGCGATGGAAAAATATGAAGTCTTGTTCACACCGTTTCAAATTGGCACTTGTGAAATTCGCAATCGTTTTGTGATCCCCGCTATGGAGGGAACAAATATTGTCGAGAACCTGTTTGGCCCCAAATATAATCCAGGGGTCTGGGATTTTTACTTGGAGCGGGCAAAGAACAATGTTGGATTGTTCATCCCCGGTATGATTCCGGTTTACTCTATGATGATGGGAAAATGGGCACACAAGCATCCGAATGTTTTTCGGCAGGCAGAGCCCCTGATTCGGGAGATTCATAAAAACGGCGCGAAAATCTTCTTCCAGATTGGAAGTGGGTTTGCTGGGCGAAATTACACGCTGCCTGCCCAAATGGTTGATTTACCGAACAAACCGTTTATGCGATGGGCGACGAATCCCTTTCTGCATTTGAATGAGATGATGGTAGCCCCGGACGCGGGACTCCCCCTGGTCTGGGCACCTCAGTATACCACCCGTGCCATAACGAAAAAAGAAATTCAGAAATACATTGATGGCTATGCTCAATGTGCCCGCCTTTGCAAGGAAATCGGCGTGGATGGGGTAGAGGTTCATGCGGTTCATGAGGGGTATCTGATGGACCAATTCACATTGAAATACACGAACCACCGCACAGATGAATATGGAGGCAGTTTTGAAAATCGATATCGGTTTGCCGTAGAGGTTGTCAAGGCAATCAAGCGCACGTGTGGTGACGACTATCCGGTTATGCTCCGATACTCGGTGACCTCCAAGGTGATCGACTTCCGAAAGGGAGCCGTGCCAGGTGAGGTGTTTGACGAAAAAGGGCGGGATATGGCAGAGAGTGAGCGTGCCGCAAAGTATCTGCAGGATGCCGGTTATGACGCTCTGGATTGTGATAACGGAACCTATGACTCTTGGTATTGGGCACATCCGCCGGTATATATGCCACAAAACTGTAACCTTTCGGAGGCGGAGCATATTTCCGGTTTTGTGGATATTCCTGTTATTGTCGCCGGAAAAATGCAGCCGGCAGCCGCGGAGGCCTCGATAAAAGCAGGATTGATCGACGCCGTCGCCATTGGCCGCCAGATGATTTGCGACGGTGCCTATATCACAAAGTTGGAAAATGGAAATGAAGCGGATATTCGTCCTTGTATTTCCTGCCACAATGCCTGTCTGCCTGTCGCTTACTATAAGAATTCCGGCGCTGTCATGTCTACGGAAGATGCCGACAACAAAGGTCATTGCGCACTGAACCCGGCGGCCTTTGCCGAGAAAAAATATGCGTTGACCCCTGCTGCCGTACGAAAGAAAATCGCTGTTATCGGTGGTGGTGTTGCAGGAATGCAAGCGGCGCTGCTGCTAGACCAGCGCGGACATACAGTGGACCTATACGAAAAAAGTGGAGAATTAGGCGGTGTATTCATTGCGGCTGCGTCTCCCTCCTTTAAGGAAAAAGACAAAGAACTTCTGGCCTGGTATCGACGCAATATTGCCGCCTCCGGAGTGACGATACATATGAACACGGAAATTACGGATTTGAGTGCGGTAAAAGCGGACGAATATATTCTCGCAACCGGAGCAACGGCTAGAAAACTCCCCATTCCAGGGTTTGAAAAAGGAATTGAAGCAATTGACTATTTGACAGGCAAACAGCAGGTGGGGCAAAGGGTTGTCATTATCGGTGGAGGACTTACTGGCTGCGAAATTGCCTATGATTTGGCAACGAAGGGCAAGCACCCTATCATTGTGGAAATGGCGACAGACCTCATGAAAGCCCCCGGCATTTGTGCTGCCAATTCAAACTGCCTGCGAGATTTGCTGCGGTTTCACAAGGCTGAAATTTTCCTGGAGAGTTCTCTTATTGCAGTGAAGGAAGATTCCGTTGTCGTCAGAACCTCCGTCGGTGAGCAAACAATCCCCTGCGAGAGCGTTATTCTGTCTGTGGGCTATAAACCAAATCAGCCGCTGGCACAGCCGGATGCGCATATTCACGTTCTTGGGGATGCTCAGGCAGTCGGAAATTTGAAGAAAGCTATCTGGGGTGCATATGACCTTGCGCTGTCACTTTGAGTTGTACCCTTTCAAGAGGATACCATTATGTCTGTACATTTTTTAGCCATCGACATCGGCGCTTCCTCCGGTCGGCACATTCTGGGCTGGGTGGAGGCCGGGCAAATTCAAACAAGGGAAATTTACC
>CAVLCF010000109.1:0-2929 GCA_963661735.1 bacterium | reverse complement strand
AAAATGCTTGAAACTCATGTGAACTTGGCTTTTTCACGCCCAGTATTCTGCAAAAGTTTCTAAAATAGAAAGAATAGCAGAATATTGGGCTATTTATTCAGAGGTTCCTAAGGAAAGGCAGTTGATGAAATGAAAGGCGATTGGATTGCGGCGCTGCTCTCCTGCGGGCTGCTGTTACTGGCCGGATGCAGCGCAAAGGCCGCGCCGGTGACGCAGCAGACGAAACCCCAGAGCATGGCAGCTTTCACCAGAGAATCCAGAATCGAGGACGTGCAAAACGATCCCGCTTTTGACGGCTTTGGCCGCCTGCTGTTCCCTACGAATACTTACTATTACAGCGGCGATACCCTGGAGGGACTGGAACTCACCTACTACAGCCACATCGACCCGGAGGAGACTGTGGAAATCGTGAATACCCTCTATGACCGGGCAGAGGCGGGGCAGACCGTCTTTTACGACATTTACACGGAGCAGGAAAAGAAGGCGGACCCCGCCAAGCGGGACACGGGTCTTTTCTACTTCAAGGGGAACCCAGGTGAAAAGTTTGCCATTTGCAACGCCGGTGGGGCCTTTGCCTTTGTGGGGGCCATGCAGGACAGCTTTCCCCACGCCTTGGAGCTATCGAAGAAGGGCTACAACGCCTTTGCCCTGATTTACCGCCCCGGTGCCCAGACAGCCTGCGAGGATTTGGCCCGGGCCATTACCTTTATTTTTGACCATGCCCAGGAGCTGGAAGTGGATACGACCTGTTATTCCCTCTGGGGCGGTTCCGTCGGGGCCAGAATGGCAGCCTGGCTTGGAACCTACGGCCCGGCGGCCTTTGGCGGCGGCAATCTGCCCCGCCCCGGCGCGGTCATCATGCAGTATACGGGGCTGAATGAGTATTCCAAGAGTGACCCGCCCACCTATGCCTGCATCGGAGACCGGGACGGCATCGCCAACTGGCGCATCATGCAGGCGAGACTCAGCGCCATGCAACGCATCGGAATCGACACGGAATTTCATGTCTACCCCGGTCTGGGTCACGGCTTCGGTCTTGGCACCGGCACAAGCGCCGAGGGTTGGTTGGGCGATGCCGTTGCCTTTTGGGAAAAGCAAACGGGGCCTTAAAATCCGTTATTCTGTGATTGGGATCAGATTGCTCTCGTATGGCCGCTTGCCGGAGAGAACTTCATCATAGAAATTCTGCTTCCAGTCGATGTAGGCGATGCTTTCCTGCAATTCCCGCATCGTTTCCCGCAGTCTCTCCTGCTTCTGCGCCAGCATTTTCTTGCGCTGGGGGATCGTACTTTCGCCTTGCTGACACAGGGCGAGGTAATCCTTCATTTCCTGGATGCTCATGCCGCATTTTTTCAGGCACGTCAGGCTGTTGATCCATGCCACATCCCGTTCGTCGAACACGCGGCGGTTGTTCTTATCCCGTTTCACGTTGGGGACGAGTCCCTCGTTGCAGTAAAATTTCAGGGCTTGATAGGTCATTCCGGTCTCCTTACAGACCTGCATCATGGTATAAAGCATGGTAACGCCTCACAGTTCACAAAAAATTCAAGATATTCTGGCAAAATTCCCTTGACCGATTGTAACTACCGGAAATTATAATCGGTAGCATCAACCGGATGCTTCTATCACATGATAACATAAGAAATATAATCAGACAAGAAAGGATGCGTTTTTATGAACAACTTTATTTTCGAGAACAAAACCAAGGTCTATTTCGGCAAGGGCGGCGTGAAGGAATACCTGGGCTGCCTGCTGAAAAACTATGGCGAGACGGTGATGCTGGCCTATGGCGGCGGCTCCATCAAGCGCAACGGGGTGTATGACGAGATCGCGGGCATCCTGAACGCCGCCGGGAAGCGGATCGTGGAATTTTCCGGGATCATGTCCAACCCCACCTACGCCAAAGTCCAGGAAGGTGCGAAAATCGCCAGGGAAAACAATGTGGACCTGATCCTGGCCGTAGGCGGCGGCAGCGTATCCGACTGCTGCAAGGTGGTCTCCGCCCAGGCAAAGCTGAATGAAGACATCTGGGAAATGGAGTACACGAAGCACACTTACCCCACGGAGTTCATTCCCCTTTGTACCATTGTCACCGTGTTCGGCACCGGCAGCGAAATGAATAACGGCGCGGTGATCACCAACGAGGAGGAGAAAATCAAGGGCGCTCTCTGGGGCGCCCAGGCATCCTACGCCTTCCTGGACCCGGAGTATACCATGTCCGTTCCCATGAAGCAGGTCATTTCCGGCGCTTTCGACACCCTGAGCCACGCCATGGAGACTTACTTCGGCAAGCCCGATGAAAACAACCTGTCCGACGATATAAACGAAGCCGTCATGCGCAGCGTCATCCGAAATATCCGGGTGCTGCTGAAGGATCCCAGCAATTACAACGCCCGCAGCGAGCTTGCCTGGGCCTCGGCCATGGCAGAGAACGGCGTGCTGAAAATCGGCAAGATCACGGACTTCCAGGCCCACCAGATCGAGCACCAGCTGGGTGCCTACACCAACTGCAACCACGGCGCAGGCCTGGCGGTGATCCATCCCGTGCTGTATCGGCACATCTGCAAGGCGGGAGCCGCCCGCTTTGCCCGGTTTGCGGAAAACGTCTGGGGCATCGAGCCCAAGGACAGCGAAGAGGAAACGGCCCTGGCCGGTGTGGAAGCCCTGGCTGCTTTTATTCAGGAAATTGGCCTGCCCACCACCTTCTATGAGCTGGGCATCCCCGCCGACACGGATTTCCGGGCCATTGCGGATTCCACCAACATCACCGCCGGATGCTGCAAGAAGCTGACTCACGACGAGATCTATGAGATCCTGATGGAGTGTAAATAAGCCTGCAAATAAAAAGTCAAGCCCCAAAGCGGACTTGACAGGAAGAAAAATTTGCAAGCAGTAGGTAGAAAAAAGTGCAGCACAAAAAGGCCGCCGC
>CAVLCF010000108.1:0-47098 GCA_963661735.1 bacterium | reverse complement strand
GTCCCCTCCACATCCGCCGCCTGCGGGCGGCACCTTCTCCAGCAGGAGAAGGCTTCTTCGGCTTCCCGTTTCGGGTATACATGCATCTATCGCCTATAGAATCCTCAGGTTGATGACATTTCCCTGAAAGAGAAGTTGACTCCGTTTTTTTACATTTTTCTCTGAATAATAGCCTGTTTAACTGTCGATTGGCATTATAAATTTATGGACAGCCTGACGGCTGTCCATAGTGGTTCAATGTTTGTGCAGCAGCCCGCGCTTTTTCTGCGGCTCCTCTTCCTCCTGCTTTCCGCCGATGACCACGGTCTTTCTCGGAGACAGCAGCAGCCCGGCGCACAGCCCGGTCATGACGCACAGGGCCCCGCCCAGGGCAAGCTCCCGCTTGCGGACCAGCAGCAGGCCGTCCAGACTATCCCAGAAGTTTTTGATCTTTTCCATTGTTTGTGCCTCCTTACTGTATGTTCCGTTACCAATATAGCAGAGCGCCGCGGCAAAGTCAATGAAGGGTATGTAAACAAATGCGCGGGGGGCGGCTGGTTGCCGCCCCCCGCAGGGAAAGCCGTTTTCCTTTACCCGATGGGTTCAAAGTCCGCCGCGCCGTGCTTGCACAGGGGGCAGATGATGTCGTCGGGCAGCTCGTCGCCCTCGTAGATCCAGCCGCAGACCTTGCATACGAAGCCATGCTTGCCCTCGGTTTCGGGCTTGGGCTTCACATTCTTCTGGTAGTAGGTGTAGGTCATGGTGTCGGCGTCGGACATGACTCTGGCCTCCGTCACCGTGCAGATGAACATGCCGTGGGTATCCATATCCACGAAGCTTTCCACCTTCAGAGACATGAAGGAGTTGATGTACCGGGGCAGGAAAGCCAGACCGTTGTCGGAGCGCAGAATTTCCATTCCCTCAAACTTATCCACGGTCCGCCCGCTCTGGAAGCCAAAGCGCTGGAACACAGAGAAGGGCGCGGACACATCCAGGCAGTTGACGTTCAGCAGGCCGGTTTTCTGAATGGTGTGGTAGGAATAGTTCTGCTTGTTGATGGTAACGGCAATGCGGTTGGGGGTGTTCGTCACCTGGCTGACGGTGTTGACGATCAGACCGTTGTCCCGGGTGCCGTCATTGGTGGTGACAACATACAATCCGTAGCCGATGTTGAACAGGGCCGTCAGGTCGTTCTTGTTGGCGGTGGCGTCCTGCCGGGCCAGATATTCCTTGCTCAGCTCCCCAGCCAGAGTCTCTACCTGTTTGGAGGAGGTTTCGTTCAGGGCGGAGACAATGCGGACGGTGGTATCCGCAAAGGTCAGATTCTTGCACTCCTCCAGCATTTTCCGCATGACCTTGGCGGCCAGAGGCGCCCAGGAGCCGTTCTCCATCAGGGCCACGGTACGGTTGCGGAAATTCCGCTCGGTGAGATGGTGAATAAATTCCTTCATAAAGGGGAAAATATCCGCGTTGTAGGTAGTGGTCGCCAGCACAAGCTTGCTGTAGCGGAAAGCGTCCGCCACGGCCTGGGCCATGTCGCACCGGGCCAGGTCATGGACAATGACCTGGGGGCAGCCGTTGGCCCGCAGGGCCTCCGCCAGCTTTTCCACGGCGGCCTTGGTGTTGCCGTAGACGCTGGTATAGGCAATGACCACGCCCTCGGTTTCCACGGTGTAGGAGGACCACAGGTCATACAGGCGCAGATAGTGGCCCAGGTTTTCCTTCAGCACAGGGCCGTGCAGGGGGCAGATGGTCTGGATGTCCAGGGCGGCCGCCTTTTTCAGCAGCGCCTGGACCTGGGCGCCGTACTTGCCCACAATGCCGATGTAGTACCGGCGGGCCTCGTCGTCCCAGGGTTCGTCCACGTCCAGCGCGCCGAACTTGCCGAAGCCGTCGGCGGAGAACAGGACCTTGTCCAGCACATCATAGGTCACAATGACCTCGGGCCAGTGGACCATAGGCGCGGCCACAAAAGCCAGGGTGTGCCTGCCCAGACTCAGGGTGTCGCCCTCGCCCACCACGATCCGGCGGTCCTCGTAATTCGTTCCGAAGAAAGCGGTCATCATGTTGAAGGCCTTGGCGGAAGAGACAATGGTGGTTTCCGGATAGAGCTTCATGAAGTTGCCCACGTTGGCCGCATGGTCCGGCTCCATATGCTGCACCACCAGGTAGTCCGGCTTCCGGCCCTTCAGCACGGACTGGATGTTATCCAGCCATTCATGGGTGAAATTCTTGTCCACCGTATCCATAATGGCGATTTTCTCGTCCAGGATCACGTAGGAGTTGTAGGCCATGCCGCCGGGCACCCGGTACTGCCCCTCGAACAGGTCCACCTGATGGTCGTTGACGCCTACATAGCGAATATCGTTGGTGATAAACATAAGCAATTCTCCTTCACTATTTGCGATTAATTCTTGTTCTTATATTATCATATAGAACATGATTTGTATACTGGCAAATTGCCAAAATTCTGGAAGGGAAATCTGTATAAAAATATCAATATGGTAAGCAAATTGACAATTGACAATTCGTACCCCCAATTACAAGACGAAAAGGAGTCCAACATGTCCGTCATCACCTTAACCAACGACAACTTTTCCCACCATGTTCTCTCCCAGCCGGGGCCGGTTTTTGTGGACTTTTACGCCGGCTGGTGCGGCCCATGCAAGGCTTTCGCCCCCATTCTGGAGGACTTTGCCATGGCCCACCCCGAGGTCCGGGTCTGCAAGGCCGACGTGGACGCCCTGCCGGAAAAGGCGGCGGAGTACGGCGTGCAGAGCGTCCCCACCCTGCTGGTTTTCCGGGATGGCGCCGCCGCAAGCCGCGCCGTGGGCGTTCTCACCGCCCAGCAGCTGGCGGCGTTGGTATAGCAGCAGGGGCGGCAAATTGCCGCCCCTGTTCCAAAATTACACCTGTTTACAGCTGTGAATACCCGAAGCTGTTGACCAGGGCGTCGATCTTCTGCCCGGCCTTGCAGTAGGGGCATTCCCGGTAGTCGTAGCTGGCGTAGCCGGGAAGGTCCTGGATGGTGTAGACCGAGCGGACGGGATAGCCCTCCACCTGGTCCACGGCGCTGTAAATGGCCGCCACGCCCGCCACGGTGCCGCCATAATAGGTAATGGCCTCCAAAGCCCGCTTGGCGGTATAGCCCGTGGTAACGGAAGCCATGAGCACCAGAACGTGCTTACCCCGGATCATGCCCTGGGTGTTGTCCCGGAAAATGATCTGGGAGTTGGCGTTGTACTCCGGATCCAGAATATAGATGGTCTCATGGGCGTTGATGGTATGGAAGCCGCTCTTGGTCAGCTCCTGGGCCAGGCACGTGCCCACCACGCTGGTACCGTCCAGGCACAGGATGGTATCCACAGGGGTGTCGTTGACGAAATTCGCCACCAGCTGCCGGGCGCTGTCCTTGGCCTCGCTGAGGCGGGTCTTCTGATAGGTGATATCCACATAGTAGTTGATGTGGGAATGGTTCGTGGCAAAATGGCCCCGGGCGACCCGCAGGGGGGCGCTGCCATGGCGAATGGGCATTTTCATCAAAGTGATCATAGTTCCTGCCTCCGTTATCTGTGATAAATAAAAAGGTGTTTCGCTGCCCTTAATTGGGCATTTCGACGAAACGCCTTACGGTTATTATACAGCCTTACCTCTCCGGACGCAAGTCCAACCTCATTTCAAACCATCCAAAAATATGGGCTTTCTTTTGGGCATATTGCGAGAACGCAGGTCCTTTTCCTGCCGGTAAAACTGCCGGGCGATGACGCGGCAGATCTTTCCTCTGCGGATCATCCAGTGGATCTTCCCAAACCCCGCCCACATAACGCCGTCCGTCTCCCCCGGCTGGAGCCGGATCTTTTTCAGAGAAACGGGATTTTTCAGGCAGTAAAAATCGTAGAAGGTATTCCTGTCCCGGTCGCTGCCCAGAAACTCGAAGCGCTCCGGCGGGGCCGCGATGCCGGTTTCCTCCCGCAGCTCCCTTTGAATAGCCGTCAGGCTGTCCTCCCCCGCCCGGGCCGCGCCGCCGGAATTCTCCCAGGTGCCCGCGAAGCTCTTTTCCGGCGCACGGCGGGTCAGCAAGAGCCTGCCTCTTCCGTCGTAAACCCAGACACAGACCACCAGGCCATATTCCCCCGGCTCCCAGGGCGTGCCCCGCAGGTGGGTCTTTCCTGTCCTGCGCCGCTGGGCGTCATAGACGTCATTCCACTCTTCCATTTCGCCTATTCCGCCTTTTTCCGGTATTCCTTGCCGAAGGAGAAGCCTCTGCCCCAGACCTCCGTGACCTGGGTAACGACCATGAAGCACTCGGGGTCAATCTCCCGGGCCAGCGCCTGGACTCTGTGCAGCTCCCGGGTGGCCACTACGCTGAATACGACCTCCGTAGGCTCGTGCAGGTAGCCGCCCTCCCCATGGAGCAGCGTCACGCCCCGGTCGGCATTGCGTAGGATGCTTTCGCAGATCTCCTTTGCCTTTTCGCTGACGATCTTTACCTCCGTCCGGCCGGTTCCGGCTACCAGAGTCTTGTTCAGCGTAAAATTCACGGCGATCAGCATGATAACGCCATAGAGCAGATCCTCCGGCGTGTGAAAAAACAGCTGGGACAGCATAATGGCAAAATCAAACAGCCACAGCGTCACCGGCACCGGAATGCCGAAGAGCTTATGAAGGATCAGCGGCGGGATATCCATGCCGCCGGTGGAGGCCCCTGCCCGGATGACGATGCCCAGGGCCACGCCCAAGCCCATACCTCCGAAAACGGCGCACAGCAGCAGATCCTCCGTCACCCGGAAATCCCCCAGCAGCGCCTGGACCCCCGTCAGGAAAACGGGATAAACCAAAGAACTCAGCACCGTGGTCATGGCAAACTTTTTGCCCAGCACCGCCAGCCCCAGCAGCAGCATGGCCACATTGAACACAAACACGAACCCGGACACCGGAACGCCCCAAAGCGCCTGGGCAACCAGGGCAAGGCCCGTGGTGCCGCAGCTGATAAGCTGCCCCGGCAGGATAAACAGCGCCACAACAAAGGCATACAGCAGATTCCCCGCCAGAATCCAGCAAAGCCCCGGCAGATTCCCGATCAGTTTCTTCATAGCTTCTCTCTTTCCAGTCAGAACATTCGGCACTATTTTACCCGATTGCCCCCGGGTTGTCAACGGACGAAAAGCGCCGCCGGTGGAGCGCACCGGCGGCAAAGCTCAATTGCGGATCTGGTTTTCCAGATGCCCGGACCGGATCACCGGGGGCTTGGGGTCCACGGCTTCCCAGGGGATGGGCGCAGCCTTCTCTTCCTTTTTCTCTTCTCGCTTCACGGCATTTCTCTCCTTTTGGGGGCTTCCCCCTGTCAGGATATGCCGGATCGGCTGATGTTATTCAGCGGCTTCCGCAAACAGCGGCTTGACCCTCTGGCGGTAGAGCCGGGAAAACAGCAGGCCCGTCATCAGCGCGGACATGACCTCCGCAATGGGGAAGGCCCACCAGACGTTGTTCACCTCTCCGGTCAGGCTCAGAAGATAGGCCACCGGCAGCAGCACGATCAGCTGTCGGCACAAAGAAACGATGGTGGAATAGGAGCCCTTGCTCAGCGCCTGGAAGGAAGCGCCCAGGGCGATGCAGACCGCCGCCACCGGGAAGGGCAGGCACAGGATGCGCAGGGCCTTGACGCCGATGGCCAGGAATTCCTCCGTGGGGTTGAAGATACCCAGCAGCGCCTGGGGGAACAGCTGGAACACCGCCAGGCCCACCAGCATGATGCACACGGCTACCGTGGTCGCCAGCTTCAGGGTATGGGTAATGCGCTTGGGCTTCCGCGCGCCGTAATTATAGGCGATGATGGAAACGGTGGCATTGTTGATGCCGAACAGCGGCATGAAGAACATGCTCTGGAGCTTATAGTAAATGCCGAACACACCGGTTGCCACCTCGTTGAAGCCCTGCAGGATCTGGTTCATGCCGAAGTTCATAACGGAGCCGATGCCATTCATGACAACGGAGGGAATGCCCACCTCCAGAATGGGGGCAATGATCTTCCAGTTAGGCTTTATATACCTGACATGCAGCTGCACATCGGGATTATGCCGCAGATTCAGGTAGATGCCCAGCGCCGCGGCCACGCACTGGCCGATAACCGTCGCCACAGCCGCGCCGGCAACGCCCATCCTGGGCAGCCCCCACCAGCCATGGATAAACGCCGGATCCAGAATGATGTTGATGATCGCGCCGGTAGCCTGTAAGATCATGGTGTGCATGGCCCGGCCGGTGGCCTGCAGCAGCCGCTCACAGAGGACCTGAATGAAAACGCCCACGGTAAACAGGCAGCAGATGCTGGTATAGGCAATGCCGCCCTCCACGGTTTCCGCCACGTTGGACTGCATGGTATAGTAGGGCCGGACCCCGAAGATGCCGAAAAGCATGAACAGCGCCGTTGCCACCAGCGCCAGGAATACGCCCTGGCCCGCCGCCCAGTTGGCGCTCTCCTGATCCTTCCGGCCCAGGCTCTGGCTCAGCATGGCGTTGACGCCTACGCCCACGCCCACGGCAAAGCCGATCTGCATATTCTGCACCGGGAAAGCCAGAGACAGGGCCGTCACCGCGCTCTCCGACACCTGGGACACGTACACACTGTCCACAATATTGTAAAGCGCCTGTACCAGCATGGAGATGATCATGGGCAAAGCCATGTTCACCAGCAGCTTTCCTATGGGCATGACGCCCATCTTATTTTCCTGCAACGTCTCTTTCTGCATTGTATTTCCCCTTTTTCCTCTATAATATAACGCGGTCTATAGTACATGAAAGCGGGGGGAAAATCAAGTTTTTTCTATATTTTCATCCGTTTTTTCAACACCCGCCCTGTATGTTGCCAGCAAATAGGGCACAATAAACATGACCGGACAGGCATAGCGCACCGCGCCGTTTACATGGGTCAGCAGCAACCCAGCCGTCAGGAGCAGCCCGGGCAGCAATTCCATCCGTTTTTGCCGCTCCTTTTTCCACAGGGCGCTGACAAACAGCACCAGCAGCGTCCAGGTATAGATGCCGGAGCCCGTCAGGAGCTTCCATGGGAACTTTTCCGTCTGGTTCGCGATGCGGTTTTCCCAGCTGATCCTCCTGCTGTTTTCCACCAGGAATGGGAATTCGCTGCCCTCCAGGGGTGCATAGGCCTCGGGGGAATCCTGATAGTTATAGGCCAGCTGAACGCCCGTAACAAAGGGCGTAAAATAGGCATTTTTGGAATATACAACAGCTTGCAGGCAGGTCAGTGGGTGCCGGAGGATGAATTTTCCCGTCAGCGCCAGGAATGCACGAACCTGGGCGCCATTTTCCGCGTGGAAGGTATTCTTGATGGGGTCTACATAGGTGGGCGAATAGGCGGTGCATACGGCCTCGTAATCCAGCACATCCCCAAGGATATTCTTCTCCTGCTGCTTCGGCTTTTCAATGTTCAGCAGCGGACACAGCACCTGGGAAATCAGCACCTCCACAGCAAGCAGGCCCGCGCAGCAGCCCAGCAGCACCTTCCGTACTTTCTTTTTATAGACAGCCAGCCCCAGCAGGCTCAACCCGATCAGCCACACACCGCCCTTCCTGGTCAGGGCGCAAAGCAGCGCCAATATGCCCAGGTACAGAAGGTCCTTCTTCTTTGCCGTCTCTTCCCGCAGAACCCTTCCATAGACAATGACAAACAGCAAAAACAGCGGTGCGTGAACGCTGTCCTTTATGATGGAGGGTGCCAATGTCGTCCAAACGGGTGTCAGCGCAAAAAACGCTGCACACGCATAGCCAACCGCCTTCCTGCCACGTCGGGCGGCCGCCTCCGCGCAGAGAACGGACAGCGCAAACAGCATCAGCCCCGTCTGTAACAGCATGCAGGCCGCCAATCCGCCGGCGTCTCCCGCCAGACGCTGACCCAGGGTAAAGAGCGTGCCAAACACCGCAGTCAGGAGCAGCGGGTGGGATGCTTCACACAGAATTTTGCCCTGGAACTGCAGTATCTGCCTTGCCGAGTCCCACAGCAAATACCCGGGGAAGCGCAGCAGCAGCACAGGAGCCCACCCGATCAGAATCACCAGCGCATAGGGCCACCGGGGGCAGCGGGTCATCCCCCGGCCGGATGCAGCCGGACGGTTCAGCCACACAGACACGCCAAAAATCAAAAGGTAGTAGCTGACCGTCAATTGGAGCCAGTAAAGAACCGACTCTCCCCATCCGCTCTGGGGAAGCCGCCACAGGGCAAGCAATTCTCCCGTGGAAGACAGGTAAACCATAGTATTCAGCGAGAAGAACACCGCCGGCAGGATCCCCGCTGGCCGAACCCTCGGAGCATGGGTCAGCAGACAGCTCCAACCGGCAACGGAAAAAAGCATGGCAGTGCCCGCCAGCAGCAGACACACCGCTTTCCCTCGAAGTCCCCCATAGGCAAGCGCGTAGCGAATATGTGAGAGAAACGCTCCCTCCGCCGTCAAACGGCAGCCGCGCATACCCAATGCCGCAGCCGCCGCGAAAACACCCCACAGCAGGCCCACCAGCCATGCGTTTTTCGGAATCCGCAGTTTTTTCAAACTCCCCGCCTCCTGAAATCTTTATGAACAGATTGTATCAGAGATATTGTCCTTTTTCAATGGAATACAGGCTTTTTGCAAAAAGCACCGCCGCGTTTTCGCGCGGCGGTGTGGGAGGACATTTCTCCTTACAGGTACTTCTTCATACCCTCGGAAACATTCTCGGGGTCGGCGGAGATGGTCATAGTGATCTCCATGTTGTTCTCCTTGGCAAAGTTTGCCGCCCACTCCACAAATGCCTCGTTGGCAGCCTGGTCCTGACCGATGGTCTTGTACAGGTTGTCGATGAACACGTTGGTAATATCAAAGTTGCCTGCGTGCAGACCACTCAGGAAGCCCTTCAGCATATCGGGAGAGCTGATGCCGTACTCCTTGGAGTCCACAAGACGCACCTTATAAGTAACATCATAGGTCAGCTTCTTGCCGTACTCGATGCAGACCACATCGCCATGGGCGTCCGCCACAGCGGCGTTGATGGCCTCGATCAGCTTCTTGGTCTTGCCGGAGCCTTTCAGGCCCATAATTACATGAATCATCGGAATTTCCTCCTTTGCTATACCAAAATAAATCTGGCTTGGTATCATTCTACCAGCAAACCCGGTTTTTTGCAATAGGGAATTTTACAAAATGACAAATGCTTTTTACTTACCTTCGTAGCCCGGCTTGCCCAGGAGCTTGAACATATTGCGCTTATAGAACTCCACGCCGGGCTGGTTGAAGGGGTTCACGCCCAGGATATAGGCGGAAACGCCGCAGCACAGCTCCAGGAAATAGAACATTTCGCCCACCTTGCGGTCGTTCAGCTCGCCGCAGTCCATGGTGATAACGGGCACGCCGCCGTCCACATGGGCGGCCAGAGTGCCGAGGAACGCCTTCTCATCCACAAAGTCCAGGGTGCGGCCCTCCAGATAGTTCAGGCCGTCCAGGTTCTTCTCGTCGCCGCCGATGACCATCTTCTCCGCGGGGGCGTCAAAGCGGACCATGGTCTCGAAAATGTTCCGCTGGCCCTGCTGGATCATCTGGCCCAGGGAATGCAGATCGGCGGTAAACTCGGCGGTAACGGGGAAGATGCCCTTTCCGTCCTTGCCCTCGGACTCGCCGAAAAGCTGCTGCCACCAGCCGCCGAACATCTTGAAGCCCGGCTCGAAGCTCTCGAAGATCTCCATGGCCTTGCCGTTGCGGTACAGCAGGTTCCGCACGGCGGCGTACAGCCACACGGGATTCTCAAAGGAGCGCAGATCGTAGGCTTCCTTGGCGTCCACGGCGCCGTTCAGCATCTCCATGATGTCCACACCGGCCACAGCCAGGGGCAGCAGGCCCACGGGCGTCAGCACGGAGAACCGGCCGCCGACGTTGGCGGGGATCACGAAGGTCTCCCAGCCCTCCTCGTTGGCCATCTGCCGCAGAGCGCCCTTGCAGGGGTCCGTAATGGCATAGATGCGGCCCTTGGCCCCCTCCACGCCGTACTTCTCCTCCAGCTTGGCCCGCAGAGCGCGGGTGGCGATGGCAGGCTCGGTGGTGGTGCCGGACTTGGAGATAATGGCAATGGAGAAATCCTTGCCCTCCAGCAGGCGGCACAGCTCATTCCAGTGCCGGGTGCTCAGGCCGTTGCCGGCGAAGTAGATCTGGGGGTCTCCCTTACCCTTGCCCATGTTGTGGTTGGGTCCCTGGAGCAGCTCGATGGCCGCCCGGGGTCCTAAGTAGCTGCCGCCGATGCCGATGACCACGAACACATCGGAGTCATTGCGGATCTTCCGGGCAGCGCTCTGGATGCGCAGGATCTCCTCGGTAGGCTCCCGGGTGGGCAGATTCTGCCAGCCCAGAAAATCGTTGCCGGCGCCGGTGCCGTCCATCAGGGTAGCATGGGCCTGGGCGACCTCCTTCTCCATAGCCAGCAGATCGGGCAGGGCGAACTGGCCCCAGACATGGGAAATGTCAACTTGAATCATATGTGCAGGACACGTCCTTTCTTTTGATAAAAATTTGCGGATATATGTTACCGCAAAACGCCCTCGCTTGCAAGCCCCGGAAATAAAAAAATCCGATTTTCCGGAATTTTTCATTTTCCTGTTGACAAAGCATTCTCCCTATGCTAGAATAAACCGAAGTGCGGCGAAGAACCGTCATTCGGGTCCTGCCGCAAAGGCAGGATATTTTTTAGATGAAAGGAGACTGGCTATGAAAGCTCGGCTGAAAGCAAGCGCATATCCCGCTTCCGCGTCCTCTTTTTGGGACGGTGTTTCCGCCGTTTTCAGAAATGAGGATTTTTCTTTTCTCAATTCTTCCGAATATTCCGTTTTTCCCGGCTTCTGTGATGTGCATGTGCATTTCAGAGAGCCGGGATTTTCTTATAAGGAGACAATGCTCTCCGGCTCCCGGGCGGCAGCCCGGGGGGGCTACACGGCGGTATGCGCCATGCCGAACCTGAACCCGGTGCCGGACAGTCCGGAAAATCTGAAGCCCCAATTGGAGGCCATCCGGAAAGGGGCCTGTATCGCGGTTTATCCCTACGCCGCCATTACCAGGGGCGAACAGGGGCAGGTCCTTTCCGATATGGAAGCCCTGGCCCCCAGGGTCGTGGCTTTCTCCGATGACGGCCGGGGCGTGCAGGACAGGGCCATGATGGAGGCCGCCATGGTCCGGGCCAAGGCTCTGGGCAAGCTCATCGTCGCCCACTGTGAGGACAATTCCCTTCTTCATGGCGGCTATATCCACGCGGGCAGCTACGCCGCGGCCCATAATCACCGGGGCATCTGCTCCGAAAGCGAATGGGACCCCATTGCCAGGGATCTGGAGCTGGCCGCGAAAACCGGCTGCGGCTACCATGTGTGCCACATCTCCGCCAAGGAAAGCGTGGACATCATCCGTCAGGCCAAGAAAAGCGGCGTGGACGTGACCTGCGAGACCGGCCCCCACTACCTCACCATGGACGACACCATGCTGCAGGAGGACGGCCGCTTCAAAATGAATCCCCCGCTCCGCAGCCCCGAAGACCGGGAAGCTCTGGTGGAGGGACTCCTGGACGGCACCATTGACATGATCGCCACGGACCACGCCCCCCACAGTGCGGAGGAAAAGGCCAAAGGGCTGGAAAAGAGCGCTTTTGGTGTGGTTGGCCTGGAAACGGCCTTCCCCATCCTCTACACCTGCCTGGTAAAGCCCGGTATTCTCTCCCTGGACACCCTGCTGGACAAGCTGGTGTGGAACCCCAGAAAGCGCTTTCAGATCCCCCTGGGCAAGGACTTTTCCGTATGGGATTTAAGCGCCCGGTACAAGATAGACCCGCGGGACTTCCTGTCCCAGGGCAGGGCCACCCCCTTCGAGGGCTGGACGGTTCAGGGCAAATGCCTGGCTACGTTCTTTGACGGCAGGGCCGTGTATCTGGCGGATGTGTAAGATTCAGCTGTCATTGCGAGCCAGTCCTCAGACTGGCGTGGCAATCCCCCGGTTGTACGCACTGGCTTGAAATATCCGGGGGATTGTGACCGAAGGAAATCCCTGCGGGGCCACACCAGCGTGCGCACTGGTTCGCAATGACATGAAATGGTTGAACCCCTAATCATAAAATGAAAAAGATACAGCACCACATGGAGGAATGAAAAATGGCAAAGAGAACTGACATCAAGAAGATCCTGATCATCGGCTCCGGCCCCATTGTCATCGGACAGGCGGCGGAATTTGACTACGCGGGCACCCAGGCCTGCCTGGCCCTGAAGGAAGAGGGCTACGAGGTGGTGCTCTGCAACAGCAATCCCGCCACCATCATGACCGACACCACCATTGCCGACAAGGTCTACATGGAACCTCTGACCCTGGAGTACATTGCCAAGATCATCCGCTATGAGCGGCCCGACGCCATCGTCCCCGGCATCGGCGGCCAGACGGGCCTGAATCTGGCCATGCAGCTGGAAAAGAAGGGCGTCCTGCGGGAGTGCAGCGTGCAGCTGCTGGGCACCTCCTCCACCTCCATCGAGCGGGCTGAGGACCGGGAACTGTTCAAGGAGCTGTGCCAATCCATCGGCGAGCCGGTCATCCCCTCCGAGATCACCTACTCCCTGGAGGAGGCAAAGCGGGCCGCTCAGCACATCGGCTATCCCGTGGTCCTGCGCCCCGCCTTTACCCTGGGCGGCACCGGCGGCGGCTTTGCCTACAATGAAAAAGAGCTGGAGGAAATCGGTCTGAACGCCTTTAAGCTCTCCCCCGTCCATCAGGTTCTGGTCGAGAAGTCCGTCAAGGGCTACAAAGAGATCGAGTTTGAAGTCATGCGGGACTCCAACGACCACGCCATCACCATCTGCGGCATGGAGAACATCGACCCCGTAGGCGTCCACACCGGCGACTCCCTGGTGGTGGCCCCCATTATGACTCTTTCCGACCACGACCTCAAAATGCTCAACGACTCCGCCATTAAAATTATCCGGGAGCTGAAAATCGAGGGCGGCTGCAACGTCCAGTTTGCCCTGAACCCCAATTCCTCCGAATACTACCTGATTGAGGTGAACCCCCGGGTTTCCCGGTCCTCCGCTCTGGCCTCCAAGGCCTCCGGCTACCCCATCGCCCGGGTCACGGCAAAAATCGCCGTGGGTATGGCTCTGGAGGACATTCAAATCGCCAACACCACCGCGGCCTTTGAGCCGAGCCTGGATTATGTGGTCGCCAAGCTGCCCCGGTTCCCCTTTGATAAGTTCGCCTCCGCCAAGAACACTCTGGGCACCCAGATGAAAGCCACCGGCGAGGTCATGGGCATCGGCTCCAATCTGGAGGAATGCCTCCTGAAATCCGTCCGCTCTCTGGAGATCGGCGTATGCCACTTCTATATGCCCAAATTCGACCACATGGAGACTGCCGAGATCCTGGAATACCTGAAGCAATTCCGGGACGACACCATCTTCGCCGTAGCTGAGCTGCTGCGCCGGAACGTCAGCGTGGACGCCATCTACGACGTCACCCAGATCACCCCCTTCTTCATCCGCTCCATTGAGAAGATCGTCAATATGGAAAAGGAGCTGAAAGCCCATGCGGGCGACGCGGAGGTCCTGAAGCAGGCCAAGGCCATGGGCTTCGGCGACAAGTTCATTTCGCAGCTTTGGGGCATGAAGGAGATCGACGTGTATCGCCTGCGCTGCGAGAAGGACATCTTCCCGGTGTACCGCATGGTGGACACCTGCCATACCGGTGCCTACATTCCCTACTTCTACTCTTCCTACACCGGCGAAAACGATTCCCGGCTGACAGAAAAGAAAAAGGTTGTAGTGCTGGGCGCGGGCCCCATCCGCATCGGCCAGGGCGTGGAATTCGACTATTCCACCGTCCATGCGGTGAACACCATCCGCGCCGAGGGCTACGAGGCCATTATCATCAATAACAACCCCGAAACCGTCTCCACGGACTACACCACCGCCGACAAGCTGTACTTCGAGCCGCTGACTCCCGAGGACGTCATGAACATCCTGCACTTTGAAAACCCCGAGGGCGTGATCGCCTCCCTGGGCGGCCAGACCGCCATCAACCTGGCGGACCCCCTGATGGAGCGGGGCGTGACCATTATCGGCACCGACTGCGCCGCCATCGACCGGGCCGAGGACCGCAACCAGTTTGAGAACCTTCTGAACGAGCTGAACATCCCCCGGGCCAAGGGCAAGGCCGTTACCAACATTGAGGACGGCATTGCCGCCGCTTCCGGGATCGGCTACCCCGTGCTGGTGCGCCCCAGCTTCGTTCTGGGCGGCCGGGCCATGCAGATCGTGGCCAACGAGGAGCAGCTGCGCCACTACCTGCGCACCGCCGTGGAGATCGATGAGGACAAGCCCGTGCTGGTGGACAAGTACATCCAGGGCCGGGAGGTGGAGATCGATGCCATCTGCGACGGCCGGGATGTGTTTGTCCCCGGCATTATGGAGCTGGTAGAGCGCAGCGGCGTTCACTCCGGCGACTCCATCTCCGTCTATCCCCCCTTCTCAATCTCCGATAAGGTCAAGGGCATCATCCTGCAATACGCCAAGAAGCTGGGCCTGGGCATCGGCATCAAGGGTCTGTTCAACATCCAGTTCATCGTTGATAAACAGGACAATGTATATATCATCGAAGTCAACCCCCGGTCCTCCCGGACGGTGCCCTTCCTGAGCAAGGCCACGGGCTACTCCCTGGCAGACATTGCCACAGAGGTCATTCTGGGCAAGAGCCTGAAAGAGCTGGGCATTTTCGACATCTACCCCACGGAAAAGAGCCGCTGGTACGTCAAGGCCCCCGTGTTCTCCTTCAATAAGATCCGGGGCCTGGACGCCTATCTGTCTCCGGAAATGAAATCCACCGGCGAGGCCATCGGCTACGACCGGACCCTGACCAGAGCCCTCTACAAGGCCCTGCAGGCCTCCGGCATGAAGCTGCAGAACTACGGCACGGTCCTGGCTACCATTGCCGACAAGGACAAGGAGGAGGCCCTGCCCCTCATCCGCCGGTTCTACCAGCTGGGCTTCAACATTGAGGCCACCACCGGCACAGCCAAATTCCTGAAAGCCAACGGCATCCGCACCCACGCTCTGAATAAGATCAGCGAGGGCAGTGAGGAGATCCCCAACGCTCTGCGCCAGGGTCACATTGCCTACGTCATCAACACCCGGGACCCTGGCTCCAACGCCTCCGACGGCATTCAGATCCGCCAGATCTGCACGGAATACAATGTGACCCTCTTCACCGCTCTGGACACCGTAAAGGTGCTGCTGGACGTGCTGGAAGAAACCACCCTGACCATCTCCACCATTGATGCCTGATATGATGAAACAAAGTCTTTTTACGATTCTGACCAACAATGCCCTGACCCCCGGCGTTTACAAAATGACGCTGGAGGGGGATACCTCGGCCATCACCGCACCGGGGCAGTTCGTAAACATCCGCCTGGCCGGAAAATTTCTGCGCCGCCCCATTTCCGTCTGCGACTGGGAACCGGGGAAGCTGACCATTGTCTACAAGGTCGTGGGCCACGGCACCGCCCAGCTGGCCGCCATGGCCCCCGGTGAAGTGCTGGATCTGCTCACCGGCCTTGGCAACGGGTACGACCTGAGCCTGACAGGGGACGCCCCCCTGCTGGTGGGCGGCGGCGTGGGCGTGCCGCCCATGTACGGCCTGGCCAAGTGTCTGCGTGCTTTGGGCAAACCTGTCCAGGTGATTCTGGGCTTCAATACCAAAGAAGAAATTTTCTATGAGGACGCATTCAAAGCCCTGGGCTGCGCCGTCACCGTCACCACCGTGGACGGGAGCTATGGCGTGAAGGGCTTCGTCACCGACGCCATGGTTGGGCTTTCCTACTCCCACTTCTGTGCCTGCGGCCCGGAACCCATGCTGAAAGCCCTTTACAGAGCCAGCACCACCTCCGGCCAGATGAGCTTTGAGGAGCGCATGGGCTGCGGCTTCGGGGCCTGCATGGGCTGCTCCTGCAAAACCTTAACGGGCTATAAGCGCATCTGTAAGGACGGCCCTGTCATGAAAAAGGAGGAGATCCTATGGGATTGAACGTAAACCTCTGCGGCATCGAGCTGGACAATCCCGTGATTCCCGCCTCGGGCACCTTCGGCTTCGGCTACGAATTCGCCGAGCTGTATGATATCAATATTTTAGGCACCTTCTCCTTTAAGGGGACTACCCGGGAGGCCCGCTTCGGCAACCCCACCCCTCGGATCGCCGAGTGCCCTGCGGGGATGATTAACGCCGTGGGCCTGCAAAACCCAGGCGTGGACGCGGTGATCGCCAACGAGCTGCCAAAGCTCAAAAAGGTTTTTCACAAGCCGGTCATGGCCAACGTCTCCGGCTTTTCCGTCACGGACTATGCCGAAACCTGCGAAAAGCTGGACGCTCAGGACCAGGTGGGCTGGCTGGAGGTCAACGTCAGCTGTCCCAATGTCCACGGCGGCGGCATGAGCTTCGGTACGGATCCAAAAGCCGCGGCAGAAGTCACAAAAGCCGTCAAAGCTGTGACCCAGAAGCCCGTCATTGTCAAGCTCTCCCCCAATGTAACGGACATTGTATCCATTGCCCGCGCCTGTGAGGACGCGGGAGCCGACGGCATCAGCCTGATCAACACCATGCTGGGCATGCGCATTGACCTGAAACGCAGAAAGCCCGTTGTTGCCAACACCATGGGCGGCTACTCCGGCCCCGGCATTTTCCCGGTGGCCCTGCGGATGGTCTATCAGGTGGCAAAGGCGGTCAGAATTCCGGTCGTCGGCATGGGCGGCGTACAAAGCGCCGAGGATGTCCTCGAAATGATGCTGGCTGGAGCCACCGCTGTAGAGGTTGGGGCCGCCAATCTGGTAAACCCCTGGGCCTGCAAAGAGATCATCGAGGACCTGCCCCGGGTCATGGCAGAAAACAGAATTGAAAACTTAAAAGATATTATAGGAGGCGCGTAAAACCATGGGTAAGGACGTTATTGTAGCCTGCGATTTTTCCAGTTCGGCGGAAACCTTTGCCTTTCTGGACAAGTTCACCGGGAGAAAACCCTTTGTAAAAATCGGCATGGAGCTGTACTACGCCGAAGGGCCGGAGATCGTCCGGCAGATCAAGGCCCGGGGCCATAAAATCTTCCTGGACCTGAAGCTCCACGACATTCCCAACACCGTGAAAAAGGCCATGTCCGTTCTCCGAAATCTGGACGTGGACATTACAAACCTCCACGCGGCGGGCACCACGGCTATGATGAAAGCCGCCCTGGAAGGGCTGACCCGGCCCGACGGCACCCGGCCCCTTCTGATTGCCGTGACCCAGCTGACCTCCACAGACCAGGAGGCCATGGAAAGGGATCTGATGATCCACGCCCCCATGGACCAGGTAGTCATGCACTATGCCGAGACGGCCAAGAATGCCAGACTGGACGGCGTGGTCTGCTCCCCCCTGGAAGCGGAGAAGGTCCACAGGGCCTGTGGAAAGAATTTTCTCACCGTGACCCCCGGCGTCCGGTTCGCCGACAGCGACGTGGGCGACCAGAAGCGGGTCATGACCCCCGCCGCCGCCAAGGCCATCGGCTCCGACTACATCGTGGTAGGCCGCCCCATCACCGCCGCCGCGGACCCCGTAGCTGCCTACGAGCGCTGCGTCGCGGAGTTCTGCGACTGATGTTCGACAAGAGCAAATAAACGGAAGCCCTGTCCGCGTTTCGGCGGGGTCCCTCCGGGGGCTACTTTCTTGTCCCGCCAAGAAAGTAGGAAAGAATGCGGCCTAAGGGAGGCGCTGTCGGCAAAGCCGCCCTCCCTTAGGAATCCCTCCCGGCCTCAAAAGCAACGCAGCTTTCTGCGCCGCCTTCCGGCGAGTACGGGGTGCAGTCCCTAAATCTTTCCTGGTTCGATTCTTTGAAAGAATCAATATTGGGGCAACTTTCTATTTCAGGATCCCATCATCCGGGTATTCCATGCCAGTGTGCGCACTGGCTCGGAATAGAGAACCAGTTTTGGCTTTTACAGACTGTTTTCACTTTGTGAAAACAGTAAAGAGGCCCGATTGAGTATAGATTTTAAGGTGTCGAACGCCTTCGATAGAACGCCGCCGAAACATTGCTTCTCTGACGTAAAAGCGCGCCGGGAGGGATTCTTAAGGGAGGGCGGTGCGTCGCGCAGCGAATCTAATAAATCGATTGCCGGTGGCAATCGCACCACTGATACATCGGCTCTGGCGCGGGAGCGGCCAGCGTTCAGCGCCTCCCTTAAGCCGCATTCTTGCGGAGCTTCTTGGCGGGACAAGAAGCTCCCCGCCGGAGGCACCCAGCCGACGGACGGACAGGGCTGTCGTAAAACGAGAAAAGCAAATTAACCAATAACACAATACAAAAGCGATGTGGGCGTCGTCCCCTACCATTAATACCAGGAGGATAACCATGGAAACCTACAAAAGAGAATTTATTCAGTTTCTGGAAAGCGCCGGTGTGCTGAAATTCGGCGATTTCACCGCCAAGTCCGGCCGGAAGATTCCCTATTTCATCAACGCCGGAGAGATCAAAACCGGCGCGGAGATCGCCACACTGGGCGAATTCTATGCCCGGGCCTACCGGGAGAAGCTGGAGGACAAAAAGGCCGTCCTCTACGGCCCCGCCTACAAGGGCATCTCCATTGCCGTGTCCGCCGCCGTGGCCCTGAGCAAGCAGGGAATCGATGTTCCCTTCTTCTTCAACCGGAAGGAGGCCAAGGACCACGGCGAGGGCGGCGTCTTCGTGGGCTATGTACCCAAGGCCGGAGAAGAAGTCGTCATCACCGAGGACGTGATCACTGCCGGAACCGCCATCCGGGAAAGCATGGCCATTCTGAGCAGGCTCGAGGGCGTCAAAGTTGCCGCCACCTTCATCATGGTAGACCGCAAGGAGCGGGGCAAGGGCGAGAAGCTGGCCATGGAGGAAGTGGAGGAGGAATTCGGCTTCCCCGTCTACTCCGTGGTGGACGTATACGACATCATCGAATATCTGGAAGAAAAGCCCGAAAACGCCGAGAACGTGGCGCGCATCCGGGCCTATCTGGCCGTGAACGGAGGCAAAGCATGAGAAGTCTCAACAGCATTCTGGACCTCAGCGTAGCGGAGCTGGACGACCTCATCGCCACCGCCAAGGACATTGCCGCAAACCCCGAAAAGTACCGGGACAGCTGCAAATACAAAAAGCTGGCGACCCTCTTCTATGAGCCATCCACCCGGACCCGCCTGAGCTTCGAGGCCGCCATGCTGGAGCTGGGCGGCAGCGTGCTGGGCTTCTCCTCCGCCAATTCCTCCTCCGCCGCCAAGGGCGAGAGCATGGCGGACACCGCCAGGATCATTTCCTGCTACGCCGACATCATGGCCATCCGCCACCCCAAGGACGGTGCGCCCTTCGTGGCCTCCCGGAACGCCTCCGTGCCCGTTATCAACGCCGGAGACGGCATGCACAACCATCCCACCCAGACGCTGGCGGATCTTCTGACCATTTCCCGGGAAATGGGACGGCTTAAGGACCTGACCATCGGCCTGTGCGGCGATCTGAAATACGGACGCACGGTCCATTCCCTCATCGAGGCCATGTGCCGCTATGAAAACATCCGCTTCGTGCTGATCTCCCCGGAAGAGCTGCGGCTGCCCGGCTACGTCAAGTATGACGTGCTGGAAAAGAGCGGCTTCCCCTATGAGGAAGTCACCTCCCTGGAGGCGGCCATGCCCGAGCTGGATGTGCTCTACATGACCCGCATCCAGCGGGAGCGGTTCTCCGACCCTGCCGTCTATGAGCGGCTGAAGGACAGCTATATCTTAGACCCCGCCAGGATGGCCCTGGCCAAGAAGAATATGTGCGTCCTGCACCCCCTGCCCCGGGTCAACGAGATCAGCGTTGCCGTGGACGACGACCCCAGAGCCGCCTACTTCCGCCAGGCCCTCAACGGCAAATATATGCGCATGGCCCTGATATTGAAGCTCCTCAAAGAGGCAGAAGAGAACCCCGCCCGGGAGCCCATCCGGGGCGAGCTGCGCTGCGACCTGACCTGCCGCAATCCCCGCTGCATCAGCGCCACCGAGCAGGAGCTGCCCCAGATCTTCCGCCTGACCGACAAGGCCGCGGGCATCCACCGCTGCATCTATTGCGAGCATATTGCGGAATAAAGACGAACCGCCCCGAAATGGTTTTGTGATATAGTCCCCTTAGAGTAGACACTCGAAATAGCAAAAATTTCGAGACTACAATAAGGGGACTATTATTATGCCAAGAAAGAGACAGAAGAATAAACGATACAGCCCAGAATTGAAAATAGCGGTAGTAGAGGCGTATCTTTCAGGAAAGGGCAGCATGGCAGAACTGGCAAAGGAATATGTCTGCAACGAATCTCTGAAGAAGGAAGTCGCCGCCCTGGTTCCTGGGGCAGCTGTGGCGATTTTGAATTTAATGCCAACCTCCAGCTTCTATCTACGCATCCGTGAGATACCTGTAGGCTCCCGCATTTATATTTTTAACAATCGCCGCCCTTATTGCACAACCTTGGAAAATCTTTGCCGTCAGACCGGACTGACAGAATACGAGTATATTCCTCTTGTTTCCGAAGAAATGTCCACAGCGGAAATCAACGCCGCCCTGGACAGCGCCAAATATGTGATCGGTGTCCGGGATGTTCTGGAGGCCGAGCTGAACGGCGGAAAGTATAATCTCCACGAAGACACAGTCGTCATTGGTGCCCAGCGGGTAGCCTCCGTAGTCACAACGGACTCCATTGTCTCCCAGTTGAACAGCCTTCTCCTGCTGGATTGTGAAAACCAGCTGTACCAGCTCCGTGATTCCCTGCAAATTCTCAGCGATACCAGCATGCTGCATGAGCATTATGCCGGTGTTACCAGATCCCTTCCAAACATGCAGTCCGCACTGGACGGCTTGGACAGCAGCACAGCCATCGCGAAAAGCACACTTCTTGTAAAAGCAGCCATCAATCAACTGAAATAAATCCGCAATTTTCCCCAAAGGCGCAAAATGGAGCCGCTGCCAAATACCGCAGCGGTTCCTTCGCTTTCTCCAATACCAGGAAATGAGAGGCTCACACCGGCCTGAGGCCAGCGTCATGGAGTAGAGCAAAACCCGCCCCGGGGCTGTGGTGGCAGCTCCGGGGCGGGGAGAAAGGAATCGGGAAAAATCAATCGGCTGCGTAGTTCTCGCAAAGGATAGCCGTCTTAAAAGAACGGTTCAGACTGCTACCGATAACGGTTGCAACGTCCTGTATAACAGTTTTGCAGGTTTCCACCTTACCAACCACATCTGGCAATTCAATGTCCTTCTGAGAAATGGTGAACACCGTTATATCCGCAGTCTGCCCCACCTGAAGGGCAGGAGCTTTCGGCGCGACGTGCAGCAGCGCGGAGGGTGCGAGAATGACCTTTTTCAGTGCATCCACAAGAGGGATACCTGCCTGAATGGCCTTGGTCATAACGCCAGCCAGGCGAATGCCGGGCTTTGTATAATTGCCCAGATGCAGGTCAGTGGAGATGGTTTCCACCACAAAGCCCTGCTCAATGGCACTGCGGGCCATATCATAGCCAAAGTTGTTAGAGCCGTGGGACAGATCAAAGCGAACGCCCCGCTCCATGGCATCCCACATTGCCTTCTTCAGGTTGCCGTCCTCATCAAAGATCCCGGGGCTAACGGGAGAATAGGTATGTGCATACACATCATCCTTGTCCATGACTGCCAAAATCTCCTCAATGCTATCCGCACAGCGACTTGGATGAACAACCAACGGCAATTCTGCCTTGACCGCCAATTCCTTTGCCATGCGCAGGGATTTTTTTGTATCACAGTTGACACGGGGATCAATTCGAATTTTAGCTCCCAAAATCTCATCCGGGAAAGCCCTTGCGGTCTCTAGAAAAGGTTCCTCCTTCAAATTATCCAAAGTCCTCAGTTCACCATTTGCAACGCCCCAGCAGCCCACATACAGATAGGCCGTCGCGGGGAATGGCAGTCGGGAACTGATCTGATGGAATCTCTCAAACGTAAACGCACCGAAACTTCCGGCCTCGTGAACGCGGGTCACGCCCAGACCCGGATAGGTCAGGAAGGGATCAAAGCCCCCAAAATGGGTGTGGCAATCGGTCCAGCCGGTGGAGACGCAGAGGTCCTCTCCCTCCAGAACCTCATAGCCGGGTTTCACTGCTATGTTTTGGGAAATTTCCGCCACAGTCCCGTTTTCAATGCGAATATCACAGGGGGCGGAAAAGATGCCCTCGGCGGCATCAAAGCTGCGAGCATTGCGGATCAAAATCTGATTTATCATTGGAATTTTCCTTTCGTTCTGAAAAAGCTTTCTGGCAGTACTGTGGAATTTAGGAAAGCTCTGATTAAATCGGCAAGAGCTGAGGGCGAAAAAGATCCGCTCTTCAGCCGCAGACGATTTATTCAGAGGTTCCTTGGCAGTCGGTACTGCTTGTTCTATGCAAAAACATCTCCGGCCTCATGCAGCGCCGCAGGTATGAAATGGGGATTGACATTTTCCCTTCTGAATATTATCGTATACGTAAGAACTTCAGAGAGGCGGGGTTGCTTTGACCATTGACGATATGCGCTATGTTCTGAAAATTGCGGAATGCGGAGGCTTTACAAAGGCTGCTCAGGAGCTGTATATTTCTCAGCCAACTCTGAGCCAGCGTCTTCAAAAAGTGGAAAAAGAATTGGGGATCCGACTTTTTGAGCGCAACCGCTTCGGTGAGGCAGCGCCTACGGAAGCCGGTCTGCACTTCTGCACCGAGTGCAAGCATATCCTGTCCCATTGGGACAGGCTGCAGCATGAACTCCAGGAAATGAAGGGCAAAAGGCGCTTCACTCTGGGCATTCCCATCCGAACGGGCTTTGAACTGGTCTCCGGACTGATGGACACCTTGGCAATGGTCGATCCGGATATCGTACTGTCGCTGGTTGATTGCGCCAACTATCAGATGGAGGAGATGCTGGACAAGGGTGAGCTGGACTATGCTCTGGTTCGTATGCCGAGCCCAAGCCTGCATCTTCAGAAGCGTCTGCTTGTCAAATATCCCCCGGCAGTGCATCTCCGGGAGGGCAGTCCGCTCTGGGACAAAATCTACTATCACCCGGATGAGCCCTTCGCATACATCCGCCTGGAAGAGTTGGAGCACGAGCCCCTGGTGGCCGCCCCCTCCTCTCCGGAACACCGGATGCGGAAATGGCTGGATGCCCTGTTTGCCCAGATCCCGGGGCTGTCGCCTAAGGTCATTCACACCGTTCCCAATATCAATATGTATGACTACTATGCGAAAAGCGGGACTGCTTCCTACGTTCTTGCGTCCCGGGAGATTTCCTCCGGAACTTGTAAGCTGGAACCGGACCAGGCTCTTCCCTATGAAACCTATTTTGTCCAGAGCCGCCGGGCAGATCCAAAAAACGCGGATATTTTATTCCGCATTCTTGACCGTCAAATCAATCACGAATAGTCCCTCCCTCCGCGGAATGCGGAGGGAGTTTTTATGCCGTTTTCAAAGGAAAGCACCCCGCGCAATTCGGAGGAATCCTTGACAGAGCTTTTCTCTATGGAAATCCTGCAGGCTCCGGCGCTTACAGGATTCTTGTGGGCAATCAGAATGCGGGATACAGCGTCATGACCGACAGGACAGAGACCACGGTGATGATCAGAGAGGGCAGCCACCCCTGCTTGATCAGGGAAGCCTGGTCGTAGCCGCCGGTACCCATAACCATGGGAATGGTGCCGGTTGCCATAGGCGTCAGGAAAGCAGTCAAAGAGGCAGAGGACAGCAGAATCAAGGGACCGCGGGGGTCGCAGCCCAGAGCCTGACAGCTCAGAATGACAATGGGCAAGAAAATCGCCTGGCAGCTCTGGTTGTTCATAAACTGGGTCAAGACGAAGGGAACCACAAAGAACAGAGCGCCGATCACATAACCGTTGCGGGTATCGCCGACAGTGGCGGCAACCAGCTCGCCGATCTTGTCACCAAGGCCACACTCAGACATGGCAGAGCCCATTACCAGCGCGCCAATGACCATCAGTACAATGCGGAAGGGGAAAGAATCAGTAGCCTCCTTGGGGGTCAGCACGCCGGAGCCAACCATCAGAACCGCGCCGGTGAGTGTGACCTGCCAGCCGGGAATGCCAATCTTGCTTTCAGCCACCAGCCCGATAACCGTGAGAATGAAGACGGAATAGCCAATGACCTCACGAACAGGATCCAGGGGTGCGATTTCCTTGCCGCCTCTGGTCTTGGCATTGGTGGTAGTAATGGCCACAGGAGGCTGCTCGGGAGAAATTTTCGCGCCGATGAAAATCGCATAGATAACAACAACGACCAGAGTGATGATACGGCCATAGAAGAAATCCATCATAGTGAAGGAAATATCCGTAATACCGAAAGCCTCCAGATAGCCGTTGTACTGTGCATAAGTCACCGCTCCGGCGCCCAGGGGCAGCGTTCCGCAGGTGCCGATAACGACCAGCGCCAGAGGGAACATGGCCTTGGAGGGGCTGATGCCCATATCCTCGCAGGAGGCCATGACCAGAGGGAACATGACGGCATAAACAGACATGGGGCTGGGAATGAACTGGGACAGCAGGCAGCCGATCAGGGCATAGCCGGCAAACATCTTTCTGAAACTGCCGCCGCTGACCTTCGTAACCAGGTGGCTCATCTTCCGCACAGCCTGGGTACGGTTAAAGCCGGCCACGACAACAAACATACCCAAAATCAAGATAACATTTTTGTTGGCGAAGTAACCCAGCGCAGTTTTGGCCGGGACCAGCCCAGTGAAAACGCACAGAAGAAGAGCCGCCATGGCGGTTGTGCCCATAGAAATCTTCAGCTTATCATAGAAGACATAGCCGAGAACCATGGCCACGAAGATAACAAGACATTTGATCATTTCAGGGGTCAATTGGATCTACCTCTTTCTTTTTTTATTTGCTCTGTTTGTTGAGCTTATCCATAAATGATTATAGATACGAAGGCTCTTCTGTGCAAATTGAATATTACTCCGTTTGTATATAGGAATTTACCTATATATAGCCTGTTCTGCGGGTAAAACCCGCCCCGGGGCTGTGGTGGCAGCTCCGGGGCGGGGAGAAAGGAATCGGAGGGAATCTTTACTTGTTGCTGCGGTAGTAGTTGATCAGGCAGCCGTCGGCGATTGTTTGGCGCTCAGGCTCGGTAAGATAGCCGGTAGAGACGGCAAACTTGGTAACGGTTCCGTCAGGCTTCACGGCGTAGGCATCGAAGGCAGCGTCATTGGCCAGCACATGGGCCCGGAGCTTGGGGACGAAGATGTAGTCGCCCAGCTCGAAGACCTCGGGGTTCTCCACCAGGAAGGGGGTCATGCCCCAGTTGATGCAGTTGGAGCGGTAGCGCTTGGTGGCGTACTGCTTGGCGAAGTTGGCGGAAGCGCCCATCACACGCTGGCAGGAGGCCGCCTGCTCACGGGCGGAGCCGTCGCCGGGCATGTTTGCGAAGATGGTGGAGCCCAGGTCGGTGTTCTCGGGGTCCACGGTCAGACCGGCCTTGGCCAGGGCCGCGTATACAGCCTTGACTTCTTCTGTCAGGCCCTTCCCGGCCCGGCGGTCACGCTCGGCCTGCCGCATGACCTTGCTGCGGGACACATACTGGGGATCCCGGCGGGACAGGGCGAACTCGGAAAGCCGCTCGGGGTTGGACCGGTAAGAGGCAGTCTCGCCGGAGGGGATCAGCTCGTCGGTGGTTGTGACGGGGTCGGTGATGTAGGAGCAGACCTTCACCAGCAGATCGTCGGTCAGGGCGGGCATCTCGGGCCAGTCCTTGATGTTGGGGCCGAACTTCAATTCGTGGTCGGGCTCGGGCTTAGTCCAGCCGTTGTAGACCCGCTTCTCATAGATGCCATTGTCATAGTGGTACTCGGGGTTGGTGTACTCCACATCCAGGTCGGTGGCAGCGGTCAGTCTGCCGCCGTTGGCGGCGGTAGCGGCAATGGAACGGGCGTCCATCAGGGCCACAGCGGCCATCTGGCCCTCGCCGGGCTTGGAGCCTTCCCGATTGGGGAAGTTCCGGGTGGTATGGCGGATGGAGAACTCGCCGTTGGCGGGGGTGTCGCCCGCGCCGAAGCAGGGACCGCAGAAGCATTCCCGCAGGATGACGCCCGCGGCGATCAGGTCGTGGGCACGGCCGTTGCGCATCAGCTCAGCCAGAGCGGGCATGGAGCCGGGGTAGACGCTGAGGGAGAAAGCCCCGTTGCCGCAGCTGCGGCCCCGCAGGATGTCGGCGGCGGCGCAGATGCTGTCAAAGGTACCGCCCGCACAGCCGGCGATCTCGCCCTGCTCCACCCATACAGAACCGTCATGGAACTTGGAGACGATGTCCATCTTCGCGCCCTTGATCTGCTTATTGGCGTTCTCCTGGATCAGATGCAGGATATCTGCGGCATTCTCCTGAAGCTCGTGGATGGTGTAGGTGTTGGAGGGGTGCATGGGCATGGCAATGGTGGATTCCACGGTAGCCAGGTCGATGTACACACAGCCGTCATAATAGGCAACGTCAGCGGGCTTGATCTCCTTATAGGCCTCGGGGCGGCCTTGGACGGTGAAATAGCCCTTGGTCTTCTCGTCCGTGACCCAGATGGAGGACCAGCAGGTGGTCTCGGTGGTCATAACGTCAATGGCGTTCCGGTATTCCATGGGCAGATTTCTGATGCCGGGGCCAACAAACTCCATGACCTTGTTCTTCACATAGCCGTTCTTGTACACAGCGCCGCAGATGGACAGGGCCACATCGTGAGGACCAATGCCGGCCTTGGGTGCGCCGGTCAGGTAGATGGCGATGACGCCGGGGCGGGCAAAATCATAGGTCCGGCCAACCAGCTGCTTGGCCAGCTCGCCGCCGCCCTCGCCGATTGCCATGGTGCCCAGGGCACCGTAACGGGTGTGGGAGTCAGAGCCCAGGATCATGCGGCCGCAGCCCGCCATGGTCTCCCGGTTGTAGGAGTGGATGTTTGCCATATTGGTTGGCACGTAGATGCCGCCGTACTTATGGGCGGCGGACAAGGCGAACTTGTGGTCGTCCTCGTTGATGGTGCCGCCTACGGCGCAGAGGGAATTGTGGCAGTTGGTCAGCACATAGGGCAGGGGGAACTCGGTCATGCCGGAGGCCCGGGCCGTCTGGATGATGCCCACATAGGTAATGTCATGGGAGGTCATGGAGTCAAACTTCAGTTTCAGGTTGTCCATATCCTCGGTGGTGTTGTGGGCCTTCAGGATGCCGTAGGCCATGGTGCCTTTGGCGGCCTCTTCCTTAGAGACGGTCCTGCCGGTTCTGGCCGCGACCTCCGCGGGATCGGTGCCGATGTGCTCGCCGTTTACGAGATAAATGCCGGTATTATACAGGTTGATCATCTGGGATCCATCCTTTCATTTCTTTTGGTAACTTCATGATAGCAGAAAGAAACGCTTTTGTAAAATTGGGAAAGGGAATATTGACATTCCCTTCTTGAATAGGCCTGACATCCGCCGCTCATCCCAGGAAATCCGGGAAAATGCACTTCTCCTCACAGAGAATGCGATAAAGCTCCCGGGATGGCCTGGGCAGGCTTGCAATGCTGTCGCCATACATAACCGCCCACTGATGGAAAATCTCTTCCGATTCCGGGAAGCGGTAATAGTTGACCGTCTCCGGTTCCGGATACTGGGACGCGAAAACGCTGGGAACAATGCCGATGCCCAGTCCCTTGGCAATGAAGCGGATCACCAGCTCAATATTATGGGATTCCAGCCGAACGGTATAGTCCCCGTCCAGCACCTCCAGCGCTTTGTTTGCCATGATCCGTGATTTCTTTTCCGGGCTGCTGAGCACCAGCTGCTGCCCCCGCAATGCCTTTACGGAAAGGAACGGAAGCTTCTCCCCCGGCACAGTATAGCCCATTGCGTTGACCGGATGGTCCTTCGGCACGGCAATCAGGAAGGGGTCCCGATAAAAAACGGTATAATGCACGTTCTTGTTCCGCACCGGCAGGCAGACAATGGCGATATCCAGCTTGCCGGTCATGATCTGCTCCTCCAGGGCAAAGCTGTTCTGCTCCGCGATCTCGATTTTGATACTGGGATATCTGGCGGAGAACCGGGCAATGGCCTCCGGAAGTACGACCGCGCTGATGCGCCGGGCCGCGCCTACCCGCAGAACGCCCCGGCGCATCTCATTGAGGTCACAGAAGTCCATTTCCAGATCCCGGTACAGCCGCAGAATCTGATAGGACTTCTGCACCAGGCACTCGCCGGAATAGGTCAGCGTCAGGCCGTTGGGTCTGCGCAGGAACAGAGGCTCCCCCAGCTCCTCTTCCACTCTGCCCAGGCACTTGCTCAGGGCAGGCTGGGTAATATACAGGCGCTGAGCCGCCTTTGCCATGCTGCCCTCTTCCGCAATGGCAACGATTTTTTCCAGATCGCTTCGGTTCATACTGCCGGTTCCTCCCTGTTGTATTTTTCAGAAATTATACCACGGCAGCTTTCAAAATTCCAGTGGTTCCAAGCCTCAGCGCACCGTTGTTGAAGGAAGCGTTTCCGCGGTTTCCAGACCTTCCACCGCCTCGAAGAGGGGCAGCAGCGCTTCCTTGGGAAGTCCCGCGCAGCAATTGAATGCCTTCTGCTGCCGCTGCTCCCTGGTCAGCGGCGAGGATACGCTGCCGGAGGCATCCTCAACGCCGTAGGTATAAACCCTGCCGTCCCTGGTGGTCAGCCGCATTTCGCAGCCCCAGTGCCGGGGGTATTTTCTGGTAAAGCGGTCCGCCTCATGGACATAGATTCGTTCCAGCAGCTCCTGCCGCCGTGGCTCCGCAATATTCTCCGGCAGGAAGTCCGAGAGGCCGACCTTTCCGGTCAGCAGGGCCACCGCCGCCACATAGGGCGTGGAGAACTTTGCCTCGGTGGGGAGCTTGGGCTTTTTACTGCCCTCCGACAGGCCGCACTGCTTCATGCCCACAAGATAGGTATCCACGTCCACATGGTCGATCTCCGCCGGGTCGATCTTATAGGTTTCCCGCAATGCCAGCGCCGCGTCAATGGAGCCATGGGCGCTGCGGCAGCAGGGATAGGGCTTTTTATCCACATTCAGGATCTCCCAGGTCTTCCCCAGGTCCTTACAGACCAGGTCATAGTCAAAGCTGTCGCTCATCATAGGGAAGATGCCGCCATCCTCCGCGTTCAGGATCTCCGGCGTGCCGACCATACCGCCCCGGACCATCATACAGGATTCCATACCGCTGGCCGCCGCCCGGGCCGGGTGCATGACCTTATCCGTAGCGCCCTCAGTCAGGAACGCCCAGGTGGTGCAGGACTGCATACCCGCCAGGCCAAAGGCGGAAAGGGTCTGGGCCCCGTCAAAACCATAGAGCTTTGCGCAGGCAGCCGCCGCGCCGAAGGTTCCGGCAGTACCGGTCACGTGCCAGCCCTTATTCCGATGGCCGGATACACCGAAGCCCATACCAATGCGGCTCATGACCTCATAGCCGCAGATCACAGCCTCCAGAAGTTTTTTTCCGTCCGCATGGGTCTCCTCAGCCGCGGCCCAGGCCGCGGGGACAACTACGGTGCCAATATGGGTCTTGGAGCCGGTGTGCACGTCATCCATTTCCAGGGTATGTCCCGCCATGCCGTTCAGAAACGCCGCAATGTGGGCCGGGACCCGCTCGCCGCTGCCCCAGACCGCCGCGCTGCCCCTTCCGGGGGCATCCTGCTCCAGATAAACCGCCTTGACGCCCTGGAGCATCGGATTGTCTCCCGCGCCAATGGCTACTGAAAGGGTATCCAGAATACAGCCCTTTGCCGCCTCCACAACCGCCTCCGGCATGTCCTCCAGCCGGAGGTCCGCCGTGAAGGCTGCCAGCTTTTGCAATTGTTCCATTAAAAACCGCCTTTCCGCATATCGCCTTTGAAATTCTGCGACAAGTATACGCCCGGAAAGGCTGTTTGAGAAATACCGAAAAGTATGAGGGCCTATTCCTTTCGGTTAAGTACCAAAGGTTATTGGGGGAGTAACTTTTGTTGATTGGAAAATCGGAACGATATTTGCTATACTCAAAATGCAAACACGGTGCGCCGCAAATTTACGAGAACGCTTCTGCAGAGCGGATCAAAGAAAAAATGGAGGAACTACCCTATGGCAATTGCTGTTTTGCTGATTCTGCTTGTTGGCATTGTCCTGTTCGTCACGGAAGTCGTACCCCTGCCCGTTACCGCAATGAGTATGTGCGTCGCCTTCTACCTGACCGGCGCTGTGGACGCTTCCACCGCCCTGGCCGCCTTCTCTTCCGGCACCGCCATGATTATCGTCTGCATGGCCATTGTCGGTGAGGCCGTCTTCAAAACCGGCGGCGCGGCCAAAATCGCCAACGTGCTGACCAAGTTCGCCGGCAGCGAGCGCAAGCTCATGTTCGTAACCGTCCTGTTCTCCGGCCTCATGTCCGGCTTCCTGTCCAACACCGGCGCCGCCGGTCTGCTGATTGCCCTGATTCTGGGCATCTCCCTTTCCACCGGCATGAAGCGCTCTAAGCTCATGTACCCCGTTATCGTGGGCTGCTGCTTTGGCGGCGGCATCTCCATTGTCGGCACCACCTCCGGTCCCTATCTGAAGGAAGCTCTGGAGGGACTGGGCACCGGCCTGACCTTCAGCTTCTTTGAGTGGGCGCCTCTGTCCCTGATTCTGCTGCTGGTTTCCGCCATCTACATGGCCACCATTGGCTATAAGCTGCTGCCCGATGTTCCCAACAACGAGGGGACCTATGACGCGGCCTCCGTCCACACCTCCGATTTCTCCGACGTTCCCGTCTGGAAGACCTGGCTGTCCATCGGCGTTATGGTCCTGACTCTGATCGGCATGATTTTTGAAAAGCAGATCGGCATCAAGCTGCATTTCATGGCCATTATCGGCGCGATCATCGTGGTCGCCACCGGCTGCCTCACCGTAAAGCAGGCCTCCCACGCCGTTCCCACCTCCGGTCTGATTATCTACGCCGCCCTGGTCCCCGTGGCAAAGGCCATGACCAACTCCGGCGCGGCCGACCTGATCGCCAACGCCGCGCAGTCCCTTTTCTCCAGCGTCAGCAGTCCCCTGCTGATCGTGATCCTGATTTTCCTGTTCGTCACCCCGCTGACCCAGTTCATGTCCAACGCGGCCACCATCATTCTGCTGACCCCCATTGCCCTGCTGGTGTCCTCCGCGCTGAGCATCAACCCCAAGGCCATGCTGACGGCCGTCCGCTTCGCCGCTTCCATCGCCATTGCCACTCCCGTGGCCATGCCCGCAAACTCCATGGCCGTGGAACCCGGCGGCTACCGGTTTATGGACTATGTAAAGCCCGGTCTTCCCCTGACCTTGATCTGCGTAGTGATCTCCATCGTCTACATTGCGATTTTCTACCCGCTGAACGCGTTCTGATTCTGAAATAAAAAAGCGTTACCGCCCTCCGGTCTGTACCGGTTGGGCGGTAACGCTCCTTTACTGCTTGCGCATATACGCATCCATGGCCCTTGCCGCCTGCCTGGCGGCCTCCACGGCGTGGACGACTGTCTTAGGACCTGTGACCACATCGCCCGCGGCAAACACGCCGGGGCGGGTGGTCATATAATTTTCGTCTACGATCAGGTTTCCCCGGTCGTCGGCCTGGAGGCCGTCCGTGGTGCGGACCAGCTTTTTCCGGGGCATCTGGCTGACAGAGATGATCACACTGTCCGCGTCAAAATGGTACAGCTCCTCCTCGTAGCCCACAATGTGGCCCTCGTCGTCAAAAATAGAGGTTTTGAACACAGGGCCTCTTTCGTCGATGTACTGGATCTGCTTTCCAAAGACGAATTCCGCGCCGTCCAGGCGGGCGTAGTCCACCTCGTTGGAGCTTGCGGTGATCCGCTTGCCCCGGGCGAAGAGGGTCACGGACCGGGCGCCCTGCCGCAGCGCCGTCCTGGCCACATCCATGGCGGCGTTGCCCATACCGATAACAGCCACCTTATCGCCGATCCTGTGGCCCTGGGGATTGGCCAGATAGTTCAGTCCGAAATACACATTGCCCAGGGACTCGCCCTGAATGCCCAGGCTCTTGGGCTTCTCCGCCCCGGTGCCGATGAAGACCGCCTTGTAGCCGTCCCGGAACAGGTCGTCGATCATAAGTACCGCGCCGATGGTGGTATTGGGCCGGATATGGATGCCCATGGCCTCCAGCTTTTGCTGATACCGGTCCAGAATGGACTTGGGCAGCCGGAACTCCGGGATGCCGTAGCGCAGAATGCCCCCGATTTTCCCCTTCCATTCAAAAACAGTCACATCGTAGCCCAGCTTCGCCAGCTCAATGGCGGCGGTGATACCGCCGGGGCCCGCGCCGATCACGGCGGCCTTGATACCGTTGGATTCCGGTTTTAAGATCGGCATCCGGTCCAGATACATGTCGGAAATATAGGTCTCAATGCTGGAAAAATGGACAGGGCTTCCCTTCCTGCCCAGGACGCAGTGCCCCGCGCACTGCTGCTCGTGGTTGCAGACCATGGAGCAGACCAGGGACATAGGGTTGTTCTCAAACAGCATCTGCCCGGCCTGGGTAAGCTTTCCCTCCTTAAACAGACTGATGACCCTGGGGATGGGTGTATGAATGGGGCAGCCCTGCTGACACATGGGCTTTTTACAGTTCAGGCAGCGGTTTGCCTCGGTGACAATATGCAGTTCCATCGTTTTATGACCTCCTGGAAGTTTTTCTGGTACTATCCTAGCGCCGATAGCAGAAAAATGCCAATTTTGAAATGGAATAATGGGATTCCCAAAGAGAATTGCAGAAAAGGGCGGCATGGTTTGCCGCCCTTTTGCGCTTCGTTACACGATCAGGGTATACACCCCGCACAGGGCCATGACCGCCAGAACCACCAGATTCAGGACGGAGACGGCGAACAGCTCCAGAAACATTCTGTTCTGGGGGAACCGCGTCTCGCTGTCCGGCTGCTGGGCTACACCGGCCATGATCAGTGCGCCGGTGGTGGAAATCGGGGTATAGCCCGCAATGGTTCCGCCGATGACCACCATGGCCACCAGCTGAACGCCGTCGATTCCCAGTCCGGCGGCCAGACCGCCGCAGACCGGCACCAGCGTTGGGAACACCACGCCCAGACCAGAGGAGAAGAAGGACATGATCCCCGCCGTCAGGGCCATGATGGGCACCGCGCTCTTGGGTCCCATAAAGCTTTCCAGGGCGGACACCAGCAGGTCAATGCCGCCGGACAGGGAGATGATATTCATCAGCATACCCACGCCCAGCACCATTAGGATCACATTCCATGGCACGCCGGAAACCGCCTTTTTATCCTGCCCGCAGCCAATGACATTGAGAATGCCGCCGATCAGGAAGCCCGTAAGGCCCACGTTCCATTTCAGCGCCAGCACGCCTACCGCCAGCAGCACCAGGCCCAGCAGGCTCAGGATCTGCTGCCAGCTGAATCGGGGCAGTTCGGCCTTCACGCCGCTGGACAGGGCCTTATCCACCCGCCAGCCCTTATAATACACATAAATCAGCAGGGAGCAGACCACGGCGGTGATGGCCGTGCAGATCATGATGGGCACCGTATTGGCCTCCATACCCTGGGCCTCCATCAGGCTGCGGACCACGGCAGCCTCGGGGGTCAGGGGGCTCATACGGCCTGCCATGGCGCCCATGTCGCCGATAATGGAAACCATAATGGGATTGATGCCCGCGGAAACGGACACCGGAATGGCAATTACCGGGATAATGGCCAGGCAGGGAATGGAGCCGGGGCCCACAGCGCTGAGGACCATACCGATCAGGAACATGGCTGCGGGGATCGCGTGGACCGGCACATGGCTGACGATCTTTTTCGCCAGCAGCTCCAGTGTGCCATTGCCGTTGATGATGGCGAAGAGGTAGGTCACGCCCACCATTTGGATAAACAGGGATGTGGAGAAGCCGGAAAGGACGGCCTTTACGGTAATGGTATCGCTGCCGGACACCATGGCAATGACCATGGCAAAGCCGATGGAGAGAATGCCCACATTGGTCTTCCGGGCAAAGCCCAGGGCAATGGCCAGCAGCAGGGCCAGCAGAGAAACAAGTCCTACATTCATGACCTTCCCTCCTCAGTCCGCAAACACGATGCACACAGGGCTTCCCGTATGTACAATGTTCAGCGTGGGTGTCAGAGTACCGGTCACGCTGTCAAAATCAAACTCCACGATGGTATCGCTGTCCTCGTTGGCAACGTAGCATTTGCCGTTGCTGCCGAAGCAGAAAAAACGGGGAGTCTTGCCCAGGCAGGGGTAGAAGCCAACGCTGCGCAGATAGCCGGTGACGGGGTCGATGCGGTAGACCGCCATGCTGTCCGTATACCGGTTGGACACCAGCACAAACCTTCCGGAGGGGTCCACCATGACCTCGCTGGCATCGGAGTAGCCTGTGACGGTTTCCGGCACGGTGCTCAGCTCCTGCAATGCCTCAAAGGTGCCCTTTTCCTCATCAAAGCGGAAATAGAGGACCTTGTTGCCCTTTTCCTCGCACATATAAACCCAGCGGTTGTTGGGATGGACGGCGGCATGCCGAGGCTCGTCCCAGGTCCGGGACAGGAACCGGTCCGTCTGGGCAAACACGCCGGTCTCATGGTCATAGCGCAGGGCCCGCATCTGTCCGTAGCCGTTGATCCGCCCCTGGGCGCAGGCAAAGAGGAAGTTCTTCTTGCGGTCCCACAGGCACTGGTGAATGGTGGACACCTTGCCGGGCTCCTTGCCCTCATAGGTGAACTTTGCCGCCACATTGCCCAGGGAACCGTCGGCATTCCGGAGAACAGTGTACAATGTGCCGCCCTGCAAAGTCGCCACAATGACATGCTTATTGTCCCGGTCTACGGTGATATCCACAGGATTGCGGCCGCCGATGTCGATGGTATTCAGGTGCTCCAGGGTGTGATCCGGCAGCACCCGGTAGCTGGAAGCCTTGGTAATGTCCCCATGGACGCTGTAGAGAAATTTTCCCTCCCGGTCCAGGGTCTGGAAGGATGGATTTGGCTCCGTTTTCAGGCATTGCAGCTGCTTCCAGCTGCCGTCCGGCAGAATCTCATAGGTCTTCAGGCCCTCGCCCCGGGCATTTCTCTCTTTGGTGGTTCGGCATCCCACATAGGCATAACGCATGGTATATTCCTCCGTCTTTCTCGAATTGGAAGCTTTCTTCCGATGACATCAGAATACCAGACTTTTCCGTCAAATGGGCATTCCCGTATTTTCTCCCCTGGGTATTCCGTTTTGGAATAGGGAAAGGCCCCCGCCCGCAAAAACAACTGGGCGAGAGCCTTTTACCTGTTCACCTGAAAAAAATCCTCCACCAGGGATACGAAATCCGCAATATCCGGGTCCTCAAAGCACCGGTCCGACAGCATCATCCACACCCGGCGGCTCACCGGACTGCCCTGGGCGTCAAAGGCCTGTATAAGCTGGGCCTTGGCGGGGTCAATACGCCATTTGTCCCCAAACAGCGTGGTGATCCCCAGGCCCTTTTCCACCATTTCGATGGCAATGTCCGCAAAGGGAACCTGATAGCTGCCGTGGGGCAGGCTGCCATACTGGGATTTCCACCACTGGTCCCGGAGCATCTCCACCAGGGGATTCATTTTCCACTGGATCAGCGGGCTTTGCTCCAGTTTCTCATAGGGCAGCCCGGCAGGGGCCAGAACATACAGGTTTTCGTCCATCAAGGGTGTTTTCTCTCCCAGATAGGGGTAATCCCCGCAGACAAAGCCCATGTCTACGGACCCATCCACCAGCTTTTGCAGGACCACCTCACTGGAATTGGGAATCAGGTGGACGTCCAGGCGGTCAAACCGAGCAATATAGCTGCTGAGGACCTCCGGAAAGTAAAGCCTCGAAAAGGAATTGGGGATACCTACCGTCAGCACCTTCTTCCGGCAGTCCCGCTGGGCATAGTGCTCCCGTATTTCCCGCAGAAAATCCAGCATAACGCTGGCCCTCTGGGCAAGGTAGGTGCCGTCCTCCGTAAAGGCGACCCCCTGGCTGCTGCGGCGGATGACCTCAATGCCCCACTCGTTCTCCATATTCTGCAGGCGCTTGGTAACGGCCGACTGAGTCAGATACAGCGCCTCCGCCGTTTTGGTAATGCTGCGTTTTTCATACAGGACGATCAGGATTTTCCAATCCAGTTCTTTCATCGGCTGCCCTCTTTCTGTCTCGAAGAACAAATTCCACAAACCGCTCTACGTTCTCGTTCAGCCGCTTGTTCTGGGGATACAGGAACCAGGTGTTCCGGGTGACGGCGGTGCCGTCCGGATTTTGCAGCGGATACAGGCACAGGCCATAGGGATTTGTATACTCCTCCGGCAGGAAGCACAGGGTATAGCCCAGATCCTTCTGGACCATCTGCCAGACCACATCCACATAGCCCATGACCTGGCCCGTGGGAGCCTTCTCCCGGAACTGCGCTTCCCACCAGGCGTCCAGCAGCTTCTGGGACTCCGCATTGGTGGAATACCACAGGCGGCGCATTCCCCGGAGGTCTTCAAAGCTTGCAATGGGTTTTTTCGTCATAGCGTAAGCTTTGTTCCTGCCCAGCAGCACCCGGTTCACGGCTCCCTCGTAGTCCCCCCGAACAAAGGCCACATCCACCGTACCGTCCAGAAGCTGCCGGAACAGCTGGTTTGAATGCAGCGTATGGATCTGGAAGCGCACATTGGGATAATCCATGCGAAAGCGGATCAGCTGATCCGTCAGGGTGTACTTGCTGTAGGTATAGGAGGAGCCGATGGTGACAAGTCCCCCGGCACTCTCCCGCAGCTGCTCTAAGTGGCTGCGGGTCTGCTTGAGAAAGCGCAGATACACCTCCGCCTGCCCGGCCAGATACTTCCCCTCCGGGGTGAATTCCAGGCCCTTGGGGGTCCGCTCCACGATGGTCACATCGAACTCCGCCTCGATATGCTGCAGCCGCTTGGTCAGCGTGGGCTGGGTAATATAGAGGACATTGGCCACCTTGGTCAGATTCGGGTTTTTGTAAAGCTCGTAGAGCAGCTCCCAGTCAAAATCCTTCATACGCGCCATCCTTTCTCAACAGATTCTGAGAAAAGGATAGCATATTTGCGGGAAATTGACAAGGGGCAACTTACTTCCGAATATACACGGTCCCGTCCATGATCCGCCGGGCAGTGCGCTGGACGGCCACGCCGGAGACCTGAATTTCATTCAGAGGCTTCTTCCCGTCATCCAGGTACGGGAACATGGTCATAATGCCGGAGGGATGCCCGATGCGGACCCGGCCCGGCTCCGTCTGCTTTGCCAGCTCATAAACAATGGTCCCGGGCACCGCTGCCGCCACGCTGATGGCGGAGGCCGCCGTCAGAGGGCAGGCCTTGTGGCACTTGAACACGCTGATGACCCGGGCACAGATGTCCATATCCTCCCCGGAGACCTGCTTGCCGGAAATATCCGTGTAGTCCTGGGAAGCCGAGACAAAGCCCACCTTTGGTACAGCGGGGCTGTTCTCCGTAGCGTCCGTCAGATCCTTGGCAAAGCCCATTTTCACGCAGGCCGCGCCCCGGATGGCTTCCAGCTTGGCAGATACGCTCCTTTCGGCATCCACCTGGGCAGGCAGCTCTGTGCCGGTCATCCCTAAGTCCTCTGCCCGCACCAGCACAATGGGATTGGACACATCCAGAATGGTGGCCTCGATCTCCCCATCCGGCAGCGCCAGCATTTCCTTTGCCTTCCCTGTAGGGAACAGCTTGCCGGTCTTGGCTCCGGCAGGGTCCAGGAAGTTGACCTTCAGCTCCCCTGACGTGCCGTCTACGCCGGCAATAGCGCAGTCCCCCTCGTTGTCAAACTGTCCGTTCTTCACGGGGACGGTCACATCAATATACTTATTGGTATTCAGATTGAACATATGTACCGTGGTCACAGGCTCGGTGAGGTTCTCCACCAGGCCCATTTCCACCGCGTAGGGCGCCGCGGCGGCGGTCATATTGCCGCAGTTGCTTTTATAGTCGATCTGGGCCTTGCCCACAATGGACTGGCCCACCAGATAATCCACATCCACGCCGGGAAGGGCGCTCTTGCGGACCACCACGATTTTATTGTTGCTGGACACGCAGCCCCCCATACCGTCGATCTGCTTGGGGTCCGGGGAACCCATGACCTGGACGAAAATATCGTCCCATTCTTCTCTCGCGGGCAGATCGCTTTCCAGAAACATGCACCCCTTGCTGGTGCCGCCCCGCATGAATACGGTTCTGAATGAACGCACGTAAAGTCTCCTCCTGTCTGTAAATTGAGGCTTACGGAATGAATTGACAATGGACAATTGACAATGCGAATCAATAGTTGAGAGCTGTCCTTGTATGTAAAATCGAAACCCTTATGGGTCTTGGAGAAACAGGAAATCTGATGGGCAAGAGTCAAGCCTTCCCCTGGGAGGGGAAGGTGCCGAGCGAAGCGAGGCGGATGAGGTCGAGACTTCGAGTTATATACCGTCTCTGTTTTATCCCTCCAGCCTCAACCTCATCCGGCCTGCGGGCCACCTTCCCCTCCCAGGGGAAGGCTTGGGGTTTCCACTTTCAGGGTACACGTTCAACTCTTGATTCGCATTGACAGTTGACAATTAAGGAGTTTCCTTCGGAAACAAATCAAAGAATCATTTCAAATTCGTCCCGTAGGGACACCATAATTGTCAATTGTTCATTGTCAATTGTCAATTTTTACATTTCCCGGATCATCCGGATCAGATACTCCGTGAACTCTTTCGCGCTGTGCTGGCCCTCCTTGGGGCCGACGACCATAGCGCCCTCGCCCCGGGTGCACTTGTCCAGAGCTTTCTCAAGCTTTGCGTTGGCCGCGCCGTAGCCCATATGGGCCAGCATCTGCCCCATGGCCCGGATGAGACTGCACGGATTGGCGTAGTCTGCCTTGCCCATGGCGCACAGTGCCGGTGCTGTGCCATGGATGGCCTCGAACAGAGCGTAGCGGTCGCCGATGTTGGAGGAAGAAGCGGTGCCCAGGCCGCCCTGGTGCTCGGCGGCTACATCGGTGACAATATCGCCGTACAGGTTGGGCAGAACTACGACCTCAATACCCTTGTTGAAATCCGGATCCAGCATTTTGGCGCACATGGCGTCCACCAGACGCTCCTGAATTTCGATATCCGGGTATTCCTGACCCACTTCCCGGACAGCCTTGATGAAGTTGCCGTCCGCCAGCTTTACAATATTGGCCTTGGTCACAATGGTCACATTGTGCCTGCCGTTCTTCCGGGCAAATTCAAAGGCGGCCCGGGCAATACGGCGGGAACCCTGCTTCGTCTGGACCTTAAAGTCCACGGCCAGGTCCTCGTCCACCTGAATGCCCTTGTTGCCCCAGATATACTCGCCCTCGATGTTCTCCCGGAAGAAGGTCCAGTGGATACCTCTTTCCGGGATGTCGATGGGCCGCACGGCGGCGTACAGGTCCAGTCCCCGGCGCAGCAGGGAGTTGGCGGACACCAGGTTGGGCAGGCCGTCTCCGGCCCGGGGCGTTACCATGGGTCCCTTCAGCAGCACCTGACACTTTTTGATCTCCTCCAGGCACTCGTCGGGCAGGCTGTTCAGCTTTGCCACCCGGTTCTCAATGGTCATGCCCTCGATATGGTGGATCTCAATTCTGCCGTTTTTGATCTCGTCGCCCACCAGGGCCTCCATGACCTCCAGGGCCAGAGGCATAATGACGGGGCCGATGCCGTCGCCGGGCAGAATGCCTACGGTGATTTTGTCCAGCTTGTCGAAGTCCACGCAGCTCTGGGTCTGCTTCATATTGTCAATACGCTTGTAATCCTGACGGATCAGTTCGCCGAAGGCTTCCTGGGCTTTCAAAATACTTTCTTCGCGGGTCATTTTATTTTTCCTCCATTTCAGTAAGTTCTTTTTTGAGATACCGCAGCTGGCCGCCGGCCAGCACCACGGCTACTTCGTTGTCGGTCAGGTCCAGATCGGCCTGGAATTCAAAATGCTTGGTCACGTTCTTCACGGTAACATGCCGGGTGGGGATCTGATCCAGCAGATTCTCAATTTCCAGCTCATCCCCCTGGTCGATGCTATCGTAGGCAGCCGGGTCGGCAAAGAGCATGGGGATGATACCGTGGTTCACCAGATTTCCCTTGTGAATTCTGGCGATGCTCTTGGCGATAACGCAGCGGACGCCCAGATACATGGGGTTGATGGCCGCGTGCTCCCGGGAAGAGCCCTGGCCGTAGTTCTCGCCGCCGATGATAAAGCTCTGGCCCATCTTCCGTGCCCGCTCGGAGAATTCCGGGTCGTAGCGGGTGTAGCAATACTTGCTCATAAGCGGGATATTGGAGCGCATGGAGCTGAATTCGGCGCTGGCAGGGGTAATATCGTCTGTCGTCACATTGTCCCGGGCCTTCAGGCTGACCCCTGCCTTCAGATACTGCTGAGGCACCTCGGGCACCGGCAGGAACTTGATGTTGGGACCCCGGGTGATCTCCACCTTGGCGGCCTCCTCGGGGGGCAGGGGCGGGATCAGCAGGGAATCGTCCACAATGTACTTCTCCGGTTCCGTAATTCTGCCCAGGATAGCAATATCATCCCCCAGGATCTCCTCCGCCGTGGCAAAGGTGCCCCTGATGGCCGTAGCCGCGGCGCTCTCCGGGCTGACCAGATAAATTTCCGCCGTGGGGTTGCCTGCCCGGCCTTTGAAGTTCCGGTTGGAGGTCCGCACCGCCACGCCGTTGGTGGGGGGCGTCTGGCCGATGGCGCAGCAGGGACCGCAGGCGATCTCCAGCAGCCGGACGCCGGCATCCACAAGCATATCGATATAGCCGTCCCGCAGCAGCTCCTTGTAGGTCTGCCGGGAAGCAATGCCGCAGGTGCAGCTCACATCCTCATGGACGTGGTGGCCCTGGAAGACCATGGCCGCCTTGGCTACGTCGGCATAGCTGGTGTTGGTGCAGGAGCCGATGAACACCTGCTGGACCTTCTTCTTGGGCACCTCCGTCAGAGGCTTCACATTGTCCGGCAGATGGGGGCAGGCCATCATGGGCACCAGAGCGCTGAGGTCGATCTCCATCTCCTCGTCATATTCCGCATCCTCGTCGGGAAGCAGCTCGCGATAGGCCTCCGCCCTGCCCTGGGCCGTCAGGAACTTTTTCACCTGGCCGTCGGCGGGGAAGATGGAGGTGGTGGCCCCCATTTCCGCGCCCATGTTGGCAATGGTGGCCCGCTGGGGCACCTCCAGCGCCGCAGCGCCGGGGCCTACGTACTCATAAACCTTACCGAGGCCGCCTTTGACGGATTCCCGCCGCAGCATTTCCAGGATGATCTCCTTGGCGTTGACCCCGGGCTTCAGGGAACCCACCAGGTTCACCTTCACCACCTTGGGCATTTTCAGGCGCATGGGTACGCCGGTCATGGCCGTCGCCACGTCCATGCCGCCCACGCCGATGCAGAGCATACCGATGGCGCCGCCGTGGGGGGTGTGGCTGTCGCCGCCCATGGAGATCTTTCCGGGCGCGCCGAACCGGGCCACATGGACCGTATGGCAAATGCCGTTGCCGGGCCGGGACACATAAACGCCGAACTTCTTGGCGGCGGACTGCAAATAGATGTGGTCATCCGGAGTCATATTGTTGACGTAGAGCAGGTTGTGGTCCAGATAGCTGACGGAGCACTCGGTGCGCACCCGGGGAAGCCCAACCGCCTCAAAGGCCAGGTAGGTCATGACCGCGTTGATGTCGTGGGTCAGGGTCTGATCCACGTGGATGAAGACCTCCTCCCCCGGCACCATGCTGCCTGATACGAAATGGCTTTCAATGATCTTTCTCGTTAAGGTTTTTCCCATTGCTTGCGTCCTCCTTTTGTTTTCTGTCTTCATTATAAGGTGCTTCCCTCCATTTATCCAATATGGAAAGGGAATGATCCCATTCCATTTCTATATTGCCTGGGATGCAAATGGAAAGTCTTGCGAATCGGCACAAATGTGATACAATGGAAAAAACATTTCGGGAGGCGCGCTATGGAAACGATCCTGGATATCTCCGTTGACCCCCAAAGCTACGAGGAGCAGCTGCCGGGCTATTCCTCTGAATTTCCCTATATTTGCAGCCGGGCCCTACTGAGCCGGTACCGGCGGCCCTTCGTGCCCTGGCACTGGCACGGCACGGTGGAGCTCTTTTATGTGGAAAGCGGCTGCGTGGAATATGCCACGCCCCAGGGCACCATTCTGTTCCCCCAGGGCAGCGGCGGATTTGTGAACCCAAACGTACTCCATTCCAGCCGGGCTGTGGACAACGAAGGGGAGACCGTAGAGTTAGTACATCTGTTTGACCCGGTTCTGCTCTCCGGCGCGCAGAACAGCCGCGTTGCCCGGAAATATATCCGGCCCCTGACCGCTTCCGGAATTGAGCGGATCGGGCTGTTCCCCGGCAAAAATGACGGGATCCTGGAGCTTTTACGGCAGTCCTTTGCCCTGGATACCCAGGAAACGGGGTACGAATTCCGGCTTGTGGGCCTGCTGTCCCGGATCTGGCTGGGCCTGCTGGAGCTTTCGGCCCAGCAAACCGTTTCCAGCGCCGCAGACGACGCTCTGAAAAGAATGATGGTCTATCTTTACGAGCACTATTCCGAGCCCATCTCCGTAGACGATCTGGCCGCGGCCGGCGGCGTCAGCAAACGGGGCTGCTTCCGGCTGTTCCGGCAGCAGCTGCGCACAACGCCTACGGACTATCTGCGGCAGTACCGGCTGCAAAAGGCCAGCGCGCTGCTCTGTTCCGGCTCGCTGTCCATTACGGAGATCGCCTATCTGTGCGGTCTTGGCTCCAGCAGCTATTTCGGGAAACGCTTCCAGGAGCAGTTTGGCTGTTCTCCCCGGGCCTATCGTCAAAAATGGCACGATCGTGATAGTTCCGGGCAGGAATCGAATAGCAATGCGGGCGAGCCTGCGCTATAGTGGACAGCGGAAAGAGGGTGGTTTTCCCTGAAGGATCTGACCGTGCGCTATTCCCTGACACAGCTGACATTCTGGGCCGGCGCCACAGGCATGGCCAGCTTCGCAGCCACCTTCCTGCTGAAATCCGGACTGCCCTCCCCTTTGGTGGGAACGCTTCTGGCGGCGGCGGGGCTTCTGTCCTGCGTGACCCAACCGCTGCTGGCAGGCTGGGCAGATAAGGCAAAGCGCTTTCCCGTACCGGGTATGATGGCCGCTCTCAGCGCGATATGCGGCCTGTGCTGTCTGGCGCTGCTGATCCCGGGTCTGCCGTCTCTGGCGTTAGGGCTGCTCTATGGCCTGGGGCTGTGGTGTTCCGATGCCATGATGCCTCTGCTGAACGCTTTGTACGTTGGCTACAATCAGGGGGATCATCGCATCCGCTTTGGGATCGCCCGGTGTGTCGGTTCCGTGGCTTCCGCGTTGATTGCTCTGGTTCTGGGTCATGTGATCGCGGCCCTGGGGCTTCGCTGGATGCTGGTCCTGCTGATCCTCTTCCGGGTGCTGTGCATTCTGCTCCTGCTGGGCTATCCCAAAATCGCCGCCATCCGTTCCGGGGAAAAAACGGCATCCGGCTGCACGGTGCCCCAGTTCTTCCGCCGCTACCGCTGGTACTGCGCCGCCATGGCAGGCGTGCTGTTTCTCGGCATGTTCCATGCCATGAACGAAAACTACCTGATCGCCATCGTGGCCCCCTTCGGCGGGGGCAGCAGCCAGGTGGGCACGGCGCTCTTTATCTCCTGCATGGCAGGGGCCAGTATGCTGCTCTTTGCGGATAAGATCCACCATCGGCTCTCCACAGTCCGGATGCTGCGGATCGCCGGTCTCTCTTTTCTGCTGAAATCCGTTCTTTTCTATTTCGCCCCCGGCATTTCCACGATCTATGCTCTGGAATTGCTGCAAATGACCTCCTATGCTTTCCTGAATCCCGCCCAGATCTATTTCGCCGGAGAACGGGTTTCCAAGGAGGACATGGTCAAGGGGCAGGCCTTTTCCACCGCCGCCTATTCCCTGGGCTGTTCCGCGGGGAACTTTTCCGGAGGGGTCCTTCTGAATGCGGGACTGCACACCCTGCTTCTGGCCGGTATCGGCATGGCCCTCGCCGGGACGGTTCTTCTCTTCCTGACCGCGGACAAACAGGACGCCCGATAATGCACACATTTCCGCCGGTTCTGCATCTCAGAACCGGCGGAAATGTTTTTTATGTGAAGCTGTAAGGTTTGATCTTCCGCACCACATCCAAGATGGTGCCGTCCCTGGCCTCTACAATGGCGACCACCTTGTCCTCCCACTGTAAGGGATCAGGCTCACCTACCAGATCGTAGGCTTTCTCCTGGAGAGATTCAATGGTGACGTGGGGGATGCCGGCTTTGTCCAGGCACTCGATAATGTCAGGCCGCAGGGGGTTCACGGCAATACCGTAATCTGTCACCAGCACGTCCACACAGTCACCGGGGGTGGTAACTGTGACCACATCCTTGCATACGGTTGCCATCCGGCCCCGGGTCAGGGGCGTTACAATGATACAGCACTTGGAGCCCGCGGCGGTATCAGGATGGCCACCGGGCGCGCCGCGGAGCACGCCGTCAGAGCCGGTAATGACGTTGACGTTGAACTTGGTGTCGATTTCCAGGGCGGACAGCACCACATAGTCCAGCTTATTGACATAAGCACCCTTGTTGCCCGCATTGGCATACTCACTCAAATCAATTTCCACATGATGGGGGTTGGTTCCCAGATGGGCGGCAGCGCCCTGATCAAAGTCCTGGGTATCCAGGATGTAGTCCACAAGCCCCTTATCCTGCAATGCGCAGATGGCGCTGGAAGTACCTCCCAGAGCAAAGCTCATTTTGATGTTCCGTTCCCGCATATGTTCCTCCAGGAATCGGTTTACCGCCAGGCTGGGGCCGCCGACGCCGGTCTGGAAAGAGAAACCATCCTGGAACCAGGGTGTGGCTGCAATGACTTTGGCCACATTCTTAGCCATCATCAGCTCTCGGGGGTCCTTGGTCATGCGGGCTTCCTTGGTGGCGATTTTTTGGGGGTCGCCCACCTCGTCCACCACGCACACCGCATCCACATCGATGCAGGAGATGGAGGAAGGCAAATTGGGGAAGGGCACCAGAGTGTCGGTGATGATCACGGTGTGGTCGGCAAAACGGGCATCGTGGTTGGCAAAGCCCATGGAGCCGCAGTTGTTCTTGCCGCCAGTGCCTTTAGCGTTGCCGCAGCAATCCGAAGTTGCGGCAGCCAGGAACGCAATATCAATGTGTACCTCTCCGGCCTCCACCGCACGGGGTCTGCCGCCGTGGGAGCGGATGATGGCAGGATTCTTCAGCTTTCCGGCGGAAATCACCTCTCCGATTTTGCCGCGAACGCCAGAGGTCTGAGCCTCCACGATGATGCCCTGTTCCATGTAATCCGCAAAAATATCCTGAGCAGAGCCCAGAGAAGTTGCGGCAACATGCAAATCTTTGAGTCCCATTTCCTCCACCAGCACCTTGCAGACCATGGCGGCCACATAGTCGCCGTTGCGGAACTCGGTGTGGAAGGAGAATGTCATGCCATCGTGGGCACCGCACTTTTCGCAGGCCTCCCGGATGGAGGCGCAGAGTTTATCAGCCTGGGGTTTCTCATGCCGAACCGTTGTAGGCGTTGCCTTTTTGACGGGCTTCCCGTCCATATAATTCTTTCCGTGATAGACTTCTTTACCGTTTACCAGCAGGTAGTCGGGAATGTTTCTTCCAACCGCGTTGATCATAATTGACTCGCTCCTTTCTTACAGATCCCCATGATAGACACCGCATTTCTTAGCCAAAGCAATAATACGCTTCGCGTCCTCGAAGAAGGGAATGTCCACCATCTTTCCGTCTACGGTATACACGCCAACACCAGCATCTGCCTGAGCCTGGCAGCCCCGAACCAGCTTCTCGGCATAGGCGATTTCCTTGGGCGTGGGGGCAAAAATTTCATGAACCAGGGCAATCTGCCTGGGATTGACAATGCTCTTGCCGTCAAAGCCCATTTCATGGTTCTGGATGACCTCAGCCTTGTAGCCTTCCATATCATCGATATTGGGGAACATGGTGTCGAAGCACTGAACCCCCGCCGCCCGGGCGGCCAGCAGCATTTGGCCACGGGCGGCCATCATCTCAATGCCGCTGCGCTGAATCTGGACATGCATACTCTTACGGAAGTCGCCGCCGGAAATGGCACAGCCGAACATTCGGGGGCTGGCAGTAACGATCTCGTAGGCATTCATAATGCCGAGAGGACTCTCCAACGCCGCCATCAACAGCGTTCTTCCCACCTCCACACCGAATTCCTTCTCGGCAGCGGTAACGGCCTCGTCCACCTGGTGAACCATGGCGGCGTTCTCACATTTCGCAATACGGATGCCGTCGGCGCCACCGGCTACGCAGACCCGAATATCTTCCTGCCAGTGGGGCGTATCCAGGCCGTTGATCCGAACAATGACCTCCGTATTGCCGTAGTCGATGGATTTGAGAGCGTGGTACAGGCTGAATCGGGCGGCATCCTTCTGATTTTCGGCTACCGCATCCTCCAGATCCAGGATGATGGAATCGGAGCCGTAGATATAGGCATCCTTAATGAGTGCGGGCTTCTGGGCGTTCATAAACATCATGGTACGGCGCAGCCGCTTCTTATCAGGGGTTGGCCGGGTAACAATCTTAGGCATGAATGGCACCTCCCCAGGGAATGTTCTTTTCGGACGCGCCGCAGCTGCGGAACACAGCGCATTCGACTCTTGCTTTCAGGGTACAGTCCAGGGCACCTTTGTCGATGACGGTAACGGTTCCGGCCTTTACGTCCAGTCGGTTCAGAGTTTCCAATACCGTCTCCCGGATCTGACGGCCATACTGGTTCAGAACACTGCTGGAAATTTCCAACTCCAGGGTCTCAGCAGGTTCCACCGTAACCTGGGCATCGCTGGATTCCAGTGTTCCGGCCATAGCGTGCTTCTCAATAACCATTTTTGATTTCCTCCTGTTACAATATATTTGCCTCGGAAAAGTGGCAGCCAGCAACGAGCCGAGACATCTCGTTGCCTAAGCTGTTAGAATAGGAAGGTAATGGTCTGA
>CAVLCF010000107.1:0-2799 GCA_963661735.1 bacterium | reverse complement strand
TCAGACCATTACCTTCCTATTCTAACAGCTTAGGCAACGAGATGTCTCGGCTCGTAGCTGGCTGCCACTTTTCCGAGGCAAATATATTGTAACAGGAGGAAATATTATGAAAAAAAGATTGTTTATCAACGGCAGCCCCAACAAGCACGGCAATACCGCCGCATTGGCAGCGGAGCTGCTGAAGGGCAAAGAGTACGAGACGCTGAACCTGACGGATTACACCATCGGTGCCTACGGCCAGAAGCTCCCCGGGGACGGGCTGAACACCGTCATCAAGGCCATGGAAAAGGCCAATGTCATTGTGGTGGGTTCGCCTGTGTACTGGCACAATATCTGCGGCAGCGTCCGCAATGTGCTGGACCGATTCTATGGCCGGGTAGAAACCGGGGCCTTGAAGGGCCGGAAGCTCTACTTCATATTCCAGGGTGCTGCCCCGGAGAAGTGGATGCTGGAGGCCGGGGACTACACCATGGGCCGCTTCGCAGGGCTCTACGGCATGACCTACGGCGGCATGGCTACCAACAGGGCGGAAGCCGCAAAGCTGAATGAAACCCTGTAAGGAGAAAACTTGATTGGAGGTAATCATTATGAAAACCGGTAAAAAGTTCTTCGCTCTGGCACTGTCTGCCATCCTGCTTCTGAGCCTGGCTGCCTGCGGCAGCACCAGGCCTACGACGGTGACGACCGTCTCCACCACCGCCCCTACCACCGCTGCCACTGCGGAAGCAGCCCAGCCCAATGAGGAAACCACCGAAACAGAAGCCGCCGCCAACAAGACCCTGGTGGTCTACTACTCTGCTTCCGGCAATACCCGCCGGGTAGCCGAAGCAATTGCCCAGGCCGCAAACGCCGATCTGTTTGAAATCGTCCCCACAGAGGTTTATACCAACGAGGACCTGAACTGGACCAATTCCGACAGCCGTGTCAGCCGGGAGCATGACGACGAATCCCTGCGGAATGTACCTCTGACCACTACCGAAGTCCCTGATTGGGATTCCTACGATACCGTACTGCTGGGCTATCCCATCTGGTGGGGCATCGCCGCATGGCCTGTAGATAACTTCGTCAAGGCCAATGACTTCACCGGCAAGACCGTCATCCCCTTTGCTACATCTTCTTCCTCCGGCATGGGGCAGAGCGGCTCCTTACTCGCTGAAATGGCGGGCAGCGGCGACTGGCAGCAGGGCCAGCGGTTCTCCTCCGGCGTGTCCGAAGCGGACGTGCAAGCTTGGGTCAACGGTCTGGGCCTGTGAGAAGACAATAAGGATGATCCCATGAAACTGCAATGGAAAATCGCGGTGGACACCGGAATGATGCTGGCCCTGCTGCTTCTGATGGGCTATGGGCTGATCGGGGAAAAAGCGCACGAATGGATTGGAATGGGAATGTTTGCGCTGTTCCTGGCCCATCTGGTCCTGAACCGGAAATGGTTTCAAAACCTGGGAAAAGGCCGGTACAGCCCGGTGAGAATCGTTCAAATCATTCTGAACTGCCTGATTTTCCTTTGCATGGTGGGCTGCATGGTCAGCGGCATTGCGCTATCGCGGTATCTGTTCAATATCCAGACGGAATACGCTGTAGAGGCGGCAATGGAAAAGGCCCATATGTTCTGCGCCTATTGGGGCTTCGTCCTGATGTGCCTCCACCTGGGGACCCATTGGAGTATGATATTGGCCGTAGCCCGCAAGCACTGGAAGCTCCCCAAACGGGGGGACTGGTATTTGAGCATAATCGGATATCTGGTCGCCCTGCTGGGCATCCCGGCGCTGCTGCGGCGGGATGTGGCGGACTACCTGTTCCTGCGCAGCCACTTTGTTTTCCTGGACTACTCAGAACCGGTCAGCTACTTCCTGCGGGACTATCTTTTGATTGCGGTCCTGTTCGTAACGGCAGGTCACGAGGGATTCAAACTTCTTCGGAAATGGAGATAGCTCTGCAAAATATCGGGGCTGGCATCCAGAATCGCTGTCATTGCGAACCAGTGGTGCTCCGCGCAGCGAATCTAAAATAACAATGACTGCCAGTGGCAGTCATACCTTAATGCAGCGCAGACTGGTGTGGCAATCCCCCGGATTTTCAAACGATTTCGTATGGAAATCCGAGGGATTTTTTCACAACAAAAATAGGAGGGAAATACTATGAGATCAAAAACAACATGCAGAACACGAGACTTCTAAATGGATTTTTTGCCCAATCTGCGGTAATAAAACTAGGACAAAAGTTTACGAAAATACAGTTGTTATGAATTTTCCCCTGTATTGCCCCAAGTGCAAATATGAAACCAGCATTGACATTTCACAATTAAAAATAATAGTAAGCAAATGAGCCAGACGCAAGACGCAGAGCCTGCCTACCCCGTGAAATTATATCACAGGGCGAGCAGGCCCTTTTTTGATTCATACAGTTATTCATGCTGAACGAATTGGTCAACCACATTGAGGTTCACCAGGCCGAGAAAATCGATGGCGAATGGGTCCAGAAATTGGCCATTCACTACAATTGTGTCGGCGCTTTGTTCATCCCAGATACCACCACACTGCCCGTGCCTGATGTAACAGTCAACACCCGGAAAGGTGTCTACGTCAGCTACGAACCAGCACAAAATGAGTAGCAAAAAAGCGAGTGTTCCCATAGGACATCAAATCCTATAAGAACACTCGCAGTGGTGCGGGCATGGGGACTCGATAACGCCAGGGAGCAAACGCCGTCAAGCCGGCGTTTGGGGCGCGTTGCAAAATGCGCCCGTAAGAAAAAACCACATCGACCACCCCAAAAAAGGGTTGGCTGATGTGGTTTTTT
>CAVLCF010000106.1:0-45058 GCA_963661735.1 bacterium | reverse complement strand
TATATCATGGATAATGAAAAAAGCCCAGCAAAAGCTGGACTTTTTCGACAGTCTGCACCCGGCACGTCAGTGCCGGGTTCTTTTCATATCATAAGTTCTTTCTTGCACAAAAATGCAAATTATCAATTTTCATTTGACATTTATCAGATTTTTAGTATAATATATACAAATATTTAATTATACTATATAAATTTGTTTTATGTGATCGATTCAAGAACAGAGAAGTTATAACACATAAAAGGATTTTATAGCGTTTGCAGGAGAGGAAAGCAGCCATGACCGTTGCCCAAATGACCTATTTTATGGCGCTGTGCGATTGCCTGAGTTTTTCCAAGGCTGCCGAACAGCTGAACGTCACACAGCCCGCGATTTCCAGCGCCATCCGGGAGCTGGAAAGGGAATGCAATGTCTGCCTGTTCGAGCGGAAGAAAACCACTTTGGCTCTGACGGCGGAAGGACAGGTTTTGGCCCAGCTGGTAGAACCCTGCCTGAAGCAGGTGCAGGAGCTGAACGCCGCCGTCAGGCATCTGGACCAGGTAAACCAGCACCTTCGGGTTGGCTTTACTACTCTGTTCGGCAATTACGTCTATTCTGGTATTCTGAACCAGTTCATGCGCGGATTTCCCCAGATCACCATCTTCGCCCGGGAGGATTCCGTCACTTCCCTGCTGCAAATGCTGGATTCCAACCAGCTGGATATTATTTTGATCGTTGCGAAAAACCAGGACCTCCCACAGGAGCTTTACGGACAGATTCCCATTGTCAGCACCGCCCTTCGCTTCTGCGTCAGCACCGCCCATCCCATGGCTTGGAACCGGCATATCAGCTGGGAAGAGATAGCCCGGATTCCACTGATCCTGCTTTCCGACAACTTTTCCATGGCCCGGGGGATTCTGCGGGATTTTCAGATCCGTGGATTGACGCCGAATATCATCCACCGGACCGACCAGGTCTATACCGTGGAGCGCTTTGTAGAAAATAATGTGGCGGGCAGCTTTCTGCCGGAAATCGTAGCATCCCGGAATAAATACATCACGGGGCTGGAATATGGCGACGCACCACAACGGCGCATGCTGAAAGCAGTCTGGCGCAAGGACCGCTTTCTCTCCCAGGCCATGCAGGACTTTCTCAAAACAACCCAGGATTACGCCAAAAGCCACGAGCTTGCATACTGAATATCAAGCCGCGGGCATCCCTGCCAGATGCCCGCGGCCTTTTTCTTTATGTGGTTTCTTTTGCCCGCTTTTCCACATATTCCACAAATTGCATTAGGTTTTCCGTCATCCGGCTTTCGTTTTTCCACACCAGGCTGACATGCACATGCATAGGCGGATCCAGGGAAATGCTGACAATATCCGTAGACGTATCGGAAAGTCTGCTGAACATAAAGCCCACGGCAATATTCCGGGCCACCATACGGTTGATGGTGGAAAGCTGATCCGTATACAGCAATACATTGGGACGCAGACCAGCCGCCCGAAAACGCTCCAACAGACTGTTTGTCTGGAAAAAGCTGTTCTTGAACATGACCAGCTTCTGCTCCTTCAGCGCGGCCACGTCCACCGTCCTGCAGCGCACCAGCGGGTGGACCGGCGACACGCAACATACCGTTTCCAGGTCCGCAATTTTCATCGCCCGGTAATCTAGCCCGAAGGGCTTATCGTGGGGCAAAAAAGCCGCGTCGATCTCTCCGTTTTCCAGCTGCTCCATAAGGCGCTTGCTGCCGTGCTCTTCAATGGCGATCTGCCGGTCCGGACAGGCCAACAGGAATCCGTGATATATCTGGGGCAGGAACAGGGAGCCGATCATTGGCGGAACACCCAACCGGATCTCCCGGCTGTTTTTCCCGATATCCTCCATGGCCGTCCGAACCCGCTCCGCATGGGACAGCAGGTGGTTGGTCAGCTCCAGGAACTGCCTGCCCTCCTCCGTCAGCTTCATGCCGCGGCTCTGCCGGCGAAACAGCATCACCTGAAATTCCGATTCCAGCTCTTTTATGGCATTGGAAACGGAGGGCTGAGAGATATTCAGCAGCTCCGCCGCCTGGGAAGTGCTGCCCGCATTGCACACAGTCTGAAAATACCGCAGTTGGACCAACGTCATGGTACCCGCCTCCTGTTCTGAAACTCTATTGTAAATATATAGTAAAAAGTTATATCTGTCAACAAAATATATATTTTACAAATACTAAATTTCAGACTATCATAGGCCCATCAGCTGCAGCCGGCACAAACGCAGCCCAAACATTTTTATCAGGGGGATTTACCATGAACAGCAACAGCTTCAAAATGCGCACCTTCGATTGCGGCGCAAACCACGAGATCATTCTTCCCAACGGCAAGGTCGTTCTGATCGACCCCTATTTCATCCGCTGCAAATTCCCGGATTTCACCCGCGAGGATGTCACCGGCGCAGACTACATCATCGTCACCCACGGCCACTTCGACCATGACAGCGACGTAGGCTACTTTGTGGAGAAATTCAATTCCAAAGTCTTCTGCGGCGTTATGACCGCCGAATACCTGATGAAGTTCCATAAGATTCCCTACGACAATCTCTTCCCCGTCTTCCCTAACAGCAAGATCACCATGGACGATCTGACCCTGGAATTCTGGCAGGCCAAGCACAACGAATCCGGCAAGCGCACCTGGACGCCGGATGCGGACATCTGCAAGAAAATGTTCGGTCTGGAGGGCCACGCCGAATGCGACATGTGGGGTTCCATGGAGTCCCTGGACTTTATGATTACCACCAACAACGGCTTCAAGATTATGGTCTGCTCCGGCAGAGCGGTCTTTAACGATGTCTTCGACCGCTGCAAGGCTCTGCGTCCCAACATTCTGCTGCGGCAGTCCGGCGTCCGCCACCCCGAGAAATCCGGCGAGCAGGTTTCCGCCAGAGAACTGGCCGAGCTGCTGGTACGCTACCACGCCCAGGTTGTCTTCCCCTTCCATTTCGACGTTATGATTAAGAAGTGGGGCTATGAGAAGGTCGCTGAGTACATGGACGAGGTTGCCAAGGAGGTTCAGGCTCTGGATCCCGGCTGCATGTTTGTCATGCCAAAGGCACTGAAATGGTACAGCGTCGGCATTCAGGTAGACGAGACGTAAATTCCGCGCCGCGGAAATAGAAAGGAAGGAAATGCGCTATGACACTGCAAATCGGTATCGTATTAGCTACTTTTATCATATTTGTGGGCCTGATTCTCACCGGCAAAGTCAAGATCCACGTTGCCGCCCTCTGCATTCCCATTATTCTGGAGATCACCGGCGTTCTGTCCTTTAAGGAAGCCTGGGCCGGTCTGGCCAACAGCTCCGTTGTAATGATGGCTTCCATGTTCGTCGTGGGCCATGCCATCGGCAAGACCAGCCTGCTGTCCCGGATGAGCACTACCCTCATCAAGCCCGGCTCCTCCGATGTGAAGATCATGCTGGGCCTGGCCGTCCCCATTCTGTTCCTGGGCTGCTTTATCAATGGCGTAGCAACCATGGCGATCATGATTCCGCTGATTACCTCCGTCTGTGCGGAACAGAAGCGGCCTCTGTCCAAGTTCATGTACCCCTGCGCCGCTCTGGCCCACACATGGGTCGGCTGGCTGCCCACCGGCGGCAACGCGGGCGGTTACATCGCCAACAATACCATCATTGAAAACCTGGGCGGCGTGGGCAAATGGACCTACTTTACTGCCTTTATCGCCAAAATTCCAGTCGTTCTTATTCTGCTCCCCATGATCTGCATTCTGACCGTAAAAATGGCTCCGGATTACGGCAACATCCCCACCCTTGCCGACCAGGAAAAGGCCGACGCCGATGCCGCCGCCAACCGCAAGAAGCGGGCCTCCAAGCTTTCTGCCGGTCAAGAGAAATTCACCATTGTCGTCTTCGTTCTGACCGTCGTTGGTATCGTCACCTGCGCCCTGACAGGCGTCAGCACATGGTATCCCTCTCTGATCGGCGCTATGGTGCTGGTTCTGTCTGGCATACTGACCGATAAGGAAGCCATTGGTTCCATGGGCAATCCCGTTATTTTCATCACCGTCGGCACCCTGCCTCTGGCCACCGCTCTGAAATCCACCGGCGCGGATGTACTGCTGGCAGACGCCTTCAACAGCCTGACCCACGGCATGTCCCCCATTATGATCATGATCAGCATGTACCTGGTCTGCATGGTGCTTACCCAGTTCATCACCAATTCCGCTGTCAACAACGCCTTCAAGACCCTGGCCGCACTGATCTGCGTCCAGAACGGCTATGACGCTACCGCGCTGATGCTCTCCACTACGGAAGGCTCTGCCAACAGCTACCTGACGCCTATGGCTGTCCCCGCAATGACCATGGGCTCCGAAGCCGGCGGCTACAGCATGAAGGACCATTTCAAGCTGGGGCTCCCCATCAGCATTGCCCGTTTCGTTATTTTCTGCATCTACATTCCCCTCGTCTTCCCGCTGGTCTGACCCACAATTCCGAAAGCCCCCGGCACGCAATGTGCCGGGGGCGCTGTTTGTATGCCGAAGCCGCAGCTTCATATGATTCTCCCCTCCAGGTGGTCGCACTCGTGCTGGATGATCTGGGCGGGGAAACCCTGGAAGGTTTTGATTCTGGTCTGGAATGCCGCGTTCTGGTAGCGGACCTTGATTTTGCGGAAGCGCGCCGTTTTCCGGGTGCCCGCCAAGGACAGGCAGCCCTCCTCCGCCTGGTACTCCCCTTCTCTTTTGAGAATTTCGGGATTGAACATCAGAATATCCTCGCCCTCGTTGTCCAGAACGATGATCCTCACCGCCTGGCCGATCATATTGGCCGCCATGCCCACGCAGCCCTCCCGATGGGCGCGCAGGGTATCCAGCAGGTCCTGCCCGATGGAAATATCCTCCTTCTCCGCCGGTCGGGAGGGCCTGCCGAGGAAAAATACGTCTTTGCAGATGGGTCTTACCATATTGTGTCTCCTCCTGCCGGTTTTCCACAGGAACTGTGGAAAATGGGCGGATTTCCTTTCTTGCCTTTTTTCCCGGTCTTTGGTATAATGGCCGTACTTTTGCGAAAGGAGCGGCCCATGCGTTCCAAATACCGAAAATACATTCTGTTTCTGCTGTACTGCGGCGTCATGCTGTGGCTGCTGCTGGCAAGAACACCCAACGAGACGGGGGTTCCCTTCCCGCTGTACCTGCAAACCCACTTCAATCCGGTGCCCCTTCGGACCATCCGCCGGTTTTCCCGGCTGCTGCGGCCGCCGGTGCGGCCCTATCTGGTGCGCATTGCTCTGCGGAATCTGCTGGGAAACATCCTGCTGTTCATCCCCCTGGGGTATTTCCTGCCGGATATCTGCGTCCCCCTGCGGAAGTTCTGGCTGACGTTCCTCTCTGTGGCCGTCATCATCGCCGCCGTGGAGCTGGCACAGCTGCTCTGCATGGTGGGCACCTGCGACATTGACGATCTGCTTCTCAATCTTCTGGGGGCCTCCATCGGCTACGGGCTTTACCGGCTGACAAACCGGGAATGATCAGTCGCTCTCGTCCACCCGCTGGACCTTCAGGCATTTGCCTGTGGCGGTGTCCAGGGTAAACAAAACCCCCTCCATTTTCGTAGGGCCCTCTGCCCAACGGTAGCGCTCGGGCAGGTCCCCCCGGAACCGGGCAATGGACAGCTCCGGACGGATGCCCAGAACACTGTCCCGGGGGCCGGTCATGCCCAGGTCTGTCACATAGCCCGTGCCCTTGGGCAGCACCCGGCTATCCGCCGTAGGCACATGGGTGTGGGTGCCCCAGACGGTGCTGACCCGGCCGTCCAGCATATAGCCCATGGCCAGCTTTTCGGAAGTGGCCTCCGCGTGCATCTCCACCAGGATGATCCTGGCGGAGATTTTTTTCAGCAGCTTTTCCGCCAGCAGGAAGGGGTTATCCGGGGTATAGTCCATATTGCAGCGGCCGATCAGGTCAATAACGGCCACGTCCCCGGCCCTGGTCTCATAAATATCCCAGCCTCTTCCCGGGACCTGAGGGGCCAGATTGGCGGGCCGCAGGATCCGGGAGGTATCCTCCAGGTAGCTCACGATCTCCCGCTTGCCGAAGCTGTGGTTGCCCAGGGTGATGACGTCCGCCCCGGCGTCCAGAATATCCTCGGCCTGATCCGGGGTAATGCCCACCACGCTGGCGTTTTCGCCGTTGACGACGACGAAATCCGCCCCCGTATTTCGCTTCATCTGCCGCAGCCTTCGCCGCACCCGCTCCATACCAGGACCCCCCACCACATCGCCAATGGCCAGGACCTTGAATTCCATATGCTTTCCTCTTTCTGTTGGGTTTTCTCTATTATACACGGGAAAGGGGGATTGTACAAGAGGAAAAGGGATATGCTTTTACGGCAGCAGGATGTCCTTATTGGGCCCTGTCTGCCCGTAAGCTGGATCCCTCCGGGGGCTTCTTTCTTGTCCCGCCAAGAAAGGGGTCCCCGGAGGGAACCCCGCCTATACGCAGTGGGGGCTATCCCTCAAAGTACAAGCCCGAGTGCGGCAATTGTTCCACGCTCGGGCTTGTGGTACTCTTGGAAAATTACCCCGCTTTTTTTGCCAGCTTCACCACAGTCCCGGACAGCAGGAACAGGGCGATCAGGTTAGGGATCGCCATCATGCCGTTGAAGGTGTCGGCGATATCCCACAGGAGGCCCAGATCCATGGTCGCGCCCACGATAGCCACAAAGGAATAGACGATCATGAAGCCCCGGTTGGCCTTGGAGCCAACCAGATATTCCAGGCAGCGGGTGCCGTACAGGCCCCAGCCGATGATGGTGGAGAAAGCGAAGCAGCACATGGCCACGGCAGCAATGATGGAGGCCCAGCTGCCGTAAACCGCCGTAAAGCCCCCGATGGTCAGCTCTGCCCCGGCGGCCGCGCCGTAGGCAATGTTCTCCGCGCCGATCAGGATCACAAAGGCGGTCATGGAGCAGATAACGATGGTGTCCGCAAACACCTCGAAGATGCCGAAGTAGCCCTGGCGGATGGGATTCTCCACATCCGAAGCCGCGTGGGCAATGGAGCCGGTGCCAAGGCCCGCCTCATTGGAGAAGATACCCCGGGACACGCCCTTTTTCACACACAGGAAGAAGCTGCCCACCGCGCCGCCGGTGACGGCGGAGGGGGTAAAGGCCCCCTTCAGGATTATGGCAAAAACCTCGGGCACCCGGTTCAGGTTCAGCAGCAGCACGCCCAGGGACATGACCACGTAAATGAGCGCCATGAAGGGCACCAGCCTTTCCGCCACGCCGCCGATGCGCTTCAGTCCGCCCACCAGCACCAGGGCTACCAGCAGGGCAATGCCGATGCCGATCACCAGATTCATCCGGTCCAGGAACACGCCGGAGACCTGGTGGAAGCTCAGCAGCGCCGTATCCACGGCGGTGATAATGGCGTTGACCTGGGTGGCGTTGCCGGTGCCGAAGACCGTCAGCACGCCCAGTGCGGCATAAAGCGCCGCAAGAAACCGCCATTTTTTGCCAAGGCCGTTTTTGATGTAATACATGGGGCCGCCAACCCAGTCCCCTTCCGCGTTCCGTTCCCGGAAGTGGACCGCCAGCGTTACCTCAGCGAATTTGGTACACATGCCGAGCAATGCGCTGATCCACATCCAGAACACAGCGCCGGGGCCGCCGATGGCGATAGCCCCCGCCACACCGGCAATATTACCCGTGCCGACGGTAGCCGCCAGAGCGGTACAAACCGCCTGGAAGGGCGTCACAGCCCCCTCAGCGGCGTCCTTTTTGTGGAACATCCGCCCGAAGGTCTCCTTCATGGCGGTACCGAACCGGCGGAACTGGATAAAGCTTGTGCGGAAGCTGAGCAAAAGCCCGACCCCCACAATACAGATCATAGCGGGAACGCCCCAGACGAAGCTGTTCACCGCCGCATTCACAGACGCAATGGTTTCCACGACATTCTTCCTCTCTCTTTTCGCAAGTCGTGGCCTATTGTATCACACCGGCGGGCATTTGTCCACAAGAAATGCAATTTCCCCATTGACAAATTTCAAAGGGGCGGCAAATCTGCCGCCCCAACGCATTTTTATTCGTGATGATAGATCCGCTTATCCAGCGCGAATATCCGGCTGCTGAAAGAGCCTGCGGGGACGGCGGGGAGGGTCTCGGCGTAAATCTCCATGCGGCTGTCCACCAGGTCGATGTAGCTCAGAAGCTCCGCCTCGGCAAACATGGGCCGCACCGCCGCGCCGAACTCCGGCTCGCCGTGGTGAGAAAGAACCATATGCTGCAAAAGCAGGCTCTTCTCCTCCGGGGTGCCCAGCTCTGCCGCCACCTGGGCGATCTCCTGCGCGCCCATGACCAGATGGCCCAAAAGCTGGCCCTTCCGGGAGTAATCCGTAACGATACCCAGCTGGGAGAAGGTGAACTCCCGCTCCTTGGCAAAGTCATGGAGCAGAGTGCCCGTCAGCAGCAGGCTACGGTCGATGATCTGGGGGTACAGTCCCGCCAGAAAGTCCGCCAGCCGCAGCATATTGGCCGTATGCATCAAAAGGCCCGACAGGAAGCTGTGGTGGACGCTTTTGGCCGCGGGGATGCTGCGGAAGGTGTCCAGATGCCGGGAAAGCATGGTCTGCGCCAGCTGCCGGTAGTCCGCGTCCTCCAGGCTGCGGACCAGGGTCTGGACAGCCTCCAGGGTCTCGTCCCGGTCGATGGGGGCCACCGGCACCAGGGCGGACACATCGTAACCGTCCTCGGCGGTCGCCATGCGGATATTAGAGGCGGTCAGCTGGGTGGTACCCCGGTATTCCGTCACGTCTCCCCGGACCTTGACCACCTTGCCCGCGTCCTCCGGCGCGCCTACGGGGCCGGAATAATCCCAGGCCTTCAGATCCAGATTGCCGGACCTGTCCGACAGGGTGGCGCTCAGAAAGGGCTTGCCGCTGTTGGAGGTTTTGATGGTCCCCTCCTTGAGAATGTAAAATCCCTCTATCCGGTCCCCGGGCATCATCTGGGACAGCTGCTTATTGTATTCCATCACGATCGACTCCTTCATTTAACTGCCCCCATTATAACGGGTCCGGAGCAATTTTGCAACCGCATTACTCCACCGCTTTCAGGGATTCCGCCATGGGGATCCTGCGGATATGGCGGCGCATGACCAGGCCCACCACCCAGGCGAAGAGCACCGTGCAGACAAAGGCCGCAATATAGCTGGTGCGCTCAATGTGGATATTGAAGCAGGAGTTGTCTACCATGACCATGCTCATGACGATACCGTGCATGACCCTGCCCAGAGGCAGGCCCAGAAGGGCCGCCAGGAAGCTGAGCACCAGGTTTTCCCGCAGAACATAGGCCGCGGTCTCTCTGGGATAAAAGCCCAGGACCTCCACCGTAGCGATCTCCCGGCTGCGTTCAGCCAGGTTAATATTGGTCAGGTTATAGATGACGATAAAAGCCAGTGCCCAGGCAAAGCCCACTACCAGCCAGATAATATAATTCAGGCAGCTCATGGCGCTGTCCACCTGGTCCTGGAGCACGTCCATGCGGCTCAGGGCGGTAACACCGTCCAGATTCGTCAGCGCCTTGGCGATGGCGTTCAGATCCCCGGAGGCCCGGAGCATCACCGCGTTGTCCCCCGTGCTGCCGAAGCCTTCACGGCAGCTTTCCGCCTGGACAAAGAGGTAGTTGCCCACATAATTTTCAAACACACCGGCCACCCGGAAGCTGACCCGGTTCAAGTCGCTGTCCTCCGCCTCGATGGTGTCCCCCGGGGAAAGAGAAAGTTTCTCCGCCAGACGGCGGCTGACCAGAGCCTCCCCTGCCCCGGGCCTTGGGACAGGCTGTCCCTCCCAGGTCAGAGTCCAGTAATCGTCCAGGGTATCCCAGTTGTCCAGGCCGATAAGGGTCACGGAGTGCATGTTGTCCGTATCCCCATACACATCCACCCGGTTCTGGATGCAGGACAGCACATCCTCTACGCCTTCCACCTTCCCGGCCTCTTCCGGAGTGTTCTCCCCCTCCGTAAAGCTGAAGGACATGGCATAGTGCTGCACGCCGCCGAACTGGTCGTCGCCCACATGGAGCATGGAGTCCCGGACCCCGAAAGCCGTTACCATCAGGGCCGTACAGCAGCCGATTCCAAAGAGCATCATGGTCATCCGAAGCTTATAGCGAAGCATATTGCGCAGGGTGATTTTTTGCAGGAAGGACAGGGGCTTCCACAAAAACGGAATGTACTCCAGCAGGATGCGCTTGCCGCTTTTGCCCCGCTGGGGACGGATCAGCTCCGCCGGAACGCTGCGGAGACTTCTCTGGCAGGAGGCCAGCGTGGCCCCCAGAATCCCCACCAGGGAGACGCCCAGGGTAATCATGGCCAGGCTGCGGCTGTAGGTATATATCAGTGGGGCGAACTTATACAGCACCCCATAGGCCCACCAGAATATCTCCGGAAGCGCCCAGGTGCCCAGGAAAAAGCCCAGCAGCCAGCCCAAAAACGTGGCGCTGAGGGCATAGAGCAGGTATTTGGCGGCAATATCCCAGCTATGAAACCCCATAGCCTTCAGCACGCCGATCTGGGTCCGCTCCTCGCTGACCATTCGGGTCATAGTGGTGATACAGACCAGCAGAGCGATCATAATAAAGAACACCGGCAGCAGATTGGCCACGGCGGAGACAATGGCTGTGTCATTCTGGAAGCTGACAAAGCCCGCGTTTTCCCGGCGGGTCAGCACATAGGTCTCCGGCTCCTCCAGATTCACATATTCCGCATGTTCCCGGTCCAGGCCCAGCAGATCCAGATAATTGTCGTATTGATCCCAGGCAAGCTCGTTGACCCGTTTGGTGATCTGCGGCTTATAGGTCTCTATGAGGGTATCGTACTCGTCGGAGTAAATTGCCGCGGACCGCCGCAGACACACGTCCACCTCGGTATAAACCTCCAGGTCAAAGGCATCCGGGTCCAGAAAAAGGAAACCCTTCAGAGCGCCGTCACCGATGGTGGTGGTGCCACGGTCCGTACTGATGTACAGGGGGGAATTGGCCAGACCTACAATGAGGAAGCTCTGGGTATCCAGCATATCCAGGGTGTCCGGATCATTGTCCGGGGACAATGCCACCACGGTCCCGATATCGGATTCCTCAAAAGCCCGGGCATCCGCCAGACATTCGGTTTTCGTCTGGGGCATTCGCCCGGCAGCCAGGGATGGCGTGTTCACCTGATCCGTAATGGACATAAGCTTGAACGCGCCATTGCCGTCCCCATAGGGGATCAGCACATCTACGCTCTTGATCCCCTCCGCCTTGCCGATATAGCCCTCCCGGCGAAGGGCGTCTACATCGTCATCCGTAAAGCCCAATGTGGAGAGCAAACGAAAGTCGCAGAAGCTCTGGGCCTCCAGATAATCCTGGGCCGTGGCATACATGGCATCCTTCGTCACCTTCAGTCCGGCAAAAAAACTGACGCTGAGTGCGACGATCAAAAGCAGCGCCAGATACCGTCCGAAAAAGCTTCGGATGGTCCTGGCCGTCATTTTCAGAATGGATCTCATAGGCGGCTCACCACTCGATCTGATCGATGGGAACGATGTTCTCATTCGGCGCATTGGACCGGATCCTGCCGCTCTTGATGCGGATGATCCGATCCGCCATGGGGGCAATGGCCTGGTTATGGGTAATGATGATCACCGTGGTGCCCCGCTCCTTGCTCAGATCGTACAGCAGCTTCAGAACCGCCTTTCCGGTAACATAGTCCAACGCGCCGGTGGGTTCGTCACATAAAAGCAGCCGGGGATTTTTCGCCAGCGCCCGGGCGATGGCAACACGCTGCTGCTCTCCGCCGGAAAGCTGTGCCGGGAAATTCCGGGCGCGTTCCGTAAGGCCCACCATATCCAGGGCCTGGGCGGCGGGAATGGGATTGCTGCACAGCTGTGCGGCGATCTCCACATTCTCCAACGCCGTCAGGTTGGGGATCAGGTTATAAAACTGGAACACAAAGCCCACATCATGACGGCGATAGCGGGCCATCTCAAAGCTGGACATATGGGAAATATCCTTGCCGTCAAAAAGGATTTTCCCCTCGGTAATGGTATCCATACCGCCAAGCATATTCAACAGGGTCGTTTTGCCCGCGCCGGAGGAACCCAGCAGGACCACAAACTCCCCTTTTTCCACCTGAAACGACACCCCATCCAAGGCCCGCACCTGGGCCTGGCCGGTACCGTAGATCTTTTTTACATCCTCAAATTCAATATACGCCATTGTTTCTTCCTCCCCAACTTTTACCATTGTATCGTATCACACAGGGGATTGTAAAGTGGTAACTTTTCTGTGAAGGTTGTTTGAACAAAAAAATCCCCCTGCCTTACGGCAGGGGGAAGAGAGTGTTAAGTCAGATGCTGATTATTCAGCAACCTCGGTAACGACACCGGAACCGACGGTACGGCCGCCCTCGCGGATAGCGAAACGCAGGCCCTTCTCGATAGCGATGGGGGTGATCAGCTCAACGTTCATCACGACGTTATCGCCGGGCATGCACATCTCGGTACCCTCGGGCAGGGTGATGATGCCGGTCACGTCAGTGGTACGGAAGTAGAACTGAGGACGGTAGTTGTTGAAGAAGGGAGTATGACGGCCGCCTTCTTCCTTGGACAGGACGTAAACCTGGCCAGCGAACTTGGTGTGAGGATGGATGGAACCGGGCTTGCACAGAACCTGACCACGCTCAACGTTCTTCTTGTCGATACCACGCAGCAGAGCGCCGATGTTATCGCCGGCTTCTGCGTAGTCCAGCAGCTTGTGGAACATCTCAATGTCGGTAACGACAGTGGGAGTCTTCTCTTCCTTCAGGCCGACGATCTCGACGGGCTCATTCTTCTTGACGACACCACGCTCCACACGGCCGGTAGCAACGGTACCACGGCCGGAAATAGTGAAGACGTCCTCAACGGGCATCAGGAAGGGCTGGTCAGCCTTACGGTCGGGAGTGGGGATATAGTCGTCAACGGCGTCCATCAGCTCCTTGATGCAGGCATACTCGGGAGCGTCGGGATCCTTGGACTCGGAAACCAGAGCGTTCAGAGCGGAGCCCTTGATGATGGGGGTGTCGTCGCCGGGGAACTCGTACTCGGACAGGGTCTCGCGGACTTCCATCTCGACCAGCTCCAGCAGCTCCTCATCGTCAACCTGATCGCACTTGTTCAGGAAAACAACGATATAGGGCACGCCGACCTGACGGGCCAGCAGCAGGTGCTCACGAGTCTGAGCCATGGGGCCGTCGGTAGCGGCGATAACCAGGATAGCGCCGTCCATCTGAGCAGCACCGGTAATCATGTTCTTGATATAGTCGGCGTGGCCCGGGCAGTCAACGTGGGCATAGTGACGCTTGTCGGTCTCGTACTCAACGTGAGCGGTGTTGATCGTGATACCACGAGCCTTCTCTTCGGGGGCCTTATCGATGGAAGCGTAGTCCTCGAACTGGGCCTGGCCCTTCATGGCCAGATACTTGGTGATAGCGGCGGTCAGAGTGGTCTTGCCGTGGTCAACATGGCCGATGGTGCCGATGTTAACATGGGGCTTGGTTCTTTCAAACTTCTGCTTTGCCATTTGAAATATTCCTCCTGTTATTGAATACAAAGTGATAGCAGTTTTGGCGATATGTGTTTCCGCACATCACGTACATAATACAATAAATCGTGCGGAAACACAAGAGAAATTTTTCCTTTTACAGAAAATTAATCTCTGGAACGGGCTTTGATCAGCTCGTCGGTCTTGCTCTTGGGCAGCTCGGCGTTGTGGCTGGGCTCCATGGAGTAGTTGCCGCGGCCCTGAGTCTTGGAACGCAGGTCGGTGGCGTAGCCGAACATCTCGGCCAGAGGCACGTTCGCGTCGATCTGGACAGCACCGGTACGGGTGATCTGGCCCAGAATGTTGCCGCGGCGAGCAGTGATGTCACCGATAACGGTGCCCATATACTCATCGGGAACAGTGACGGAAACCTTCATGATGGGCTCCAGAATGGTGGGGTTAGCCTTCCGGCAGGCTTCCTTGAACGCCATGGAACCGGCGATCTTAAAGGCCATTTCGGAGGAGTCGACCTCGTGGTAGGAGCCGTCGAACAGGGTGACCTTCACGTCCACAACGGGATAACCGGCCAGAACACCGGCCTCCATGGCGCCCTGAATACCGGCGTCAACGGCGGGGATATACTCCTTGGGGATTGCGCCGCCCACAACGGCGTTGACGAACTCGTAACCCTTGCCTGGCTCGTTGGGCTCCACATGGATCTTGACATGACCGTACTGGCCCTTACCGCCGGACTGACGGGCGTACTTGGTCTCCTGATCCACAGCCTTGCGGATGGTCTCCTTGTAGGAAACCTGGGGAGCGCCAACATTGGCCTCGACCTTGAACTCCCGCAGCAGGCGGTCAACAATGATCTCCAGGTGCAGCTCGCCCATGCCGGCGATGATGGTCTGCCCGGTCTCCTTGTTGGTGTAGGTCCGGAAGGTGGGGTCTTCCTCAGCCAGCTTGCTCAGGGCAATGCCCATCTTTTCCTGACCGGCCTTGGTCTTCGGCTCGATGGCGACCTCGATAACGGGATCGGGGAAAACCATGGACTCCAGGATGATCGGATGGTCCTCGTCGCAGAAGGTATCGCCGGTGGTGGTGTTCTTCACACCGACGGCAGCAGCGATATCACCGGCGTAGACCTTGTCAATATCCTCCCGGTGGTTGGCGTGCATCTGAAGAATGCGGCCCAGGCGCTCCTTGGTGCCCTTGGTGCAGTTCAGAACGGTGCTGCCCTTTTCCAGGGTACCGGAGTACACGCGGAAGTAGCACAGCTTACCAACGTAGGGGTCGGTAGCGATCTTGAACGCCAGAGCGGAGAAAGGAGCCTCGTCGGAAGCGGGACGGAAGTCCTCTTCCTCGGTCTCGGGGTTCACGCCCTTGATGCCCTTCTTGTCCAGGGGGCTGGGCATATAGTCAACAACAGCGTCCAGAACTTCCTGAACACCCTTGTTCTTGTAAGAGGTACCGCAGACAACGGGAACCATCTCGTTGGCAATGGTAGCGCGGCGGATGACGGCCTTGATCTCAGGAACGGTGATCTCCTCACCCTCCAGGTACTTCATGGCCAGATCGTCGTCCAGAGCCGTGACGGCGTCCATCAGCTTCTCGTGGTACTCCTCAGCCAGGTCAACCATGTCCTCAGGGATATCTTCCACGCGGACATCCTTACCCAGCTCATCATAGAAGACGTTCGCCTTCATGGTCAGCAGGTCGATATTGCCCTTGAAGAAAGCCTCAGAACCGATGGGCAGCTGAATGGCAACGGCGTTGCACTTCAGGCGCTCGTCGATCATCTGCATAACGCGGTAGAAGTCGGCGCCCATGATGTCCATCTTGTTGACATAAATCATACGGGGGACCTTGTACTCGTCGGCCTGACGCCAGACGGTCTCGGTCTGGGGTTCGACACCACCCTTGGCACACAGAACGGTAACGGCGCCGTCCAGCACGCGCAGGGAGCGCTCCACCTCTACGGTGAAGTCCACGTGGCCCGGGGTATCAATGATGTTCAGGCGGCAGCCCTTCCAGAAGCAGGTAGTAGCAGCGGAAGTGATGGTGATGCCGCGCTCCTGCTCCTGGGCCATCCAGTCCATGGTGGCGGAGCCGTCGTGGGTCTCACCGATCTTGTAGTTGCGGCCGGTGTAGAACAGGATACGCTCGGTCGTCGTGGTCTTACCGGCATCGATGTGGGCCATGATGCCGAAGTTTCTGGTATTTTCCAGGGAATACTGTCTAGGCATGAATTCTCTCCTTGATTACCAGCGGAAATGCGCGAACGCCTTGTTGGCCTCAGCCATCTTGTGGACATCCTCGCGCTTTTTCACAGACGCGCCGGTATTGTTGGCGGCGTCCATGATCTCAGCCGCCAGACGCTCCTTCATGGTATTCTCGCTGCGGTTGCGGCTGTACAGGGTAATCCACCGCAGACCCAGGGTCTGACGACGGTCCGGGCGAACTTCGATGGGCACCTGATAGGTAGCACCGCCGACACGGCGAGCCTTCAGCTCCACGGCGGGCATGATGTTTTCCATAGCCTGCTGGAAGACTTCCAGGCCGTTCTTGCCGGTCTTGTTCTCGACGATTTCAAAAGCACCATAGACGACTTTCTGGGCAACACCCTTCTTGCCGTCCAGCATGATGCTGTTTACGAGCTTTGTAACCAGAACGGAATTGTAATTGGGATCCGGAAGGACCTCTCTCTTGGGAACATTACCTCTTCTGGGCACTTTGCTTCCCTCCTTCATAATATAATGATTTCATCGGTACTCGAAAGTGTAACTTTCGTGGTGCCTGGCCAGAGGTTCATATACATCTATATATAAACGCTGGCAAGGCCTTGCCTTGCGAAAGGGCGTAGGGAAAATTTAAGGTAGTTTGGAAGAAGGATTACTTCTTCTTGCCAGCCTTGGGACGCTTCGCGCCGTACTTGGAGCGGGACTGCATCCGGTTCTGCACGCCCTGGGTATCCAGAGTGCCGCGAATGATGTGGTAACGAACGCCAGGTAGGTCCTTGACACGGCCGCCGCGAATCAGAACCACAGAGTGCTCCTGCAGGTTGTGGCCGACACCGGGGATGTAAGCGGAAACTTCCATACCATTGGTCAGACGTACACGAGCGATCTTACGCAGTGCAGAGTTAGGCTTCTTGGGGGTGGTGGTACGGACGGCAGTGCAGACACCGCGCTTCTGGGGGGAAGGCAGAGTAGTCGCCTTGTTCTCCAGAGTGTTCATACCCCTCTGCAGAGCGGGAGCGGTGGACTTGTAGGTGACAGCCTGGCGGCCATTCTTCACCAGCTGATTAAAAGTAGGCATCTAATTTCTCCTTTCTTTGATTCTCGCCTTTCGGCGGGTTCTATATTCTACGGGGATTCCCGGTAGAATCAGGGTTTCAGGATGGCGGCAGCCGCCGTGCCCACGTCGATGCCGCAGGCGTGCCCCAGCTCCCTCATGGAGCCGACCCAGATGGGCTGGATATCCGCCGTCCGGCACAGAGCGGCGATGGGGTCCGTTACGCCGGAATCGGCATCCCGGGCCAGGAAAACAGTCGAAACAGTGCCGCCCCTCAGGGCCTTGCGCAGCTGCTTGCTGCCCACCAGAATTCTGCTTCCTTTCAGATCCGGCATCTGGCCGGACTCAGGGATCATACATTCTTTTTTCATATCCATACAAGTTAGTATTATACGCAGTTTTTCCAAATTGTCAACCAAAAATTCAAAATAAATATTCACAAAGCATTTGCTTTATTCTCCTTCTTTTTGTCGCATCACACGAAGGGAGCGCGGATAATCCAATTGCTATTTCCGAAGCCATATGCTATAGTAGTGTCTGATAAATCAGAAAGGAACATATGCCATGGTCTCCCTTTGCAGCGGCCTATCCGCATTTTACCGCCGCACCGTTCGCGCAGCGGCGGCCGTCGTCATCTCCTGGCTGTTTGTCAGCAGTCTGGTGTTTCGGAATTTTATTGCCATTGATGAGCATTCCTGGCTTACGCCAAACGCGACTATTTTGCAATGTCTATTTTTTTGCCTGACCTGTTTTTTGTGCCTCAGGCCCGCGTCTCTCCGCCACCCCAATTCTTTGCCGCGGCGGGTGCGTTTGATTTCCATTCTCTGTGCTGTCCTGCTGACGGGCTTATGGGTATGTCGGACCTGGTCCGCCCCCATCGGTGATGCCATGATGACACAGCACGCCGCCGAGATCATCCACCAGGGCTTCTACACACTGTACGAACCCGGCGAATATATGTATTTTTATCCCCACCAATCCGGTTTGGTGCTGCTGCACTGGCTCCTGCAGTTTATCTCCCCGGACGATACAAAGCTCTTTCTTTTCCTGAATGTTCTGTGCTATGGGATAATTCTCTGGGGTATTGGTGCTCTGACAAAAGCCCTGGGCATGGGCGAGGGTTCCGCGCTGGCCGCCACCTGGAGTTCCATTCTGTTTTATCCTCTGGCATTGTACACAGTTTTTGTCTACGGCACGCTTCCGGGGTTGGCCTTTGCTCTGGTTGGGCTGTTGATGGTCATTGGCTACTGTGAAAAGGGGAAGCTATGGCGCTGTCTGTTGGGCGCTGCCGCTTTCGGGATTGCCATCGCACTGAAATCCAACTATCAGATTTTTGCTATCGGCGCCATGCTCTATACGCTCTATCACGCGCTTCAGCGAGAAAAACGATGCTGGATCCAATTGCTGCTGCTCTGCACCGCCTTTGCCGCCGCCGGAAAAATACCGGTTCTGCTGTTGGAGCATCTGACGGGATACTCACTTCGCAGCGGCCTGCCCTACACCGGTTGGATCTGCATGGGCCTGCAAAGCAACGGTGCTTTGGGCCCAGGCTGGTACAACAACTATGTCCGGGAAGGGTATTACGCCGCAGGCGGGGATCCCCAGGCCCACCGAGCGATGATCCAGGAAGATCTTCGTGGTATTCTTACCTTCTTCGCACACCATCCGCGGCAGGCGCGGGTCTTTTTCTTTGAAAAGAACGCCACTCAATGGAACGATCCCACCTTCCAGGGGCTTTGGATCAATCAGATCATTGCTGAGAGTAACGGCACCGTTCTGCCGCGATTTGCCGAAAAGCTTCTTTCTCCGGCCTCTCAGATCACGCTCACCAGGTTGGGGAGCTGCTTTCTGACCTTTGTTTATGGCGGTCTGCTTCTCTGGGCATGGAACCCCAGCCCGGAAAAACGGCACAGCAGCGAGGATCTGCTGGCCGTTATCCTGGTAGGCGGCTTCGTATTTCACAGCTTCTGGGAGGCAAAGTCCCAATACACCATGCCCTATTTCGTTACGGCTCTGCCATTGGCGCTTCAGGGCTACCGGCGGCTTTCCAGACATCCGTCCCGAAACCAGGGGGTAGTCTTTGGGAGGTGCGCACCTATAGAAAGACTCCGCCGGCTCGCTCCCATTGTTCTCATGCTGCTGGCATTGGTCCTGTCCCTGTGCCTGCCCCCGCAGTACACTCAGAATCTGCGGGATTACCTCACCGGCGCGGCATGACGGCGCAATCTGTTTTACACAAAGCGATCGCAGCCTTCGCGGCAAGAATCTCAGGCTCTGCTTTTCCCTACCCTCGTTTTTCCGCAGTCCCCTTATAAACAATATAATACTACGCGAAAAGGAGCGATTTCATTGCTTAAGTCAGAACGTAAACTGATAGACTTTCTGATCCGTCAAAAAAATATTCTTCTGTTCCTGGTCATCACCTGCTTTGCCATTCTGGCACGGCTGGATGGACTGGACTTTGTATCGGGCGATATGCAGGAATATCTGCTTCCCTGGGCCGAACAGTTCCGCGCCCAGTCCGGCTTCACAGCTATGCGCAGCCAGATCGGCGACTACAATATTCTATACCAGACGATCATCATTTTGCTTACCCGTCTTCCGGGCAATATGGTACATCTTTACAAGTATGTCTCCATCCTTTTTGACTTTTTCCTGGCCCTGGCCTGCGCATCCATGCTTCAAAAGGAGCAACGAGCGCCTCTTTTCGGCCCGATCTTTAATATAACCTACGCAATCGTACTCCTCCTGCCCACCGTTGTACTCAATTCCGCCGTCTGGGGCCAGTGCGATTCCATGTATGCTTTCCTGTGTATTCTGGCCCTGTCCACCCTCTATGTCCGGCGTTATGTCGCCTCTTTCATTGTCCTGGGCCTTGCCTTTGCCCTGAAGCTTCAGACTGTGTTTATTTTGCCGGTCTATCTGTATATTTACATCTGCCGAAAGGATTTCTCCCTCCTGCATTTCCTGATTACCCTCCTGACCCTCTGGGCCACCGGAATTCCCGCCTATCTCCAGGGACGTTCCCTGACCACCGTACTGGATATCTACCTTCTGCAAATGCACGAATACACCGGCATGGTCATGAATACGCCCAGCGTCTGGAACCTTTTTCACCCCTCCTACGAAAGTATGCATACCTTCGCCGTCGTCCTGACTGCGTTGCTCCTGGGACTCTTTCTTTATCATTTTCTCAGCCACGGATTGATCATCCGGGAGGATCTGGAAAGCTTTCTGATCGTCGCAGCCTGGTCTGCCTGGACCTGCTTCTTCATTCTGCCCTCCATGCACGAGCGCTACAGCTATTTGTCAGACCTGTTGCTGGTACTTCTGACCCTTCTCTCCCGCAAGTACCTGCCCTACGCCCTTACGGCCGTATGCGTATCGGGCGTCACCTATACAAATTACTTACAGAATTGGGGGCTCTGGGCAGTGATCCCGTACCTGACTCCGATGATTGGCGTCGTCTGGTCTTTTTTCACTTTCCGCATCCTCCCGAGTTCCTTGACCCATATCCAAAAATAAGCCGCGCGCCAAAAAAATCCCTCCGTGTTTCCACGGAGGGATTTTTGCTTATTGCATTTCAGTTCTGGCTTCTACTTCCGCCTCGGGGATCCGGACGGGAGGGGTCTTGCCGGGCTCGTAATCCCGGTAGGCCATGAGGCCGGAGCCGGCGGGAATCAGCTTGCCGATGATGACGTTCTCCTTCAGGCCAACCAGATGGTCCACCTTGCCCTTGATGGCGGCATCGGTCAGGACCTTTGTGGTCTCCTGGAAGGAGGCGGCGGACAGGAAGGAATCGGTGGCAAGAGACGCCTTGGTGATGCCCAGCAGCACAGCGGAGCCGGTTGCCAGCTTCAGTTCGGTCTCGCCCGCGTCGATCCGTGCCTGCACGGCGGCGTTGGCATCCTCAAACTCGAAGTTATCCACTACGGAGCCAATCAGCAGATGGGTATCGCCGGGATCCTCCACACGGGTGGTGCGCATCATCTGACGAATGATGACCTCGATGTGCTTATCGTTGATCTCAACGCCCTGCTGACGGTACACCGCCTGGACGGACTGGACCAGGTAATCCTGAACAGCCTCCACGCCGGAAATACGCAGCACGTCCTGAGGATACAGTGCGCCGTCGGTGATGGGCTCGCCCTTCTGGACCACATGGCCGTGGGTGACCTTCAGGCCCACAGAATAGGGCACCTGATAGACCTTGACCTCGCCGTCATCGGCGGTAACGGTGATGTTGCGCAGGGCGGTACGGTGGGACTCGTCGATGTTGACGACGCCGGTGATCTCGGAGATCTGAGCCATCTTCTTGGGACGGCGGGCCTCGAACAGTTCTTCAACACGGGGCAGACCCTGGGTGATATCGTCGCCGGCAACGCCGCCGGAGTGGAAGGTACGCATGGTCAGCTGGGTACCGGGCTCGCCGATGGACTGGGCCGCGATAATGCCGACAGCCTCGCCCAGGTCCACTTCCTTGGAGGTGGCCAGGTTCATGCCGTAGCATCTGGCGCAGACGCCGTTCCGGGCCTGGCAGCCCAGGATGGTACGGATATAGATCTTGTCAATGCCGTGGGCCTCGAATTTCGCGGCGTCCTCGGGCATCATCATAACGTCCTTGGAGTGCAGCAGCTCGCCGGTCTTGGAATCCACCACATCGTGGACGGGGTAACGGCCCCGGATTCGGTTGCCGAAGGTATCGATCACGTCGCCCTTCTGGATAACCGCGCCCACCCAGATGCCATGGGTCGTGCCGCAGTTCTTCTCCCGGATAATGACCTGCTGGGATACATCCACCATTCGGCGGGTCAGATAACCGGAGTCGGCGGTACGAAGCGCCGTATCGGTCATGCCCTTACGTGCGCCTCTGGAGGAGATGAAGTACTCCAGAACGGACAGGCCCTCACGGAAGTTCGCCTTGACAGGGATCTCGATGGTACGGCCCGCGGTATCGGCCATCAGGCCGCGCATGCCGGCCAACTGGCGGATCTGGGCCATAGAACCACGGGCACCGGAGTCAGCCATCATGTAGATGGGGTTGAACTCGTCCAGATTGCCCTGCAGGGCGTTGGTAACGTCCGCCGTGGTTTTCTCCCACTGCTGAACCACCAGACGGTAGCGCTCGTCATTGGTGATATAGCCCTGGCGGTAATAGTTTTCGATATCGACGACCTTGCCCTCGGCCTCTTTGACAAGCTCGTACTTCACGGCGGGGACCACCATGTCCGCAATGGAAACGGAAATAGCGCCCTTGGTGGAATACTTGTAGCCCAGAGCCTTGATGCGGTCCAGCATCTCGGTAGCGATGGTGAAGCCATGCTTGCGGATGCACTTGTCGATGATCTTGCCCAGCTGCTTCTTGCCAACCAGGAAAGAGATCTCCAGATCGAACTCGTGGCCCGGAACGGAGCGGTCCACAAAGCCCAGATCCTGAGGGATGGGCTCATTGTAAATCAGGCGGCCAACGGTGGCATCGATGATGCGGTACTCCATCTTGCCGTCGATCTCCTTGCCGTAGCGCACCCGGATGGGGGCGTGCAGGCCGATAGCGCCGTCAGCATAGGCGGCGATGGCCTCCTCGGTGCTGGAATAGCTGTGGATGGGGCGGAACTTAGCCGTAGCCTTGCCCACGGAAGAGGCAGCCTTGTTGGCGGCCAGGAAGTCGTCGGCGTCCACAATGGTATTCACCGGCAGATTGGTATCGCCGGAATCGGTAACATAAACCGTCTCGGAGCCCTTCTCCGCCTTGCCAAGCCGGGTGTAGGTCAGGTAGTAAGCGCCCAGAATCATATCCTGGGTAGGCACGGTAACAGGCTTGCCGTCCTGAGGACGCAGCAGGTTATTGGCGGAAAGCATCAGCACTCTGGCCTCTGCCTGAGCCTCGGGGGACAGAGGCACATGGATAGCCATCTGGTCGCCGTCGAAGTCGGCGTTGAAGGCGGTGCAGCACAGGGGATGCAGCTTCAGGGCCCGACCCTCTACCAGGATAGGCTCAAAAGCCTGGATGCCCAGACGGTGCAGGGTAGGCGCGCGGTTCAGCATAACGGGGCGGTCCTTGATGATCTCGTCCAGGGCGTCCCAGACCTCGGTCTTGCCCTTGTCGATCATCTTCTTGGCGGACTTGATGTTGTTGGCCAGGCCGTCGGAAACCAGCTTCTTCATGACGAAGGGGCGGAACAGCTCGATGGCCATCTCCTTGGGCACGCCGCACTGGTACAGCTTCAGCTCAGGGCCGACAACGATAACGGAACGTCCGGAGTAGTCAACACGCTTGCCCAGCAGGTTCTGGCGGAACCGGCCCTGCTTGCCCTTCAGCATATCGGACAGGGACTTCAGCGCCCGGTTGTTGGCGCCGGTGACGGCGCGGCCGCGGCGGCCATTGTCAATCAGAGCGTCCACAGCCTCCTGCAGCATCCGCTTCTCGTTGCGGACGATGATATCCGGGGCATTGAGCTGCATAAGCCGCTTCAGGCGGTTATTCCGGTTGATGACCCGGCGGTACAGATCGTTCAGGTCAGAGGTTGCGAACCGGCCGCCGTCCAGCTGGATCATAGGACGGATGTCGGGAGGGATGACCGGCAGAACGTCCATAATCATCCAGCTGGGCTTATTGCCGGACTCCCGGAAAGCCTCCACGACCTCCAGGCGCTTGACAATGCGCAGCTTTTTCTGAGAGGAAGCCGTCTTCAGCTCCTCCCGCAGCTGCTCGGAGAGCTTGTCCAGATCCAGCTGCTCCAGCAGCTTCTTGACAGCCTCCGCGCCCATACCGGCCTGGAAATCGTTCTCGTACTTCTCCCGCATATCCCGGTATTCCTTTTCGGTAAGCACCTGGTTCAGAGCCAAAGGCGCGTCGCCGGGATCGGTGACAATATAGGCGGCGAAATACAGGACCTTCTCCAAAACCTTGGGGGAGATATCCAGGATCAGGCCCATGCGGGAGGGAATGCCCTTGAAGTACCAGATATGGCTGCAAGGGGTGGCCAGCTCAATGTGGCCCATGCGTTCCCGGCGGACCTTGGACTTGGTGACTTCCACGCCGCAGCGGTCGCAGATCTTGCCCTTGTACTTGATCTTCTTGTACTTGCCGCAGTGGCATTCCCAGTCCTTGGTGGGTCCGAAGATACGCTCGCAGTACAGTCCATCACGCTCGGGCTTCAAAGTACGATAGTTGATGGTCTCAGGCTTTTTGACCTCGCCATAGGACCACTGCCGGATCATCTCCGGAGAAGCGATGCCGATTTTAATGGCATCAAAGGTGGCATTTGCCATTTATCGAGCCTCCTTATTCCTCTGTGTCGTCAGCGTCATCCAGATCGCTGAACACGTCCATAATATCCTCAGGTCCGTCCTCATCAATGACGAAGCCGGAATCCAGCACTTCATTGGTGTCGCCCACAACAACGTCCTCGTTGTCGCTGCCGGAGGAATAGACCACATCATCGTCGTCATCGTCCTCCTTGAGTTCGATCTCGTTGCCCTGCTCATCCAGCACACGGATATCCAGGCACAGAGCCTGCAGTTCCTTGACCAGAACCTTGAAGGATTCGGGCACGCCGGGCTTGGGGATATTCTCGCCCTTGACAATAGCCTCGTAGGTCTTTACACGGCCGGTGACGTCGTCGGACTTCACCGTCAGGATCTCCTGGAGCGTATAGGCAGCGCCATAGGCCTCCAGGGCCCAGACTTCCATTTCGCCGAAACGCTGACCGCCGAACTGGGCCTTGCCGCCCAGAGGCTGCTGGGTAACGAGGGCGTAGGGACCGGTGGAACGGGCGTGGATCTTATCATCAACCAGGTGATGGAGCTTGAGGTAGTAGGGATAGCCAACCGTTACCAGGTTGTCGAAGGGCTCACCGGTACGTCCATCGTAGAGAACGGTCTTGCCATCCTCCCGCAGGCCGGCAAGCTTCAGGGTCTCCCGGATGTCCTTCTCGTTGGCGCCGTCAAAGACGGGGGTAGCAACGTTCCAGCCCAGAGCCCGGGCAGCATAGCCCAGATGGACTTCCAGGACCTGACCGATGTTCATACGGGAAGGCACGCCCAGGGGGTTCAGCACAATATCCAGAGGGGTGCCATCGGGCAGGAAGGGCATATCCTCCTCGGGCAGGACCCGGGAAACAACGCCCTTGTTGCCGTGACGGCCGGCCATCTTATCGCCCACGGAGATCTTCCGTTTCTGGGCAATGATAACGCGGACGGACTTGGTAACGCCGGGAGCCAGCTCATCAGAGTTCTCTCTGGTGAATACCTTCACGTCCACAACAATGCCGCTCTCGCCATGCGGCACCTTCAGAGAGGTATCCCGGACTTCTCTTGCCTTCTCGCCGAAGATGGCCCGCAGCAGGCGCTCCTCGGGGGTCAGCTCGGTTTCGCCCTTGGGTGTGACCTTGCCCACCAGGTAGTCGCCGGAATGGACCTCCGCGCCGATGCGGATAATGCCGTTTTCGTCCAGATCCTTCAGGGTGTCCTCGCCCACGTTGGGAATATCCCGGGTGATCTCCTCGGGTCCCAGCTTGGTGTCCCGGGCCTCGGTTTCGTGTTCCTCAATGTGGATGGAGGTGAACACATCCTCACGGACCAGGCGCTCGTTCAGCAGGATGGCGTCCTCGTAGTTATAGCCTTCCCAGGTGACGAAGCCGATGAGCACGTTCTTGCCCAGGGCCACCTCGCCATTGGAACAGCTGGGACCGTCGGCAATGATCTCTTGGGTGTCTACGCGCTCGCCGACCACAACGTTGGGCCGCTGGTTGATGCAGGTGCCGGCGTTGGAACGGGCGAACTTGGTCAGATGCATGGTCTCGGTCTCGCCGTCGTCATAGCGGAGGGAAATGGTGTCGGCGGAAACGGCGGTGACAACACCGGGCTTTCTGGCCTTCAGGCAGACCTCACTGTCCACGGCGGCCTTATGCTCGATACCGGTGGCGACCACAGGGGGCTCGGTAGTCAGCAGAGGCACGGCCTGACGCTGCATGTTCGCACCCATCAGAGCACGGTTGGCGTCATCGTTCTGCAGGAAGGGAATAAAAGAGGTAGCGATGGAAATCATCATTCTGGGGGACACATCGATATAATCGATCATGTTCCGGTCCACTTCGATGATCTCGTTGCGGTGACGGCAGGTAATACGGGCATTCTTCAGGCAGCCGTTCTCGTCCAGAGGTTCATTGGCCTGACCGACGTAGTAATCGTCCTCCACGTCGGCGGTCATGTACTCCACGTCGCGGGTCACAAAGCCGGTAGCCTTGTCCACCTTCCGGTAGGGAGCCTCCACGAAGCCGTACTCATTGATCCGGGCGAAGGTCGCCAGGTAGTTGATCAGACCGATGTTAGGTCCTTCGGGGGTCTCGATGGGGCACATACGGCCATAGTGGGTGTAGTGAATGTCTCGGACGTCAAAGGAAGCCCGGTCACGGCTCAGGCCGCCGGGGCCCAGAGCGGACAGACGGCGCTTGTGGGTCAGCTCGGCCAGGGGGTTGTTCTGGTCCATGAACTGGCTCAGAGGGGAAGAACCGAAGAATTCCTTGATAACGGCGGTGACAGGCCGGATGTTGATTAGGGTCTGGGGCGTAACGGAATCCAGGTCCTGGACGGTCATGCGCTCCCGGATGACCCGCTCCAGACGGCTGAAGCCGATGCGGAACTGGTTTTGCAGCAGCTCGCCCACGCAGCGCAGACGGCGGTTGCCCAGATGGTCGATGTCGTCGGGAACACCCACGCCCATGGCCACGCAGTTCAGGTAGTTGATGGAGGCCATGATATCGTCCACAGTGATGTGGTTGGGGATCAGGTCGTTCATGCGCTCCTCGATGGCGGTCTTCCAGTCGCCGTCGGGGCCAAGCTCATCCAGCATTTCCTTCAGGACATTGAAGCAGACCTTCTCCTTGATGCCGTATTCGGCGGGGTCGAAATTCACGAAGCCGGCCATGTCCACCATGCCGTTGGAGAAGACCACCACATTGGTGTCGCCGACCTTAATGACGGCTCTGTTGACGCCGCGCTTGCTCAGGTCGTGCGCCTGGGCACGGGAGACGAAGTCGCCGGGCATGACCAGAATCTCGCCGGTCAGCGGATCGGCGATGGGCTCTGCGGCCTCCTGGCCGGACAGCCGGGACCAGATGTCCATTTTCTTGTTGAACTTATAGCGGCCCACCTTGCTGACGTCGTAGCGGTGGGAGTCAAACAGCAGGCCCTCCAGGTGGGCCACGGCGGTCTCCACCGTGGGAGGCTCACCGGGACGCAGACGGCGGTAGATCTCCAGCAGGGAATCCTCCCGGGTCTTGCAGGGGTCCTTCTCAATGGAGGCCAGGATCCGCTCGTCCTCGCCGAACATCTCCTTGATCTGCTCATCGGTCTGGACGCCCAGGGCGCGGATCAGGCTGGTGATGGGAATTTTCCGGTTCTTGTCAATGCGGACCCAGAAAACGTTGGTGCTGTCGGTCTCGTACTCCAGCCAGGCGCCGCGGTAAGGGATCACCGTAGCGGTGTAGGTGTGCTGGTCGGCCTTGTCCACGGTATGGCCGTAGTACATGCCGGGAGAACGGACGATCTGGGAGATAATGACGCGCTCCGCGCCGTTGATGACGAAGTTGCCGCCGTTGGTCATCACAGGCAGATCGCCCATAAAGATGTCCTGTTCGGTAATGACTTCCGTCTCTGTGTTGCGCAGGCGAACCCGCACCTTAATGGGCTTCGCGTAGGTAGCGTCCCGCTCCTTGCATTCCTCAATGGTATACTTGGGCTTGTCCTCCATGGTGTAGTCCAGGAAGCTCAGCTCCAGTTTGCCAGAGAAATCCGTAATGGTGCCGACGTCCTTGAAAACCTCCCGCAGGCCTTCCTTCAGGAACCACTGGTAGGAGTCCTTCTGGATCTTCAGCATGTTGGGGATTTCCAGGATCTCTTCATACTTCGCGTAGGATTTACGCATGGTCTTGCCGAACATAACGTCCTTGACCATTGCCATATGGATCATCACAGCCTTTCATCCGAATGTGTGTTGTTGATACGCTCGGGCAGGTTGTCAATTTCACTAAATTACCCTCTTGACAGCCGCCCCTTCCTGTGGTAGAATGGTCATATCTGAGGAGGAAATCCTCAAAACGGCATACTGCCACAGTATGGAACATCATTATACCCGATTGGCTTTCGTTTGTCAATCGGTTTTTTCTTTCCCGGATGCCAAAAACCACAGCGCGGAAACGATTCCGCGCTGTGGTTTTTGTATAGGTGTAGCCATGCAGTCGCACTGGGCGCGCCTCAATTCACTGCCATTTATCGCACAGCTGATTGATCTGATCCGTCAGTCTGCCCACATCCTTATTGGTTCTCCCCTTCATGTTCTTCACGATCACGCTCAGGCGGCCCAGGGCGGCAAGCAGCTTTTCGTACAGGCTGTTCTTCCGGGCCGTGGCAGGCTTTTCAGCCGTTTTGACCACCGGAACGCCCTCGGGTTCGTACTCGAACTTCCCGGAGGCCAGATTGAAGACCGCGCCGGAATAGGGGGCGGTGGTCTGGATGCCCAGCTTTTCGTGAATAAGACCCGCAAAAAACGTCACCACGCTGTCCTCGCCGTGGTTGACGAAGACCCGCCGGGGCTTTTCTTCAAAGTGCTCCAGCCAGTCCAGCAGGCCCGCCTGGTCCGCGTGGCCGCTCTTACCGGGCATGGAGCGAATCTTCGCGTTCACCGCCACCTCTTCATTGAAGAGCTTTACGGTTTTGATTCCGCCGTCCAGCAGGCTCCTGCCCAGGGTCCCCTCCGCCTGGTAGCCCACGAAGAGCACCATGCAGTTCTCCCGCCACAGGTTGTGCTTCAGGTGGTGCCGGATGCGGCCCGCCTCGCACATGCCGCTGGCGGAAATAATAACCTTGGGGGTGGGGTCCATGTTGATGGCCTTTGACTCATCGCTGGTGACGGCCAGGTGCAGTCCCGGGAACATCAGCGGATTTACCCCCCGGCGGATCAGGGCGTTGGTCTCGTCGTCCAGGCATTCCGCCCCGCATTGCAGGAAAACGCCGGTGGCCTCGATGGCCAGCGGGCTGTCCACATACACCGGGAACTCCCCCTGCACCAGCCCCTGGTCCTTGACCTCCCGGATGAGGTACAGCATTTCCTGGGTGCGGCCCACGGCAAAGGCGGGAATAATGAGATTGCCCCCGGCGTTCAGAGTCTCCCGGATGCATTGGGCCAGAAAGGCCGTAGGGTCCGGGCAAGGGGTATGGAGCCGGTCTCCGTAGGTGGACTCGATCATTACATAGTCCGCGTCCCGGATATAGTCCTTTCCCCGCAGAATGGGCAGGTCCTTGTTGCCCAGGTCTCCGGAGAACACCATTTTCCGGGTCTGCTCCCCTTCCGTCAGAAACACCTCAATGGAGGCGGAACCCAGCAGATGCCCGGCGTTTACAAAGCGGACCGCAATGCCCTCGGCAATGGGGATTTTCTGCCCCATGGGGCAGGGCCGGAAACGCTTCAGACAGGCATCCGCATCCGCCACGGAGTACAGCGGCTCCTCCGGCGGCAGGCCCGCCCGGGCGTTTTTCCGGGTTTTCCACTGGGCGTCCTGCTCCTGGATATGGGCGCAGTCCTTCAGCATGATGCCGCAGAGGTTGGTCGTCTCCTCCGTGGCGTAGATGCGGCCCCGGAAGCCGTTCTTCGTCAGCAGGGGCAGAAGCCCCGAGTGGTCGATGTGGGCATGGGTCAGCAGGACAAAATCCAGCCCCGCAGGGCTTACGGGCAGGCTCTGGTTCTCAAAGCAGTCCTTCCCCTGTTCCATACCGCAGTCCACCAGGCCAACGGTGCCGCGGCACTCCACCATGGTACAGCTGCCCGTCACCTCATGGGTGGCTCCCAAAAACGTCAGTTTCACAGGCGTTGCCTCCTCTCCGTTCTATATTCATTATAGCACGGAATGGATGGGATGGCCAGATAAATATAACAGCAGGAAGTTTTCAATCGTAGACTCTTCCTTCATTTCAATGTCTCGCTGTTGTTGAGCACCGATGTGCTGTAGAGGAAAAGGACATCGCTGTCTGTAAAGTCCAGAAAGTTCCCCAGGCGTTCCACAGGCAGATATCGGATGTCCACCAGCGTAACCTCGGCATAGCTCTCAAAGAAATAGGGTGCGATGCTGCTGCCGAAGGAATCCCGGAAAAGAATCAGCTTGTCATTTGAGGCCGCGTTGGGGTTCTTCACCGTTATCAGAGACAGAGAACCGGAGAGGTACATTTCGTAGGGGTCCCGGCCATTCAGCGCGGTGAAGTCATAGACACCCATGGGCCTGCCATTCTCCCGGTCCTGAATTTCCAGGCTGTCAAAGGCGTCGTTCCACAGGTAATACAGCGGTTCTCCGGACACCGGCAGCGCCGACTGACCGGCATAGACACCCAGAAAGTCCTTTTTTCCAAATCTCGTTTCGTATTCCATGGCCAATTTCTTCCCCATGGCCATGGCTATGGTCTTTGCGGTCGACCCCAGGGCCTCCTGCCGCCAGTGGGTATCGGTCCTATAGAAGCTGTCCAGGGTCAGGGTATCCGAAATGTCGATAAAATGGGCGAATGACGTTTTCTCTCCCAGGCGTTCGGCAAAAGCGGCATGGTCCAGCTTGGGAATACCGTCCAGGAATGCCGTCTTGTCCGGAATCAGGGACACATAGACCCGGTCGCTGCCTGCCAGATACCGGTCATACACCGCCTGGAACCGGGAAGCGGCATAGTCGATGGATGCCTCGTTCATGGGGTATTCCAGCTTGGCAAGAAAACCATTTTCGCTTTCATAAATTTGATTATTGTCTTTTCTTCCAAGAATCTTGGTGGAAAACAGGGCCTTGGCCTGCCGGAAGGTCTCCCGCAGGGGAAACTGATCCTGGGTGTAGCTTTCAAAATTCGAGGCAAAGCTTCCGCTTTGGATGCCGCTCCAGGTGATTTTGGGCAGCTGCGCCAGCTTCCGCCGCTCAGAAAGGGATTCCCCATTGGGCGTATGCAGCCAACAGGCCAGTGTCAGGGCAATATAAAGAATGGGCAAAGCCCAGAATAGTCGTTTTTTGATCGAAGGCATAGGGTTTCCTCCCGGCAGCATATGGTTCTGTCAGAACCGGAAATACAAGAAGGGGTTATAAGATCCGTCCACCAGAAAGGCGGTACAGGTCAGGAGCAGTACGCACAGGGCCAGGGGCCGCAAAATGGCGGCAGCCGTTGGGCTGTATGCGTCCAGCTTTTGGGCCAGCATTTTGGGGAAAGGCGTGGCTCCAATGGCGGAAACCACCAGCAAAACAAAATTGCTCCGCAGAAGATACAGCCCCTCGGCAGATACCGGCGGCAGTCCGTTCAGGCCCAGCATCCCCCGGACGCAGTCCCAAGCCCCTTGCAGGCTGGAGGCATCAAAAAGCACGAAGCCGAAAACGACTGCCAGCAGCAGGTACACATGTCCAAAGCCCCGGTGCTTTTCCAGAAATTTCAGAAGCACCAGCTTTTCCAATATCAGCAGGGCCCCGAAGTACAACCCCCAGCAGAGGAAATTCCAGGCGGCCCCATGCCAGAAGCCCGTCAGCAGCCAGACAATCAGAATATTGCGCAGCTGCTTTCCCCTGCCCTTCCGATTGCCGCCCAGGGGAATATACACATAGTCCCGGAACCAGGCGCTCAGGGACATATGCCACCGCCGCCAGAAGTCCGTGACGCTGGCCGCGATATAGGGATAATTGAAGTTTTCCGGAAAAGCAAAGCCCAGAAGCTTCCCCAGGCCGAGGGCCATATCGCTGTAGCCGGAGAAGTCAAAATAGATGTGCAGCGTGTAGCTCACGGCATAGAGCCAGGAGAACAGTACGCTGCCGTCCTGGGTCGCCCGCCAGGCGGCGCAGACCTCTCCCAAAAGGTTTGCCAGCAGAATTTTCTTGCCCAGGCCGATCAAAAACCGGGTCATGCCTTGGGTCCTGTTCTCCCGGGTATAGGCCCGGTCCCGCAGCTGCCGGGCCACGTCCGTATAGCGGACGATAGGCCCCGCGATCAGCTGGGGAAACATGGTCACGTAGCAGGCCAGGTCGATGGGATTCCTTTGCACCGCCGCGTCCCCCCGGTACACGTCCACAGTATAGCTCAGGATCTGGAAGGTATAAAAGCTCACCCCCACAGGCAGCGCAAGCCCCAGGAGCTTCCAATCCGTGCCGAAAAGGGCGTTCAGGTTGGCCAGGAAAAAGTCCGTATACTTAAAATACACCAGAACACCCAGACAGGACAAAACAGATGCCGCCAGCAATGCCTTACGCGCCAACGGTTTCTTCACCGCCCCCAGGGCCAGCCCGAACAGATAGCCCAGAGCCGTGCTTCCCAGCATCACCGGCAGATATTTGGGCTCTCCCCAGCCGTAAAACACCAGGCTTACCAGAAGCAGCACCGCGTTGCGAGCCTTTTTCGGGGCCAGATAATAGAGAATCAGCGCCGCGGGGAGAAAATAGTATAAAAATGGGATGCTGGAGAAGATCATGTGGATTCCTTTCAACCGCGCCGCCTGCTTTCGCAGGCGGCGCAACTCTATTCTATTTCTTTACGCCTCGGCGGGGGCCTCTACCAGCAGGTCCGCGCCCAGGCCCTGGGCGGCGGTCTTGAAGTCCTGGATCAGGTCGTCATGGCCGTAGGCCGTCAGGATATAGTCCCCCAGGGCCAGAACGACCACCGTGTCCGGGAAGCCGCACATCCAGTGGTGGCTCTGGACCAGAGTCTTGTAGTCCTCCGCAAAGCGCTCCGCGTTGGCGACGTCCGTCAGCTGCATGGCGGCGGCGCAGAAGGTATTGGTGTTCATCATGTGCAGCAGGGTGGCCGCCTCGGGTTTGACCTGTGCCACAAGGCTGTCGTCCACCAGGATCTGGGCCCGGAAGCTGTCGCCATAGGCGCTGATGTCAAAGCTGCCCACGTCTTCCGCCGCATGGGCCTCGTCGCCGCCGGCGGCAGGGAATTCCTCTTTCATGGCGGCGTGAACGGATTCCAGCAGCGCCTGGGCGCTTTCATAGGAGGCTGTTGTCTTGGTCTCCTCCGTAGGGGCCTCGGTGGAGGTTTCCGTAGTGGGTGCGGTTGTGGGCTTGGTATCAGCCTTGCCGCAGCCCGTTAAAATTCCGGCGCTCAGGACGCCGCAGAGAAGCAGAGAGATAAACTTTTTCATAATTCATTTTCCTTTCCGGTGCGTTACCGCACCTGGCAGATGGTGATGGCGCCGGTGTCCTCGGGAACAGCCTGGAGGCACCAGTCCTGATCCCCCTGCCGGAGCTGCAGGAAGTACCCGTCCGCGCCGGGCAAAAGTACCCAGGTGCAAACCGTCTTTTCCGTCAGGGTCAGCTCGTGGACTTCCTGACCGTCCAGCAGGAGGGCACTGTTTTCATCGGCAGTCAGAGTCAGGCTGCCCTTCGTCCCCGGGTCCAGCGTCAGAGGGATCTCCGTTTCCAGGGACAGCCGCATAACCTGGGCGTCAGCGTCCCGGCTGTAGCTGACCGTCCTCCGCAGCACATTCTGCCCATTTACCCTGACTTTTAACGGCGCCGGGCGGAAAAGGGACGCTCCCAGCACCAGCAGCACGCAGGCTGCGGCAGCGAGGGCCGGCTTCCAGATGGGACGCTTCTTTTCTTGTTTTTCGGGTTGGTCCGCTTCTTCAATATAGCGGCTGTCCAGCCCCGTAACAGCTTTGGCAATGGCACGCTGTTTGTCCATGGTCCTCAGGCTCCTTACATATCGAATTCATGGGTCCGCAGATACTTCCGCAGCCGCTCACGGCACCGGTGGAGACGGACCTTCACCTGGCCCTCTGTCAGTCCCAGCTTTTCCGCCGTGTCGGCTGTGGATTCGCAGTAGAAATACCGGCTGACGAAAATTTTCCGGTCGATTGCCTGCTCTGTCTCCAAAAAGGTATTCAGGGCCTGGGTCAGCTCCCGGACATAGGTCCGCTCCTCCGTGGTTCGAGGGTCCGGAACGCACTCATCCAGCTCGCTGAGGGACAGCGCATAAAGGTCTCCCGCCCGCTTCTGGGCAGCGTTTGCCTCCCAACGGTTGATGGCGAGATTCCGGATGACCTTGGCCAGCCATGCCTTCAGCAGCCTGGGCCTCTGGGGCGGAATGGCGTTCCAGGCCCGGAGCCACAGGTCGTTCAGACACTCCCGGCTGTCCTCCTCGCTGCCCAGGATATTCCGGGCCACGCTTTGGCAGTAAGCCCCGTATTTTTGCTGCGCCTCCAGGATCCCGTCCTGGTTTCGCTGAAAAAACAGCTCGATAATCTCATTGTCGTTCATAAGCGTCCTCACTGATAAAGACAGGAAAGTCTTTCAAGGGTTACACGGTCCGGAAAATTTTTTTGAATTATTTCCGAAGGAAATACCTAAACTGTCAATTGTACATTGTCAATTGAATTAGTATATCACATTTTCCGCCCAAATGCAAAAATTCCCCGTCTCCCTTTTGGGGAGGCGGGGAAAGCTTCAGCGGACGTACTCAATGACCACGCAGCGGTTGGGTTCTACGCCGGTGGAATGGGTGGTGATGTTTTCCATATCCTGCAGGGCAGCATGGATCACATGGCGCTCATAGGCGTTCATAGGCTCCAGGGTGGTGCGGCGGCGGGCCTTCAGAACCTGCTGGGCCTTCTTGCGGGCATAGCGGCGCAGACTCTCCTCCCGCTTCTGGCGGTAGGACTCGGCATCCACGTTCACCCGGATGTGGCCCTCCACTTCCCGGTTCACGGCATAGTTGCACAGGTGCTGAATGGCGTCCAGGGTGTCGCCCCGGCGGCCGATCAGGTAGCCCAGGTCCTCACCGACCAGCTCCACCTGGTAGGCATTGCCCTCTTCCTTCCAGCAATGGGGCACAGCCTTGGAATCCATGTGCTCCAGCAGGCCCTTCAGGAAGACTTCGATTTTCTCCTCCACGGAGCCGGGCTCCACGGGGGCATACGCCTTGGGTGCGGCGGGCGTTTTCGGCTCGCGGGGTTCTCTTGGTTCCCGTCTCTGCTCCCTGGGGGCCTTGGGCTGCTGGGGCCGCTGGGCCTTGGGGGCCTCGGGCTTTGCCTCCTTGACAGGCTCCGCCTTGGGCGCTTCCGTCTTGGGCTCCACGGGCTTCACCGGCTCTGCTTTGACAGGCGCGGGCTTGGGTGCCTCAGGCTTGGGTGCGGCGGGCTTTGCCTTCCGGGAAGCGGAGGACAGGGCCACCTTGGGGGCCTCGGGCACGGGGTCCGGGGCTTCATAAGTCACCTGAACCTTGGCAAGCTGGGCGCCGAAGCCAAGAAAGCCGCTTTTGGCCTGCTGCAAAACCTGAACGGACACGCTGTCCCGGTCCAGGCCCAGCTGGGAAAGGGCGGATTCAATGGCCAGATCAATGGTCTTACCGCTGGCGACAAGGGTCTTTTCCATAGCTTATTCCTCCTCGCTGTTCTGGGCGTAACGGTTGGGGTCGTAGGCACGGCCCTTGCAGTAGGGGCGGTCCGCAATGCCGGAGAGAGCTTCCTTCTCGGGTTTGTCCTCAACTGCCTTTCCCTTTTTGGCGGCGTATTCCCGGGCGGCGGCCTCCTTGGCGGCGCTCTCCTGATCCCGCTGCTGCTTCTGCAGCCGCTTCTTGCTGGTGTTCTCGGTAATGCCGTCAGGGTTCTCGGCCCGGCGCTGGGCACGGATGCGCTCCTTCTCAGCCTCGATCTTGTCCTGCTCCATGCGGCGCTTCAGGCGCTCAGCGTCCTCGGCGTCATAGATCTTGCGGTAGCGCTTGTTCAGGATCACGTCCTCGATGGTACGGACCACGCCGCCCACGAACCAGTACAGGGACAGCGCGCAGGGAACGGTGAAGCCGATCCACAGCATCATCAGAGGCATCATGATTATCATCATTTTGTTGGTCTGGGCGGACTGGGAATTCTCCACGGCCTCCTTGTCCTGGATGCCGTCCTTGTTTGTTACCAGGGAGTCATTCTGCTTCTGCATAATAAGCATGGACACCACCTGATATCCGGCGGAGGACAGGGCGATCAGCAGCGCGCCGATATGGGCCCAGTTCCAGGCCCAGGTGGAGGCGAATACATTGAACTGGGGCACAGCGCCCAGGTCAATGCCGATAAAGCCGAAATTGATGCCGCCCAGGGCCAGATCGCTGATGGCAGGGATGGCCGCCTTGATCTGTTCCGCGTACTGGGGGATATACTGGGCCGCGATCATCTGGTGGTAATAGGCGTTGCCGGTAAAGAGATCGGGGTTCAGGCCCTTGATGATCTCAATGATCTGGTTGGCAACGTCCAGGTTCTCGTGGAGCATGTACACAATGGGCTGCCGGACCACGGTATACAGAGGGATCAGCAGCAGCATGGGCACGAAGCTCCACAGGCAGCCGCCGCCCATGGAGACGCCCTCTTCCTTATACAGCTCCTGGATGGCCTGGTTCTGGCGGTTGGGGTCATCGGCGTAGCGGCGCTGGATGTCCTGCATTCTGGGGGTCAGGCGGGACATTTTCATCATGCTCTTCTTGGACTTGGCGGTAACGGGCAGCAAAACCAGCTGCACCAGAATGGCAAACAGGATCAGAGCCATACCGTAGCTGCCCGTCAGCCGGTACAGCAGCTCCATCAGGTAGCCGAAGGGCACCTGAATGATGTCGGCAATGTGAAATGACAGTAACATGGACTTTCCTCCTTATGGAAGTCACGGTACGGGGTCGTAAATATCCCGATGGGAAAAGGGATGGCAGCGGGCCAGACGCTTGATGGCCAGCCAGCCGCCCTTTACGGTGCCGTATTTTTGAATAGCTTCGTAGGCGTAGGCGGAACAGGTAGGTCGGTAGCGGCAGCGGGCGGGAAAATAAGGCGAAATACACCTGGAGTAAAATCGGATCAGCGCCAATAGAAAACGTTTCACGTCTCTTCCTCCTGCCGGAGCAGGCCCGCCTTTCGGGCAAGGCGCAGATAGCTTTCCGTCAGCTTTTCAAAAGGGGTTTCCACAGCGCGGCTGCGGGCCACCACCACAATGTCCCAGCCCGGGGTGAACTGCGTCTCATGCAGCCGGTAGATTTCCCGCAGTCTTCTGCGGGTACGGTTGCGGACCACGGCATGACCCAGCTTTTTGCTGACCGTAATGCCCACCCGGTTGCGGCCCAGGCGGTTGCGCCGGGCGTAAAGGACCATATTCCCGTCAGCAAAACCCTGGGTGTGGTACAGGCGCTGGAAGATGTGGTTGAGCTTCAGGCTGCTGGAAAACTTCATCGACGATTACTCCTAAAAAGGGAGCGGGGCGAATGCGTCATTCACCCCGCTGTAGCTCCCGTTTCGCTTATGCGCGCGTATTACCTTGTGTTCTACAGGGGCTGCGCATCAGGCGGACAGAACCTTGCGGCCTCTTGCACGACGGCGGGCCAGCACCTTGCGGCCATTGGCGGTAGCCATTCTCTGGCGGAAACCGTGGACCTTGGAACGGTGACGGTTGCTGGGCTGATAGGTACGCTTCATTACGGATACACCTCCTGTTTTCTCTCAGAATCATATGCTCGACAGCCGGAAACCGGCCGCAGCAACACAAATGGACAGGCCTTCACGGCCATACCCGCTCATTATAACCGAAAAAGCCATAGAGGTCAACATTTTTTTCATGGGCTGCACATTTTTTTGCGGGCAAAACCCTGGGCCGCCGGAGTACGGCGGTCCGTTATCCGGCTCTCGCTTTCCGGAAGCGGTATTCCGTCCACAGCTCCAGGCCCATGGGCATCAGGCAGAGGATCAGATAGCCGATGGCCGTCAACACGCCGATCCCATTCAGGGGCCGCCAGACAATCCTGGGGTTGTACCACATTTTGCTGGCTCCAAGAATTACGCCCATAGCCGTCAAAGTGATACAGCCAAACAGCGCAATCACAAAGGCCCGGTCCCGGTTGTCAAAACGGTAAGTGGAGAAGGCCGTCCGGCCCCGGAGAAGACTTCCCCGGGAACGCATGGAATCCGCTTCCAAAGCCAATGCCGAGATCATCCAGGTAATCAGCATAGAGAATATCCGCAGGCCGTTGAGAAACCGCCGGAAGAGATTGCCCTGATTGCTGCCCCGGCCAATGCCCTTCTGGGCCAGGTTGATTCTTCCCGCCTCCTGTCCGATTCTTGGAATCAACCGCAGCAGGATGGTAAGAAACAGGGACAGCCGAGGGCTGATTTTCCCGAACAGGTACACCACCTTGTCCGAGGACACCACCCGGAACATGGCTTCCAGCCACATACACAGCGTCGTGAACCGCAGGCCGATAACCAGGCCATAGACAAAGCTCTCCAGGGTCATGTTGTTGCCAACGAAGTTCTTCTTCCAGACCGTGACACCGAAATGGTGATAGGAACTGTAGTACAAGGTGAACACCAGAATCAGAGGCAATAATCCCAGATTAAACGCTACCGCCCGCTTGCCGCAGCGTTTGACGCTGTAGGCAAAGGCGCAAAGATACGCTATTGCCAAGAATACCGGGTGCTTGAAACTCACGGCTCCATAGATGGCGGCGGCGAAGAAAATGAAGTTCACCGCCGGATGGCAGGCTTCAAACCCCATCTTCGTCCTCCGTCATGCCGTATTGCAGCTTCACCCGATCCAGCTTTTCCAACAGCGCCGGACCAAACAGCACCATGGTCAGGGCCGTACAAATTCCCTGGCTGATATTCACAGGAAAACCGGAAACGTAAAGCGGCCATGCCGTCTGGGCGTTGATGATGGGCAGGGTCAGAAACACGGTACAGGTATCCAGCAGCGGGCCGATGAACAGGACGCAGGCCAGAAAGCCAAACGCAGCCATGAACCAGCGCTTCTGGGGCAGCCTGCCTTTGGCAAACAGAAAGCCCGCCAGCATTCCGCCGGCCCCATAGGCAAACATCTGCCAGGGGGTGTAAGCGCCCTGACCATAGAAGAAGTTGCTGGCAAAGGCGGAGACAGCGCCAACCAGGAACCCCGCCTCCGGGCCGAAAGCCATGCCGGAGAGCATAATAATGGCAAAAATCGCCTTGAAATTGGGAATGGGAATGACAACTCTTGCCGCCACGGCCAGGGCCGAGAGGACGGCGATCACCACCAGCTCCCGGGCCTGGGGCTTACGGCGCTCGAATGCCAGCAGGAACGGGATGATGATTTCAATAATCACCAAAGTACTGGTCAGATAGTAGGCTCTGCCCGTCAGCCGGAGGCCGAAGTACAGCGTGGCCGGGATGATTAATAGAAAAATCAGGAGCGTAGCAATGTGAGATTTTTTCATGTTGCTGCCTCCTTGTTTTCTTTATAAAGGCTGATTACATCTTCCGCTGTCACCGCGCCCCCAAACACATGGCGGCTCATGCGGTGGGCGGCAGTGGTATAGAAGCTGTTGGAGCCAAAGAACCGTCTGGGGGTATCGGTAGTCAGGATTTGGCCGTCAAAGAACATACTGACCACATCGGCGTAGCGGGCGCAGAACTCCACATCGTGGGAGACCATGACAATGGTGATACCCTGCTTTTTGAGATCAGCCAAGATTTCAGCAAAGGTCTCTTTGAAGAAGCTGTCGATGCCCTTGGTCGGCTCGTCCAGCAGAAGCAGCCTGGGAGTGGTCAGCAGTACCTTTGCCAACGCCGCCCGCTGCTGTTCGCCGCCGGAGAGGTCATAGGGGTGACTGTCCAGCAGCTCCGTGACCTGGCATAGGGCCGCAACGCGGTCAATTGCCGATTTGTCCCTGGTCATTTCCGAAAGGTCCTCCCGGACGGTTTTCTTGACGAACAGGCTCTTGGGGTCCTGGGGAAGCATGGCGAGACAGCCATGGAACAGCTCCGAAGATTTGTATTTTTCAATTGGCTTGCCAAACAGCGTCACCTTGCCACGATAGGGACGGCAGATGCCGGAGATGGCTTTCAGTGTTGTGGACTTGCCCGCGCCGTTGCCGCCGAGAATGGCGTATAGGCTCCCGGCGGGAATCTCCGCGCTGACGCCCCGGAGAATATCGGGACTGTCCTTCTCGTAGCGGAACCACAGCTCTTTCAAAGTAAGCGCCGGATTCTCGATTTCCTCCGGCAGGGCCGGGGCGGGAATGGCGTTCTTTTGAGGCTTCTCCGGGAACTCCCGGCTGAGCCAGCCGCGGCCCTGACGAACCGTCAGGGGGCTTTCACCCTTACCGCCCGCGCCGTAGTAGACCCGAACTGGCGTGGGCATGGCGGCGAACATAGGATTGTCCTGGGCGAAAAGAAGCTGGCCGACTTTTCCGGGGGCATCGTCCGCAATGACGCAACCCTTGTCCATGACCACCGCCCGGTCCGCGTAAGGGAAAATGTCCTCCAGCCGGTGCTCGGTGATGATAACGGTAGTACCCAGCTCCGTATTGATCTTGCGGACGGTGTTCAGAAAGTCGCTGGCCGCGATGGGATCCAATTGGCTGGTAGGCTCGTCCAGGATCAGGACCTCCGGCTGCATAGCCATAATGGAGGCCAGATTCAGCAGTTGCTTCTGGCCGCCGGAGAGTGTCGCCACATCCCGGTGGAACCAATCCTGGATGCCGAAGTAGCAGGCCATTTCCGCCACCCGGCCCCGCATGGTTTTCTGGTCACAGCCCAGGCTTTCCAGTCCGAAAGCCAGCTCGTGCCAGACCTTGTCCGTGACGATCTGGTCGTCTGGGTTCTGCATGACGAAGCCGATCTTCTCGGACTGGTCCCGGTCAGATACTTGTTTCAGAGGAACGCCCCGGAAGCGGATTTCCCCGGTGCGCTTGCCGTTGGGTGTGAGGACAGTTTTCAGCTGCCGCAGGAGGGTACTTTTCCCACTGCCGGACTTGCCGCAGAGGACCAGAAACTCTCCCTGCTCAATAGACAGACTGACGTTTTCCAGACTGTTCTTTCCCTTCGCGGCGGCGTAGGAAAATGTCAAATCCTTGATCTCGAAATGTGCCACTGTATGGCCTCCTTTATGTGTAGTGCCGTAGGCAATAATAGGAATGCTGCATAGGCAATCAATCCCAGGCTGTTCCAGCCGTCTATCTTTGCTATATCCATGGTTGGAGTAAAATTCGCCGTCTTATCGCCTACAAAAACAGCCAGCAGGAATAGAAGCACCAGCGCCGCCAGCAGCCCGAAGTCCAGGCCGGTCATGCGGTAGATCATAAAGCTGGTGCGCTTGGAAGTGCCGTAGCCCCGGCTGCGCATGGAGTCCGCTGTGACCACGCTGCCCTCCAAAGCCCAGGAGGTCAGCGCACCCAGGATGGACATTCCGTCCTCCAGCTTTTCTTTGTTGGTATCGCCCTCGGCGGCTCCCTTGCCGATGGACTTTCTGGCCCCGGCGATCTGGGCGGCCTTGCGCATTAAATTGGGAATCAGGCGCAGCACCATCACCAGCAGCAGGGACAGCGCCGGAATCAGGTTGCCGAACAGGGCCGTAAATTTGTCGCTGGTAAGCACGGCGTTGTAGCACCCAAACCACAGCAGCATTTCTAAAAAGATACCGCCGATCGCCAATCCATAGAGCAGGGCTTCCAGGGTATAGGGTTTGCCGAAATACCGGAACAGCACCCGGTCCCCATAATGGTTAAATAAGGGATTGGCAAGGGAGAGAATCAGGAAAACAGGCAGCATAGCCAGGATGCTCCTGATTCCCTTCCGCCCATGGAGCAGGAGATAATAGCATACCCCGCTGGTGATCCCCACCGCCAGGTAGGCCGGGTGCTGGATGACCACGGCGCAGCCAATGGCCCCCAGGAAAAAGGCAAAATTCACCGCCGGATGGCGTTTGGAGAAAGCGTCCTGCATATCAGTCGCCCATCCAGACTTCACCCACATCCGCCCCCAAGCCGTTGCAGGTATAGCACCAGACAATATCCTGTCCGTCTTGCAGCTTATAGGCGGAGCAGCCGTAGTTGGGGAACCACTCATCCACCTTGTACATCCAGCCGGACTCCGGTCCCACATCAAACTCATACAAATGGTTGATGCCCTCAATGTAATAGCTCTCATACAGTGGGGTATAGCTGTACTCGATCTGAATATCCGCGGCCTCACAGACCTTGTTCAGCACCTCAAACACCGTATCTCCCTCCGCAAAGCTGACCCTGGTTTTCGGGAGAATCGTTCCGTCCTTGGGCACAAAGGGGGCCTTTTCCTCATTCAGATTGTCCGTGTTATCCAGGATGGTATCGCACACAATGGTAATGGTACAAACGTGGTCCTCCTGGCCGGGTGTGATTACGGCGTTGTCCTGGAGCTTCTGTATCTTATACTGACTGCCCAGACCATTGCCGGCATTGGTTTTCAGCATCAACGCCGCAGCCACACCGGCGATGACGATGGCCGCAATAATCAGAACCATCATCAGGTTTGCGGTTCTTCTCTTTTTCATGAGGATCCCTTTCCCTTCCCTGTATTCAGACCCATTCTACACTCCCCCGGGGAAAATTGCAAGACGCATGGGAATATTCTGCCCGATTTTCGGCAAAAAGCCGGTCATCCTCAGCCGTGGATCTCAGACCATACCTTCTGAGATCTCCAGCGGAGGATGACCGGCTTTTGCCGGGGCATTTTTTGACGGCATCCGGAAAATCACTCCAGAAGCTCGGATATAGGCCGCATGCCCTGATCGATGCGGGGGTATTTGGCAAGGATTGCCTGGGCCTCTGCCTCGGAGATGGGTTCCTCGTCCCACCAGTCGGTCTGCCAGCCGGCGGTGGACTTGTTGTAAATGACCTGGTCAAGATTCTCCCTCCGGAACCCATTATAGCGCAGGAATACATGCCCCTGCTTTTCGACCCCTATATCTCCCGCGTGGCGGGTGCGCGTCCGTTCCAGGACGTTGTTTTCGCACAGATAGAAATCGCCGCCGAAGCCGATGATCTGTCCGTAGCGGTAGGTCAGGGCGATCCAGTAAAAGTCCGTGGCGCCGGTAAAGGAATCATCCTGACCCTTCAGCAGCAGATCGTCCACCCCGTCCCCGTTGATGTCCAGAATCCGGTAGTGGCTATAGTGCATGTCCTGCATGCCCAGCAGCTCGTCTCTGTAGCGCTGCCGCAGGGCTTCTCCGGACAGACGGACGTCCTTTTCGTTCAGATAGTCTCCCAGGGTGGCGTTTTCCGAAAGGGGGTACTCCATCAGCGGCAGCCAGTTCAGCTCCACACGAGGATACCGGGCCATGATGGCCTGGGCCTCCTCGGGCGTGATCTCGACGGCGTCGTCGGAGACACCATACTCCGTGAAGCTCCATTTCCCTCTTGTACAATTCAGATACAGAATGGCATTTCCCGATACGTCCATATCGCTGGGATGGGGATTGAAGTTTGGTGTGCTGTAGAGATGATCCTCAAATATTTCGTGGGCGCTGTAATCCTCCAGGATCCCGTTTTCGCATACATAGGTGTTTCCCCCGTACCAGGTATAGACCTCCCCGCCGTCGAGATAGAGGCACTTTTCAAAGGCTCCCGCCTGGCCCAATAGCAGGTCGTCTACGCCGTCGCCGGTCAGGTCGTAGAAGCAGTATTGCAGCGCGTCGTCATAGATCCGGGTATCGGTTTTAAGATAGTCCGAAAAGCTGCCGAATGTCTCCGGCGCATAGGTATTTGCCGCGTCGTGGGCATCCTGAATTTCCTGCAGCCGCCGCTCAAAGGCAGCCCGGTCCGGGGCCTGGGGAGAAACGGCGTAATTGAGGACGGAGGCGACTGCTTCCATCTGCTCCTTCGTAATGATCTCGTCCGCCCCGGGGTAGGCGCTGCCGGAGAAATTGCCGTCCAGCACATAGATCAGCATGGCGTTTTCCTGCTCGGCAATGATGTACCCATCGCCCTTGCTGTTACGCGCCAGCAGGAGGGCGGTCCCGTCGGGGGCGGTTATGTTCCACTGCTCAAAGTCCGTCAGATCCATCCCCTCCGGGAAAGCCTTCGGGAAATAGTCCTTCCGGGCGTAGCGGACCTTTCCGCCGAGCCGGATATCCAGTGCGTCCGTCCTCAGCTCGAATTCCAGAGAAAAGTTATAGGGCGGGAAGTACATGCCGGCAATGCGGGTGATCTCCGCGCCGCTGTCCGGCAAAGCGAAAGAACCGATGCCGGTTTCTTCAAGGAACGCGTCTCCCTGCCAGGCCTGGATGGGGATCCACTCCTCCAGAAGCCTGAGGCCGTATTTCGCGGCGATCTCGTCCACCTTCGCGACCATTTCCGGCGTATAGCAGCCGTAGGTGTATTCGTACTGATTGGGAATTTCGGGATGGTCCGGATCGTTGTCCATCAGAGCCCCGTCGGGATCGTAGGCATTCCGGAAATCGAACCATTCCGTCAATGCCTGCTGGATGGGATCTCCGCTGTGGCCATAGAGGGTCATAACGTCCCGGGTCTTCTCAATAGGGTCGATTTTCCGCCCGTCGGTTCCAAAGTCCTGGGTATAGGTTTCCTTGCCGATGGACATATCCTGAAGCCGCAGGGCGTAAACCACCGCGCAGCCCACCAGCAGCAGCGTCAGGGCAATGATGGCGGCAACCAGCAGCGTTTTCCGAAGAGGGACTTTTCGGGAGACAAGAGCGGCGTTCTCCGCCTCGTCGTAGTATCTGGGGTCGATATTGCCCAGAGCGGTCAGCAGTTCTTTTCCGTTCATGCGTAAATCCCCTCCTTGACAAGATAGTCGTGCAGCTTCTTCCGGGTGCGGTGAAGCTGGGTCTTGACCTTGCTTTCGCTGATGCCGTACCGCGCCGCGATCTCCGCCACGGTCTCCACGTACAGATAGCGGCGCAGGAAGATCAGGCGGCTGTCTCTGGGCAAGCTCTCCAGAAAGCTTTCCAGCGCCTGCCGCAGCGCCAGGGCGTCCGCCTGGGAACCGTGCAGCCGGTCCGGAATGCACTGCTCCATTTCCTGGGTAAGCGAAACCACCTCGGCGTTCCGCTTGGCGGCCATGCGCCAGTCCAGCCGGTTCAGGGAGAGATTGCGGCAAATGGACGCCAGAAAGGCATAAAAGTAGCTGGGGCGCTGGGGCGGGATGGATTTCCAGGTCTCCATATAGGTGTCGCTGACGCTTTCCTCCGCGTCCTCCCGGTTGTTCAGGATCCGGTTGGACAGGTTGTAGAGCTTCCGGCCGTAGGCAATGTCGGTCTCCTTCACGGCCTGCTCGTTCCGTTGCCAGAACAAAGCGATGATTTTTGCGTCTTCCACGCGGGATCACTCCTTTTTTGTTTTGTCCTTCACCCTGATAGTAAGCTTCCGGTATTGCAAGGTTACACCCATCGTACCATATTTTCAAATCGAGTAGGAGGGGCTACATAGCCCCGACCTCTCACACCACCGTGCGTACC